>JAWOHN010000231.1:0-6089 GCA_046485135.1 Anaerolineales bacterium | reverse complement strand
GAAAGCGAATGGGATCCTGTTCGGTTTCGCGGCCGGCGCGGTGGGCGGGCATAAACAACGAGACGCACCAGCCAGCCTGGCTGGTCATTAAGGTTTGCAAATCTTGGGTAGTGATGATATCCATGGTGAAAACCTCCAAAAAGTGAGATAGGTCCCCCTGATAGCCGGAACGTCCCCCGGCTCAGTTTTGTGGGCTGTTGGGTAGCTGCTCAGATAAAAAGTCTTTCGCCAGACGGAAGGCGTGCTCCCGTAGGCGGGCAGTACCAGCGCTTCTATCTTATCATAAAAAGGGGGGTCATGTTTTTGAGGTCATAGAGAGCGTGTATAATAAAGATAGTTAAGCAGTGACTTTTCAGTTGAAACTCTGCAATAGATAAGATGTGCGGAAGATTTTCTGCATTCAAGCAATTTCAAAGAAAACGAGACGATTTTAGGAGGGAAAGATGCGAACAGCAAGAGTACATTTGAACAAACCCCTGATCAGCCTGACCAACGGCAAGAAGCTGGGCAAGGTCAAAGATGCGTATTTCGATGGCGAGCTAGGGAAGATCACAGCGGTCCTGGTGAGCAAGCGCGGCATTATCAACCGCAAGATTTGGGTAATTGGGCGCAACGCTATCCAGGTGATGGGCATCGACGCCTGGTTGGTGAGCGGTTCCGAGGGCGTCCATCTGCTGGAAGAACTGCCGGAGTCGGACAGTTTCCTCTTGTTGAGCGAGCTATTGGGGCGCGAGGTGCATACCGAGGGCGGACACCGGGTGGGCACACTGGGGGATGTGATCTTAGACGAGAATGCCAATGTGACCGGCTTTACCTTTGACCAGGTCTTTGTGCAAGGCCCCCTGGCAGAGCGGCGCAGGATTGCTCGGGCTGCTATCACCAACCTGGGAGACGAATCCAGCCCGATGACCACCGTACTGGAGCAGGCCGAAACGTTGGATGTGCCGGAAATGTAGCGATTGTCTGTTTAGAAAGATCTACTCATGGAAGCCAATATCAAGCTGGGGAAGATATGGGGCATTCCTCTGGGCCTGCATATCAGCTGGTTCCTGATCTTTGGGCTAGTGACTTGGTCGCTGGCGGCCGGGTATCTGCCGGGGGAGTACCCGCGCATGTCTCCAATAGCCTATTGGCTGTTGGGAGCGGTTACCAGCCTGCTGTTCTTCGGCTCGGTGCTGCTGCACGAGCTGGGGCATTCCTTGATTGCGCTACGAAATGAAATCCCGGTACGCTCGATCACCCTGTTCATCTTCGGTGGGGTGGCGCAGATCGGGCGCGACCCGAGCACGCCTGGCGCGGAGTTTCGCATAGCAATAGCTGGTCCGCTGACCAGCCTGGGGCTGGCTGGCGTTTTCTCTGCTTTTGGGTACTTAACGCAGGGAAACCCCTACCTGGCAGCACCCAGCCTGTGGTTGGGGCGGATCAATTTGATCCTGGGGGTGTTCAATTTGATCCCGGGCTTCCCCCTGGATGGGGGCAGGGTCCTGCGCGCGATAATTTGGAAGATCACCGATAATTTCCAGCGCGCCACCCAGGCAGCCAGCGTCAGTGGGCAGATGGTGGCTTTTGGGTTCATCGTTTTCGGGATGATGACCATCTTTACCGGCAACCTGTTCAACGGTTTGTGGCTGGTGTTCATCGGCTGGTTCTTGCAGAACGCGGCGGCGAACAGTTACGCCCAGGCCAACCTGCGCGAGATGCTGCGGGGGGTGACGGTGGCTCAGGTGATGCAGACCGAACCCCCACACACGCCCGGGCGGATGACGTTGGAGCAAGTGGTGGAGGAGCAGGTTCTGACCGGCGCTCAGCGGTATTTCTTCGTGGAGGAAAACGGCTGGCTGAAGGGCCTGCTGACTCTAAAAGATATCACGGCGGCGCCACGTGAGGAGTGGGGCAGGACCCTGGCGCAAGATGCCATGATACCGCTGGAGCGGTTGGTGCAGGTTAGCCCGGAGATGAAGGTGCTGGAGGCGCTGCAGGCGATGGACGACGCGGATGTGGCGCAGGCGCCGGTGATGGAGTCTGGGCGGATGGTGGGGTTGCTGACGCGCGGGCAGATTCTGCGCTATGTGCGGGTGTTGGGGGAGATTGGGAGTTAGGGGAGTTTATAGACCTTTAGGGTTTTTTATGCTGGCTCATGCGGCGAATGGCAATATGGTTGGGGCGGATGAGGGGCTATGGAGGCTGGGGAAATCCTAAAGGTCTGGGAGGCAAGAAGTTGGTCAAGCTAACCGCTTGACCAACTTGACAGGGTGGTTAAGCGCCGATGCCCTCGATATCCAACAAAAGGGTGCGCAGGTGGTTTTCGAGGATGGTGTAGGAGAAATGGCGGCGGCCCAGCTCGTAGTTGTGGTCGACCATCTCCTGGGCCATGTCGGGGTCCAGCAAGATCTGGCGGACGCGCTCCACACAGGCCTGGTCCAGGTAATCGGCGAAGGTGATAAAGCGAAAGCCCTTGGGCTGGATATCGGTCTTGAAGATCACGTAGCTGTTCATAAAGATGGGCCGCCGGTAGTAGACGGCTTCCAGGAAGGCGTTGCCAAAGCCTTCGATCAGGGAGGGGTAGGTGACCAGGCAAGCCTGGTAATAGCCATCTGCCAGTGAGTATATTTTGACCCCGTCTTGGCGAGCGCGTTCCAGGCGGAAGCGGTGCGGGACAAAGAGGATGCGCACTCCCATCAGGTCGGCGTAATCTTGCAGGTAATCCTGGTACGCATGGCCTTCGTCGCCGGCTTCATGTGAAACAAGCAGGACAGATTTAAGCTCCAACCGGCGGGCTAACTCGATGGAATGCTCGATGCGCTTGCGGGGGACGACGCGGGTGGGCTGCAGGAGCAGGTATTCGTCTGGCTGGATGCCCAGCTCAGTGCGCAGGTCGTCGGCATAATCGTCCGGGGCAGGCGGGGGGTTGTCGAAATCCATCACGTTGGGGATGATGGTGGAGCTGACGCCGGCGCTGAGGGAGAGCTGGCGCTGGGCGTTGGAGTTGATAACAACGTGATGGATGGCGGGCAGGGTGGGGGGAAAGGCAGCGCGCAGGTAGTCACCGGCTGCGCCGACGGCGAAGCGCTCGCGCTCCCAGGAAAAATCGTGGTGGTGGGCGATGACGGGCAGGGCTTCTTCGGCGATCAGCTCGGTGACGGCCAGACCCAGGGGGATATGCATGGGCAAGGCCAGGGCATTTTGCACGATCAGGACCTGCGGCTCGAACTGCTTAAGGAAGCGGTGCAGGTGCTCTTCGAGATGGTTTTGCAGCTCTTTAACCGCTTGAGAGGTGCGTGGCTGGCGGCGGAAGTCGTCGAACAGCTCGGTGGTCAGGTCGCGCACCTGGGGGTGGTCGAAATGGGCTTCAGGGACGACGTAGCTGTCCGCTGCGGGCCAGTCGGACTCGCCGGCGAAGAAGCAGCATTCGTGGCCCAGGTCCTTGAGCACTTTGACCCATTTGCGGGTCTCGAGCGAGACGCCGTCGTTGCCGGCAAAGCGAGTGGAGATGAATCCGATGCGACTCATCTGGTCAACGCACCAGCATGACCGGGCAACCGGCCTGGCTGACGACTTTCTGGCTCTGGCTGCCCAGCAGGGCGCGCGAAATGCGACCCAGGCCGCGCGTGCCCATGATAATCAGGTCGACACTGCGCACGCCGGCTACCGAGATGATGGTGTCAGCCGGCGACCCCTCGATGACCTCTTTATGGATCTGCCCGGGGATCTCTCCGATCTTTTCCAGGGCGGTTTCTAGCACGCTTTCGGCCTGGCTGATATGCTCGGTGATGGCTTGCTGGAGATTCGGCTCGCCCAGATAGGCCGGGACAGGCTCGAAACAGGACACCACCACCAGATCGGCCTGGGTGCAGCGGGCCATTTCGCCGGCGACCTGGGCAGCTTTGAAGGCGTAATCGGAACCGTCTACGCCGACCAAGATATTTTTGAACATGGTTTACCTCCCTTATAAGTTGTTTTGAACGTCCCGCAGGGTAACGGTGGGGATTGGTTCTGCTGGGGAGAACCTGCGGGACGTTTGGGGTCGTGGCTCTCTATTTCATTATATAAAATTTCAGGTGGGTTGGTCAATGGTGACCCGCTGAGAGTATAGAACCAAAAAAGAGATGGTGGTGTGCAAACCGCCATCTCTTTTTTTAGAAATATTTTATTTAGCTATTGGTTAATCGTCGTCATCGTCGTCATCGTCGTCGTCATCGTCGTCATCGTCGTCATCGTCGTCATCGTCATCATCGTCGTCATCGTCGTCGTCATCATCGTCGTCGTACCGATCGTTGTCGTTGTCGTCGTACCGATCGTTGTCGTTGTCATCGCGGTCGTCATCGTCACGCTCGACCTCGATCAGGATCAAGTTACCATTGCCATCCCGGTAAGCTTCGACTTCGACCCGGTCGCCGATCCTGATGCGATCTTCGATCTCCGAGGCGGAGGTGACGATCAAGGTGCGACCGGAGACAACCCAGACGTTATCAGTCATCAGCTCAACGATGCCGGTAAACTCGATCTCGCCCCGGCTGCTGTCGTCGTCGCGATCGTCATCGCGGTCATCAAGCCTGGCAGGTTCGACCTCACGCAGGATCCAATCCCCGGCGGCATCCTGGTAGGCGTGCACTTTGACGCGGTCACCGAGCATGATCTGGCCCTTGATCTGGGTGATAGGTGTGAGGAGCAATGTGCGTCCGGAGATGGTCCAACTTTCGGTTGCGATTCGTTCGACCGTACCGGTAAATTCGATCTGGTCGCGCATGCCGGCGGAGGTGGATACGCGGATGGCGCGCTCCAGCTCGGTGCGGGCGTTGTCGGGCAAGGAGGCGGTCATGCCAGCCAGGGTGGCGGCGTAGCGTTTGAGCGAATCGGCTACCAGGGCGGCCAATTCAGGTAAGCTATTGGGGTCGCCGGCAGCGACGGTTTCCAGGGCGGCGATGGCGCTCTGGACGTACAGCTCGTACTCCTGAACTGCCAGGGGGATATCGGAGTAGCGCCCGCCCTCGATCAGCCGGGCGATCTCGTCCAGCCGCCGCTCGGCAAAAGCCAGGTTCAGGCGGGCTTTGTCGGCTGCGTCGCGGGCCAGAGACAGGCGGGTTTGCTCGAAACCGGTCTTGATCCCGTAGAGGGTGTCGCCGGGGAGCGCGTTCTGATTGGCGTAGGCGGTCATGCCGGCTCCGCCGAACATAAAGACGAACAGGGTCACAAATACTGCTGTGAGGGTCATTGCCATACGAACCATGGGTGTTGCCATTTTCCATTTCTCCTTCAGTTGTTGTAGATAGGTGATGATTCCCGATTTACGGGCTGCGGCGCTCGCAGCGGCGCTCATAGCGGCGCTGTTTGCGGATGAAAAACCTTTTTCATGCAATAACTCATCGACCTGAGCAACAAAGAGGGCTTCGTTCCTGGCTACCACCTGGGGATCGCGGGCAGGCACGCTGCGGAGCTGTTTGAGCCTGCGCTGCAAATGTGGATCTATGGGTTGGTTAGGAAGCTGATTCTCAGCCATTGGTATTACTCCTCACGTTCCTTCAGCAACTGGCGCAGAGAGGTCAGCGCACGGTACTGCAATGCCCGGGTAGCGTCTACGGTCTTGCCCAGGGTTTCGGCAACTTTGTCGTGGGACCACTCTTCGATAAAGCGAAGCTCGATCACCATGCGCTGTTCGTACGGCAAGCGGGCCAGAGCGCTGCGGAGGGCTTCGTTTTCCTGGCGCTCGTGCACGTCCGCTTCGGGGCTGCCATGTGGGTCGGGATGGTTGTCATTTTCCAGGTCGTGGGTGGGTTTATGCTTGCGATAGTAGTCCACCACCCAGTTGTGGGCCATGCGGTACAGGTAAGCCTGAAGGTTTCCTTCGAGCTGGCGCCCGTTCCGCAGCAGCTGCAAGTACCTGGTGAAGGTATCCGACACACAATCCTCTGCCAGACCCTGGTCGCCCAACATGCGGTATGCATAACGGTACATGCCTGGGCTGTGATCTCGGTAGATCTGTATCAGGGCTTGTCGATCCAATCCGGCGCCGCTGGGCCGACCGGGCCCTGCAGATCATCCTGCTGGCCGGCGCGCTCGAGTGGCTGCTGACCCTGCGCGCCATCACCGGT
>JAWOHN010000220.1:0-3620 GCA_046485135.1 Anaerolineales bacterium | reverse complement strand
CGCGCTCCCTGGCCCAGATCGAGCACATGGCCTGTCTCAGCCAGGGTAATGGGTATGCTGGCTGCAAGCAAAGCTTCTTGAAGATTGCGGGCAACCCGCGTGCCTTGCGTTGGCCCGGACCATAGGACCTGCTCGGGCGGGAAACGCTCTAGCAGCCGCGGTAGCGCGCCCAGCTGGGCTTCTTCGACTCCAGCAACCACCAGCCAATCCAGCTGCCGCGCCCCCAGCGGTAGGCGCCGCCCCAGCGCATCCGAGAGTAAAGTGACATAGGGCCCGCCGTCGATCAAGATATGCCTGCCCTCTGGCGTCTGGATCAGGATGCCATCGCCGCTCCTCTCCGCCTGGCTGACCTCGAGGAAGGTCAGGTGCAGGCGCCCGTCCGGCGCAGACAGCGCGCCCCGCCAGACCAACACCGCCAGCACTCCCACCAGCACCAGCGCTGCGCCAGCGCCTATGGCAGAGGCGGCCTTGCGCCAGTAGGAGCTGGCAAAGGTCCAGCCGAAGAGGATCACGAAGAACAGGCCGATCACAGGCAGGGCCACCTCCCCGAGGTAGAAGACCCCCTGTGGAATCTGAGCAAATAACTCAACCACACGGATGGTGTAGGTGACAAAGGGCAAGGCCAGATAACCCGCCAATTGCCCAAGGGGTTGGTAGACCAGGCCTAAGATCACCGCCATCCCGCTCAGGATCATCACCGGCGGCTGGGCCGGCAGGATCATTGGATTGGCGATCAGCGCCACCAGGGAGATGCTGCGAAAGTGATAGGCCAGCACCGGCAGAGTCAGCAGCTGGGCCGCCAGTGTGAACAGAAAATATTCTCCCACCGGGCGAGCCAGGCGCTCCGCCGTCTCCTGGGGAATATAGCGCGAGGCCCAGCGTTTGAAAGCCTGCGAGAGCGGTTCCGCATACAGCACCAACCCCAGCGTGGCTGCCACTGAAAGCTGAAAGCCTATATCCCACAAGACCTGCGGATTGAACAGGGCCATCACCCCGGCAGTAAAAGCCAGGGTGTTCAGACCATGCTGCCGGCGCCCCACCTGGCGGGCGAAGATCGATAGCCCGCCCATGATGGCAGCCCGCACGACGGCCGCGTTGGCGCCCACCAGGATTGTGTAAACGCTGATGCCCAGCACGGCTGCCACGGCCCCCTTGCGCGGACCCAATAGACGGCCAAACGAACTGGCGAAAAGCCCGGCGATGATGGTCATATTAAACCCGGATATGGCAATGATATGAGAAGTGCCGGTATTCTTAAATGCGGCTTGCACCGGTGCGGGAATGCCCTTCTCCTCCCCCAACAAAATACCTGCTAAGAGGGATGCCTCCGGGTCAGGGAAAATGCGATAAATAAGACCAAGCGCCCTTTCCTTCAAAGCATAGATCCCAGCCAGGAGCGGATTCCCCTGTCCTTCCAACAAGAGGCTGGCTTCTGCCCTGGACAATACGCTTAAGATGTCTTGACGGGCCAGGTAGGCTCGGTAAGAGAACAACTCTGTCTCAGAGGGAGTCTCGAGCCTGCCCGACAAGGCCAACCGGTCGCCGTAATGCCAGCGCTCTCCGGGCAGGACCAGGGCCTGCAGTCGCCCTTGGACGAGGATGAAAGATCCGGTTTCATCGATCTGCAGCCGGTCGACCTCCACGACCAGATTCGTGTACGTATCACGCACATCAGGCGGTTTGACCAACACCCCTTCAACGGTGACGGAGCTTTCCCGATCATTGTAATAGGCCAATGATTCTGGCCCCAGAGCTGGCTGTACGCTCTGCCAGCGACCGGCGCCGGCAAAGATAGCTGCTGCCAGGACCAACACAGGCAGGCGAGGTGCAAATTCAGCCGGAAGGCTTGGAAGTGCAAATGACCAGCGGCGTAAACCCATTGACCGGCGCGAGAATAGACGGCCTGCCAATAACGCCACCAGACATAAACCAACCAGACCTACCCAGATGTACGTAGATAAGGGGAACAGGGAGGCTGTAAGCATCCCAGCGATGAAAGCCAAAGATAACCAGAAGAGCGGCATTGTTAAGCTTAATAACCGTTATAGTCCTGTGTAACCTCCTCGCTCTGTTCAATTAACCTTTCGATGCGGTCAATCAAGTTAGAGATATGGGGAGGAGGGTCTTCTAAATTTGTTGCCATCTCTTGTGCTTCCATTAACCTAACGCGCAACCTTGCGATCTCTAAATCGGGATCAGCCTCGGCCTCATCCCTGGGTTTGATCCATAAACGCCAGCTTGTGCTTTGTATAGCAGCAGATAAGGTAGGTGCAATAAAAACTCCTACGAACCCAAAAACTTCAACCATTGCGATCAAAGTCAAAACAACTAACAATGAATTGTAGCTGCGCTTGTTGACCATACGTCTTTCCACGACAAATTCCAGGAAAAATAACACCAGCAATGTCACGAGCGCGGCAACAATTGCTACTCCCAGATTGGTCCCTAAACCAATTAAGAAAGGCGGCGCCATGGCTAAGAATGCGCCTACCCATGGGATCAGCCAGGCTAAACCGCTCAATAACGCCAAGAGCGTGGGGTACTGTATGCCTACCAGGCGATAGAGAAGAGCCAACAGAATTACTGCAGTTAACAGCTGGGTAATATCGCTGCGCAGAAATTCCCCCACACCTGTCTCAATGTCTCGCCAGGCTTCTCGCGCCCGAGTTCTCTTTTGAACAGGTAAGATTGAAAGCCAGAACCGCTCGAAATAAACCCGGTCAGCACTCCAATACATGCTTAACACCAGGACGATGACGATGCTGGAGACGACCGCAAAGAGGTTAGATGTTAATCCTAAAATCCCCAGGAGAAAAACATCACCTTGCTCTCCTGCAATAGCTCTGGGTAAATCAACCAACGGCGGAAGCTGATCTGTGATCGCTTGTTGGAATGGACCTGCGCGTGACCACTCGACCAGGAACCGGTCATAGGAAACGGCCAGGTTTTCTGCTGCCAGTTGTACTTCCTTAGTAAGAGGCCCCCACGATAGAAAAACCAAACCCGCTAGAGCTGCTATCGTAATGAAGTATGGCAGCAGGACTGCAATTATTTGCGGTAAACCGAGTGCCTTTAAACGTTGGATCAGCGGGCGAAAAACCGCAGCCAGAGCAAGAGAGAGAAAGAATAGCATAACCGCTTCACGGAACTCCCACAGCAACAACATCCCCCCCAACGTGACCAGGACAATGGCGGTATACCTGGCTAAATCCTTCATGGCGAGTCTCCCTGGTTTGAACTCGAGCGCTGCGTAACTTCATCTAAAACCCGATCTAGATCAAAGGCTATTCTCTCGAGGACATCCTCCACCTGGTCTTCAATTTCTCCGGTCTCACCCTCCTTTTCCTTTATCTTCTGCCGCAAATCTGTCGTTAGCTCGTGGAGTCTGGCCCGTAAAACACTTATCCGGTCTCTCCCCTGCACAATATCTTGCTCGAGAGTATCCGGTTTTAGAAGGACCCGATCTAAAATGATCTGGAATACAGCAGCCAGGGGAATAGCAAGTAGGGCGCCTGCAAACCCCAATAGAGATGTAAAAGCCACCAGCGCAAGCAGGGTGACAACCGGATTAACTCCGACAGAGTGTCCCAGGATGCGTGGGGCAAGGATATAATTCTCAA
>JAWOHN010000206.1:0-8092 GCA_046485135.1 Anaerolineales bacterium | reverse complement strand
CATGGCAGTCTGGGCAGCTTCCAGATGCTCAAGTACATCTCCCGCGATCTCATCCGGTTCGCGACCATCCAAAAAGCGGGCTGCATAATACGTATATATCAGGCGTATCGTGCGCTGACTGATACGGCGGTGCGTTTTCCGGTCATAGGCCGCCTGGATACCCATCGGCATAACCATAAGCATGCGTAGCTGGCGCTTAACCGCACCCTCTTCTTCCACCTTACTCAGAGATCGCTCTAAAGCCTGTTTGACAAGTTGCTCCTGACCATCAGAAAACGCTCGTCCGTTCGACTGGATTTCCTGCAAAGCAACCGCTACATCTTCCAAGACTTGCTCTTTCTGCTCTTCATTGGCAGAACCATCCATCCGCATCAGAACTGCTTTCGTTTCTTGCAAGACTTGATCGAAGCCCTGCTCGCCAACTTGCCCGTTCAAATCTGCCAGAGCGCTATCCAAAGCCTGCCTGATTTGCTCCTTATCTTTGACTGTGAAGGGATCTTTTTCCTTGGCATAATGCGCTTCTAGATCTCTGACGATTTGGCCATCCATTTGACCGTTCCCCAATAGACGCTCGCGGCGGCGCTCCATGATCGACTGGCAAACAGCCAGAACTTGTTCAGCCAACTCGTCCCAATCCCCGCTGGGCAATTGAGACGGTGTGAGCTCTACAGATTCTCCCAGGCGCCGTTGGATTGCCCCTAACATGCGAGTCAATTCCTGACTTAAAAGCGTGTTCTCGATCTGCTCATTGATGACCGGCAGGACTTCTTCCGGATCGCTTTTGAGGGCACGCTGTTGTTCTGGTGGGAGGCGCAACGGCAGATGGAGCAATCCGGAAAGCTCATCCATGAGCTCGCGTGGCTGGCGCACATCGGTTTCATCGCGTGTATCCAGGCCTTCAAAGAAGATGTCCAGTATATCCTGCCGCTCTGCCAACCTGGCCTCAAAACGGTCTTGGAGTTGGTCCAGTAATACGTTAATCGCCCGCAGCACATGCTCTTGTTCGACCTGTAGCGAACCTTCCGCCAGCTCCAGAAGCGCTTTCATCTCGGCCTGTTCATCAGACTGGCCGGACAGACGCTGGTGGATCTGATCCAGGAGAAGTTTGTGTGTGTAAGAAGGGAATAATGAGCCGTTGGAGGAGAAGGCCGGTTGGATCTGGTCCAGCCAGGCCAGTAGCTCCCAGGGACCCTCCACGCCTGCAACTGCTTTGGGGATGCGCTCCAGCACTTCTGTGCGCAACATCCCGGTTACATCTTCGCTCAAATCCTCTTTAACAAAGATGATATTGCGCTGCTCGTAAATCTTGGAGCGCTGGGAATTGAGCACATCGTCGTATTCCAGCAAGTGTTTGCGGATATCAAAATTAGCGCCTTCGACGCGAGTCTGTGATTGCTCCACAATACGCCCGACCATGCCCACTTCAATCGGCAACGCTTCGTCGACCTTCAGGCGCTGCATCATGTCGTTGGCTTGTTGCCCTCCAAAGCGACGCATCAGGTCATCTTCCAGAGAAAGGTAGAAACGGGAAGAGCCGGGATCGCCCTGGCGAGCAGCACGGCCGCGCAACTGGTTATCAATCCGGCGGGCTTCGTGACGCTCAGAACCAATCACATGCAGGCCTCCCAGACTTTTAACGCGCTCCATGTTTTGAATATATTCCAAAAAAGCATTGACCTGGGCTTCATAAATGCCATAGCTGGCCTTGTCTAACTTGAGCAAAGCCTGCCGGCGATCTTCCATCTGCATTTCATAAGGACTACGATACCCGCCTCGGCGCAGCACACGGCTGGTAGTGATCAGGACATCTTCGGCCAGCTCACCACCCAACTTAATATCCACACCGCGCCCAGCCATATTGGTGGCAATGGTTACCGCTCCGAAAGAACCCGCTCCCGCGATGATCTGGCTCTCCTCGGTATGCCTGCGAGCATTGAGTACATTATGGGGAATCCCAGCCTTCAAAGCTGACACCAGACGTTCCTGATCTTCCGCTTCAAGCTCCAAGATGAGGTGTAACCGTTCCAGGTTGCCCTCCTCCTCCGGGTTAAGGGAAATCCCCAGGCTTTGAGCCATCTTGCGCAGGTCAGCAATCTGTAGCTCATCCAGTGAAGCGTTTAATGGCTGCAATTCTGGGATTTGGCGTCCATCTTCCTCCCGGTTATGCGCCTGAAGCCAGGCATAGCGGATAAGCAGGGTTTGGGCCAGGCGACGCAACGGCTCAGCACGCAGGCGCCCTGAGAGGCGATCGGAAAGCTCAACCGAGGTGGTACCGACCAACACCGGTCGACCTTTGGTATAGAAACGTAAGATCTCCTGCACGATGGCACGGAACTTAGCCTCCTCGGTCAGGAAAATTACGTCAGGATAATCCTTCCGCTTCCAGAAGACTGGCCGTCCAGGCTCATCTTGATGGGCATAATAAGTATAGCGGTAACCATGCTCATCCCGGTCTTCCTGCTCCACCAGGGGAGAATCGGATTGCAGGGCTAGGTACTCCAGGTTGGTCGGGATAGCAACCACATTTAAACTGTAGATCTTGTCGAATTCTTCCGCTTCTGTCAGAGCTGTACCGGTCATGCCGGCCAGTTTTTCGTACATACGGAAGTAGTTCTGGATGGTAACGGTCGCGTAGGTGACATTCTCAGGTTGGACCCGTACACCTTCTTTGGCCTCAACCGCCTGATGTAACCCATCCGACCAGCGCCGCCCTGGCATCATGCGCCCGGTAAACTCATCGACAATAATGACTTTACCGGCTTGCACCAGATAATCTTTGTTGCGCTTGAAGAGATGCTGGGCGCGCAAAGACTGCTCCAGGTAACCCATCAGGCGGGCTTGCTCAGGTGTGACGTCTTCAGGACGGTCCGGATCACGCAGCGGCATATCGAGCAGTTCCTCAACGTGCGCTTCTCCAATCTCGGTCAAGGTCACATTACGGTCACGTTCACTAATCTCGTAGTCCTCATCCCGCAGCTTGCGCACAACCTGCGCCATACGCACATACCATTCAGTGTCATCTGAAGCAGGGCCAGAGATGATCAATGGCGTGCGGGCCTCATCGATCAAGACATTGTCAACTTCGTCCACAATGGCAAAATAATGACCACGCTGGACGCGCTCTGCCAGGCTCATGGTCATATTGTCGCGGAGGTAATCGAAGCCAAACTCGCTGTTGGTGCCGTAGGTAATATCGGCTGCATAGGCTTCCCGGCGGGGGACCATTCGCAGTTGATGTTGGTCCTCATGGGGAGATTCTTTTTCCAGATCCACCAGGAAGGCCTTTTTGCCATTTTCTGTGCGGGCAGCCATCTGTAACACGCCCACACTCATGCCCAACAAGTTATAGAGCGGGGCCATCCAACGGGCGTCACGACGGGCCAGGTAGTCATTGACGGTGATCAGGTGTACGCCCTTGCCGGTTAACGCATTGAGATAGAGCGGCAAGGTTGCCACCAGGGTCTTCCCTTCACCAGTGCGCATCTCAGAGATCGTCGCCTGGTGCAGGGAAATCCCACCAATCAGCTGCACATCATAGTGGCGCATTCCGAGCGTACGCTTACTGGCTTCCCGGACTGCAGCAAAGGCATCTGGCAGGATATCATCCAGATTTTCGCCCTCCGCCAAACGCGCCCGAAATTCGGCCGTCTTTCCCTGCAAAGCCTCATCGCTGAGCGATTCAAACTGACCTTCGAGTTGATTGACCTGCCCAACCGGCGGGTAAAATTTTTCTAATGTTCGCTTATTCGGGTCACCCCCGAAGATATTGACAAATTTCTTTAACATAAGTCACCTTTCTGGGGCGATTATAGCATATTGAGCATCACTCAAAAATTGCCACCAACCGCTTTTTAGTACACCTGCATACTGGTATTAACAACGTCGATCTTAGAGAGTTTGCCCATATTTTATCGAACGATACTGGCAGAGCTCGACCCTTCTGGGCGGGCTGTGACGATTCGGTCCCCCTTGACCAGGTATCCCTCATAGGCCCGCTCACCGGCTTGGACCTCCCACCCGCTCAGAATAAATGGAACCACACCACTGGCGGGCAGCCATTCCCCGTTGAACTTGCGAGCCAGGTGCACATGGGTGCCGGTAGCAGCGCCACCCTCACACGACGGATGCCCGATTCGGTCATCGACATTAACCCACGTCCCGGCTGGAACGCGCTCGCTTTCAGCAATATGCAGATAAACCAACGCCCAACCGGTCTGCTCAAAACCATCCCTGTCAAGATCAATGACCAGCACACCGCGCTCAGAGCGGGTCACCAGACCAGAGGCTGAGGCAGTTACCCAAGCCCTGGAAACCGCACAGGCCGGCTCACCCGTGACTGGAGCGAAGTCCACCGCCCCTCGGGGCGTGCCTGTGTTCCAGGTTATATGCGGACCACCGGTCAAAGCCCAACGCTCACCGGGCAGGAAGGGCAATTCCAGCGGCGGCTGGACCAGCTCAGCCGGGAAAAGATCACCTGCCCGGGCAGCCCGTGACCAGGGATCTGCGAACATTTGCTCATACAGCAGACTGAAATTATTACTCCCATACAAAACCTGTTCCCAATAGGGTGGAGAATATAAACGGGCAAACACATCCTGGACAGCCACCGTGCCCGCGTTAGCCTGGGGATCAATTGGCTGGCGAGCTCCGTTTGGGAACCTGAGTTGAGTCAACCCCCCGCTGCGCCAGGCATAATAAGCCATGTTCAACTGTTTCGCTGCCAGAGCAAGCTCTTTGTACAACCCGCTGTAACCTGGGACATAAAAGCCAAACGGATGGGTTTCAGTCTGTGGAGTCCGTGGTTGCCCTCGGACCCAACCCGAGCGGTATTCCAGCATAGCCAGGAGCAGCCTGGGATTGATCGATGTATCATACGCCACCCGGCGGAGAATTTCAGCCCCTGTAAGCATCTCATCATCCACTTCCTCGCTGTATGTGCTCAAATATCCCCCAGAGGAAACAATATAATGATCAATTGAGAAATCTACGCTGGTTGGAGAGAGGATCACCTCACTATCAGGGAAAAGCACTGGCAGATCGTAAACCCGCTCGGAAAGGTTCGGGATGACCAGTAACAGCCCTGCTGGCAGCAGTCCATCCTGGCGGATAGGCGCGCTGGAGGTAATTTGGGTAATATCGACCTCAAAACGTCCTGCCAGAGCAGCCAGCGTATCCCCTGGTTGGACAGTGTAATAGAAATAATAGGGGTCTGAGCGAAGGGGAGAGCCATCCGCTGGTGGATCGGGCTCAGGGTCCGAGATAATTGTGGCTGCCAATCCAGGGTTCGCCGGCTGGTCAATTGCCTGGGCAGTCTCCTGAAGAACGGACTCAACCGGGCCTGGATCGGCCTGCTCAATACTATTAAATTCCCAGGCCGTAGCCACCAGCTGTGCAACCAGAGTCTCTCGGGCCTGCTCTTGTGAAGAACTGGTCCCTGCCCCTTCCAACGGGTAATTACAGGCTAAGACCGGTAAAAGCCATAGCAAGACAAAAATCAATATCAAACGGCGCGATAACATCTTCTAGCTACTCTCCACGCTGATTATACATGCTTCCGCTATCCCGCCAGGTGAAGAAAGAATGAGTTCATCATTGCTCAGGCTTAAACCTTTGCGTACTAAAATCCCAGAAATGGGGAAAACAGGCTCATAGGGTTCACCAACGGAAAGCTGCCGCTGACCCGCCAGGCACAATAGGCAGCCATCTCCTCCAGGGAAGCGGAGGCGTCATAATGAGCCATGGATTGAAAGCTGGCGCCCGCCGGTCCACTGCGCACTTCCAGATGCAGGTGTGGGTTCAATGCATTCCCGCTGCTGCCAATGGCGCCAAACACCTGACCACATTCCACCTCCTGACCGGCCTGCAAATCGGGCGGCGTCTGTAAATGAGCATAGAGCACGTACAGTGAGAGATGATCCAAATCCCAACCCGGCTGGGTGGGCAGATCGGGGCAGGTCAAGGTAGGTGGGATATCCGGTGGAAGCCCAGGAGTTGGCAGGTCAAGTAGGTCGAGCCAACCGTTTGGCAGGCTTTCCAATGTTGTTTCCACCAGCAGGGCATTCCCATAGGGGAAACGATCACGGATGACGGCCGCGACCCTACCGTTCAGAACTGCGCTGACCGGGCGACCAGCCCGCGCCATGTTGTTCGGGTCGATATCTGCCAGGTCAACCCCTTGATGGGGCTCATCTGAGCCGGAAGGGGGTGGAAAGAAAGGATTGGAGATCTTATCCGCCAACTGAGCCAGGGATATCCCTTCCAGGGGAGAGCACACCAATGGACGATCTGCCCCCACAAGCTCAGTCAATTCTGCCGTCTCCTGGGTCGCAGTTGGGCTGAGCGGGGGAGCCAGGGTTGGGCTGGGAATAGATGTAGAGGTAATTGTACCCATAGGACCAGGTTGGGCATCTTCCAGCGGAGTATTTGTCACTGAGGCACAGCCCGTGACCAGCAGCAACGCCAACCCAGCTCTCCCAGCCCCCAAAAACAAGGTCGAAATATACTTAACCAGTACAAAATAGGTTCTGGAGTAATCTTTCATCTTTGAATTTTACCAATAATCCGACCCGCCCTCCCCCAAGATTAATATTGATTGAAATTTTTAAAATCTTCTGCTACAATGAAATCGAGGGAAGGTTAGTGTGTTGTTTGCAACGTGAGGAAGTCTTAGGCTTGCCTCTACCAGGTTGCATTTTGGGGCATAAATTGAAACGACCCCGTGGCTATGCACAACTTTCCCTCCTTTGCTTGTATTATTCTAATAGGTCTTGCCCTCAATCCTGGGCATCCACCAAAATAATTCCCATTAATCCATGACATTCTACCCGGAGCAAATGATGACCTACAACTTTAACACCTTCCCTGAACGGCGAGGCACAGATTGCGCCAAGTGGGATTATTATTTGGAAGAGGTCTTGCCAATGTGGGTGGCAGATATGGATTTTGTCTCGCCGCCACAGATCAGCGCCGCGCTGATCGAACGAGCTCAACATGGGGTCTTTGGCTACCCCCTGGGAACAGATGGCAATCCACGTGAGCTTAAAGAGCTAAGAGAGGTGATCCAACAGCGGTTGGCTGAACAATATAAATGGCAGATCAAGCCTGAAGATCTGGTGTTTCTACCCGGCGTTGCCAGGGGCTTCAATATGGCCTGCCATATGTTTGCAGGACAGCCTGGCAGCGTGGTCGTCGAAACCCCTTTGTATAAGCCTATATTAGAAGCGCCGGCTCACGCAGGCATGGAACGCCGCGATGTGACCTTCTGGCGAGATTTGGCTGGTGAATATCGCACAGACTGGGATGATTTTACAGCAGCCCTGCAGGAAGGTCCCAGCTTGTTTATCCTGTGCAACCCGCACAACCCGCTGGGTAGGGTCTTCACCCAAGAGGAGCTGGAACGCAAAGCAGAGGCATGCCTGAAAGCCGGGGTGGTGATCTGCTCGGATGAAATCCATTGCGACCTGGTTTATTCCGGACAACAGCATATTCCTGTCGCCAGCTTAGCCCCGGAAATTGCCGCCAACACCATCACACTGATGGCGCCCTCAAAAACATTCAATATCCCTGGTCTGCAATTCTCTTTTGCCGTTGTCCAGAACAGGGATCTACGCAAGCGATTTATCAAAGCTCAACAAGGCCTGGTTGGTTGGATCAACGTGATGGGACTGGCAGCGGCTTTGGCTGCTTACCGCGATTGCCAGGATTGGCTGGATGAGTTGTTGCTTTACCTGGAGGACAACCGCGATTTTTTGGCAAACATCTTTCGCACTGAGCTACCCCTCATTGAAATGAGCCCGGTAGAAGGAACATACCTGGCCTGGCTCGATTGCCGGAAAGCTTTTCCGCAGGACGCCGACCCCTACCGGCTTTTTCTGGAACAGGGGCGGGTTGCCTTCAATGACGGCGCCTCATTCGGAAAAGGCGGGCAGGGCTTTGTCCGGCTGAACTTCGGTTGCCCGCGCCCCATGCTGCAAGAGGCGCTTGAGCGGATGAAAAAAGCCCTCCTGGTTACCGAACTGTAACAACGCGTTACCACCTGAGCATACACCTGCCATCCCCTGGTAACAGGCTTGGATTAAAATATCCATAGAGC
>JAWOHN010000145.1:0-2803 GCA_046485135.1 Anaerolineales bacterium | reverse complement strand
AAATTATTGGTCGCAGAGCCCAGGACTGCGGCAGCGCCGCGATCTGGCGCCATTAAGAACTGTTGTCCCAGTGACTCCTGGCGCGGGTTGACGAAATAAGTGTTCCAGCAACCGTATTGGGCAACAATGAAAGGCTTGCCCAGGTTGTTGAGCACGGGTACATCGTTGACGGTGAATAGCCCGCTGGAAGTCCAGGTGGTGGTGGAAGAATGTCCGAAATAATTGACCAGGGCGGTGCCGGCGTTCATATTGTTCACCAGGATGCCCTTGGCTTCTGTGGTGGGGAGCTGGTCCAGGTTGGCGAATTGCTTGCTCCAACCTTCCGGCAGCAGCGCAGCCCATTCATCCGAGTACTTGGAGAAATACACATCCGATGAGAAGACCGAAGTGTTGGGGTAGGTGTTGTTTTGATAGGTCAGGGTCTTGGCGATGATGGCGTTTAATTGCTCCAAGTTGCGAACCGGGAAGCGCCCCAAAGCCAGGTCAGGCACTCGATCACCGTCGACATCTGCGAAAAGCGGATCTACGGGCGAGTACAAGGTGGTGGTGTCTGTGGGTGCATAGAAGGTGGGAATCTTACTCATATTCCCCAGGCCCAGGTAGTCCCGGTAATCGTACGAGTCGCCGCCGACCAACAGGATATAGCGCGTGCCCATATTGGTGTAGGCGTGGGCAATATAATTCTTGATGGCTTGCGGATCATAGATGCCGTAATTGAACTGGGCGTAGATGTCATCCACGTTGATGACCCGTACACTATAGCCTTGTTCCATGCGAGCCTGCACCAGCGGGCTGAGACCGGAGATAAAGTCTGGATGGGAGATCATGAGATAGTCAGCGCTGCTGCTGCTGATGTCTGCCTGCGGTCTGCCCGGCACGACCTTGGCTGGCAATAAGCCTGTTACGGATGAGACCCAGTATTGAGCCGGACTGCCTGTCCCGGCAAATACGACTGCATATGCGCCGTCTTCAGCCAGCGTGACCGCCCCGCTCAGAAGGACCGGTACACTGTTTTCCAGGCGATAGACGACCGCATCGGGTGTATCCAGACCGCTGACCTGGATCACGCTGGCAGCGGAACTGAACGCCAGGCGACCGTCTTTGACAACCAGAGGCCGCGGGTAGGTGATGGTGAATCCATCCATGAAAATGGCGTCACTGCTGGCGCCGGTATCTCCTGGTAGGGTGATGGTCACGGTGTTGGCGCCGGGTAGGACTGGCACCTCACTGGCGCTCAGGCTTTGGACTGTCAGACCATCAAAGAGCACGTCGACCACGGTTTGGGCGTTGAATTGCACCTGGACATGGTGGTCAGGGTTCTGGTAATAATTGTTGCCCCCGTAGATATCTATACTCAGGGAGGCTGGCGCGACCCCGGGCAGAAGCTGGTCCAGTTCGATGGAATAATCCCAGCTCTTGGGAGTTGTGTAAGTGTACATAACGGCCTGGTACCAGGGGTCGCTGGTGGGTGAAGCCACGTTGTAAGCGAGATCAGGGTAGTGGCGCAGGCTTTCCATGTAATAGGTGGTAGGCACCTCATTGCCGGGTGTGGCGTCGAGAGAGGTGATACGCCTGGCGAGCTTCTTGCCGACCTGGATCTGGTAGACGTTAGTGCCGGTGTACAGGGTATCGAGCGCCTGACCGTAGAACTCGAAATAGGCGCCCGGGCCGAAGGTGCGTTCGGAGAAAACCTGGATAGGCACAGGCTCTGCGCGCAAAGTCAGGGCGATATCGCTGGCTTTTGCACCGGCCAGGTCCAAGCCGGCGGCCAGCAAGTCTTCGTATGTCACCCGGTAGATGCCATCCTGGTCCACCAGCAGGTTGTAGGCCAGGGACACTGGCTGAGCAGGTGTGAATACTGGTGTTTTATCCGGTCTGGCTGCCAGCGTGGGATAGGCGCTGCTGCCCAGAATCAGGGAAAGGGCTAAAATGGCTGCCAGGACCAGTCGTTTCCAGGAAAAGGCTTTGATTATGATTGAAGTAGATGGGTTCATGAGACCTCTTTTTCTATATGCTCTTTTATTTTTAAACATCAATAGATTATGTAATAATATGTATTCCAGCAAAATTAAAGATGTAAAATGCAATATGGATTGCTCAATATAGGAATATTATATGTAATTATGCATTCTTGGGCCTTGTGGTTTTGTTAGGATATGCCTGCCTGGCTTTCAATCCCCGCGAATTGCCTGTAAACTTTGTTAGGTTGAGCGCGTCATAAACTTTCGCGCCATTAAATAGCGTATAAATCTTTTTTGATCTCTCGCAAAGCTCGCCAAGTATGCAAAGCTTTTTTTGAAATTTCATCAAACGGATCATTTTGCATGACCCATGAAGTGCGATGAGCTTTATTGATCTCTCGCAAAGACGCAGAGATCGCAGAGCTTTTATTATTTGATCGCTCGCAAAGTCGCAAAGTGCGCAAAGTTCCCATTTTGGAACCATTGCCTCATGGATCAGTTTCCATGGCCCACGAAGTGCGATGAGCTAATGACGAACTGCTCAGTCAGATTGAGTCAGTTCTCACAGATCGTGATAGAATCAGCGCAGCCAACATGAAACCAAAAACCCTCTTCTTTCTGCTCTTCTCGCTCATCCCATTGCTATTCAATCGTTCTGGGCTGGTCTCCAGCCAGGGACCACCGCCTCAACCTCAGGAGTTGCCGCAGGGTATATTTGTGGCGCGTATTTATTTGGAGGACCCCCAGGATATCCAGCTGCTGAGCGCATACGATGTGTTCGAATTTCGCCAGCAAGCTGAGGGCTATGTGCTGGCTGCATTGGATGCGGCAGGTTTCCTGCG
>JAWOHN010000010.1:0-5744 GCA_046485135.1 Anaerolineales bacterium | reverse complement strand
AATATTGCCCCCAGGAACAGGGTGATGAAGGAGAGATAAAACTGGGACTTCCTTTCCAATTGCTCTTTACGTTGCTCCTCCCGGTTAAATAGATCCATACAATAATCCAGGCGGACTTTCTCAAAGGCAATCTGATCTTTGGGGTCGGTTTGGTTTTCACTGTCCATTTGGATTAATTATTGACTCAATTTGAAATAAAGTCAATCATTGCACCACAGGCAAATATAACAATCTCCCATTGACCAGCACTCGCGCCAGCAGCTCCCAGACGCCTCCTTCGCTATCTTCTAACAGCGCCCTGTTGGTGATGATCAGCGTCCCATCTAGCTCGGGGGAAACAAGCGCTTGGAAGCGCACCGTCACCGGAGCGGCAGGCGATATATCCCCCACCCACGAGACTACACCACTGGCGTAGGGCGCCGTCCCTGTTGAGGCCTCCAACCTGCCCAGGTAGCTGATCCCTGCCGGTAACCTGTCACTCAATGTCACCCCCTGTACCGGTAAGCCGGTGCTACGCAGGCGCAAGGTAAAGGTCAAGGTTTCCCCTGGCTGCGCTGCCAGGCGGTCCACAAGCTTGCGTGAGCTGCTCAGATCACCTCGCACCAGCGATCCACTGCGCTGGTAGCTGCCTTTGCCCGTGCCCCACAAGACTTGCGCAACAGCAGAACCCGGCAGATCATAAGCCACCAATCCCGAGTGCGCCGTATTCAGGACCACCTCCAGGTCAAGGTCGCCATCGATGTTCGCCAGAGTCGGCGCAGCCAGAGCCCCATTCCAGCTTGGACTGCCAAAGGCCGCCGGTAAGTCCACTTCCCAGATCGGCTCGCCCAGGTAGCTCAGAATATGCAGTTTCCCTGTCCGGTAGGTGTCCTTTTCTACCCACGAGGCAAAGATCACCTCTGCCTTCCCATCGTCATCCAGGTCTGCCACGGCGGGCTCAGAGGCGAAGCGGATAAAACCCTCTCCAGGTTTTGTGACCGCGTAAGGCCAGCTGCCGTATTGAGTCTTGTCCAGCCAGTAGGCATGCATGCGCCCATCACATGAAGGGAACAGGATTTCCAGCTCGCCATCCCCGTCCAGGTCTACCACAACCGGGTTAGGCGCGTTGTTTTCCACCCGCCCATAATCCTGGCTCAAGGGCGCTGCTCCGGCTGGCGGGATAGGCAGTACCGTCCAGATCTGCTACCGCTGGGGAAGAATACCAACCCGTCTCACACCACAAGCTGTAGCAGCCCTTATACGCCCATTTCAAAACCGGAGCGGACAAGGCCGCTTCAGAAAGCGGAGCCGCTTCAGAAAGCAGAGCCGCTTCAGAAAGCAAGGCCGCTTCAGAAAGCAGAGCCGCTTCAGAAAGCAAGGCCGCTTCAGAAAGCAAGGCCGCTTCAGAAAGCAAGGCCGCTTCAGAAAGCAAGGCCGCTTCAGAAAGCGGGGCCAGCTTCAGAAAGCGGGGCCAGCTTCAACAAAGTTATCATTAAAGCCAGTAAGGTCAGAACCGGTTTCATCGATTTACCGGCTTTCTGGAAGTTCGCAAATTATGGGATGTTTTATAATCAAAAAGGCCAAATCATCGGTACGAGCAGGATGGCGATACCATAGATGATCACCGTCAGCAGAGAACCTACCTTGATAAAATCCATGAACTTATAACGCCCTGGGCCGTATACCATCAGGCAGGACGGCTCGAGCGGCGTGATGAACGACGTGCTGGCTGCCACCGCAATCATCACGGCAAAGGTGCGCGGGTTCAGCCCCAACAGCAAAGCCGTCTGGATCGCAACCGGCACCACCACCACCGCCGCAGCCTGGTTGGACATCGGTTGCGTCAACAGCACAGTCAATGCAAAGAAGGCCGAGAGCATCCAGATCGGGTCAGCCGCGCCCAGCTTACTCACAATCAAGCCGGCTAAGTACTGCGCCGTCCCGGTGTGCTCCATAGCTACACCCAATGCCAGCATACTGCCGATCAGGATCAGGATCTTCCACTCCACCTCTCGATAGGCCTCCTCCGGCGTAATGCAGCGCGTCAGGAAGACCAGCAACGCGCCCAATAACATTGCCACTGGCAAGCTCATCAGGTTAAAGGTCGCCGCTGCCAGCACCCCCAGAAAGATGGCAATGGCTACCGGCGCCATGCGCGTGTTGGTGGAATTGGTCTCTACGGTTCCAAGAACCCGGAAAAGGCGCCCTTCCATGGCCGATACTTGGCGCGGATCTCCTTGGATCAACAATACATCCCCCATTTTCAGAATCACCTGGCTGATCTTATTATGGATTGTTTCCCCCAGACGGTTGATAGCCAACACCTGCAAGCCGTATTTTTCGCGAAACTGCAGGCGCTTGAGGTTTCTACCTATCAATGGAGAGCGCGGCAACAAGATTATCTCAAACAGGCCGGTATTTTGGGCTTGCAAATCCGCCTGTGAGAATTTCACCTCGGCTTTCAGCTTGAGACCGGCTGTGTTCATCACTTTTAGGATGTCTTCCTGCTTGCCTTGAACTAAAAGCTCATCGTGCGCCTCAAGCTGCAAATCGGCCTGGGGAGCCAAAATGGCATTACGGCCGCGCTCCATGCGCAAGACTGTCAGATCCAGGTCTCGCCCCAGGCCCGACTCGGCCAAGGTTTTACCCACCAAAGGAGAGCCTGGCAAGATCACCACTTCACTCAAAAACGGGCGCAGTTCGAATTCATCTGTCAGTTCTTGCGGATCGCTCCGGTCCGGGATCATCCGTCGTCCAATCACCAGCATATAAACGACCCCTACCACTGCAATCGGCAAGCCGGCTGGAGCCAGCTCAAACATCCCCAGCGGCTCCATTCCAGACTGGGTCATTAAGCCACTCACCACAATATTGGTCGATGTGGCAATCAAGGTCACCGAAGAAGCCAAGATGGCAGCAAAAGCCAGCGGCATCAACAATTTGGAGGCGCTTACCTTAGCCCGCCGCGCCAACCCAATCACGATCGGTAAGAAAAAGGCTGTCGAGGCGGTGTTGCTCATCAGGGCGCTCATGGAAGCTGCTGCCACCATCACCACATTCAGCGCCCGGTTCGGGCTATCTCCTGAATATTGCAGGATCCAACGACCGGTCATCTCGACCACACCTGTACGAACCAGCGCAGCCGTCATGATCAGCAAACCCAGGATCAGGATGACTGTGTCTCTGCCAAACCCCGCACAAGCCTGATCCGGCGGCAACAGACCTGCCAGAATCAAAGCCAGCAACACCCCCAAAGCAACGATGTCGATAGACACCCATTCAAACGAGAACAGGATCAGCGCTGAAAACAGGATGACAAGTAAGGTGAAAATTTGTGGGTCCATAGGATGGAGCAATTTTACCTGTGTTTTCTCACTCTACCGGCGCAAATTCAACCTGGAAGGTCATCCCCCAACGCAGGCGCGGATCGCTCTCTTGCAATAAGATACGCACCGTATAGGTAATGTCGCCGCGACTCTGGCGGTAGACCTGCGCAATGGACTCGACCGACCCGCTCAGGAACAGATCTGGAAGCGCATCGGGTCTCAATCGGACGGGCTGGCTGGCGTCAATGCGCACGACATCCATTTCCGTCAGGTCGGTGGTCTCCACGTACCATTCTGAGAAATCAGCCACCGTCACCACCGGCTGGCCCGGTAAGACCGGATCACCCTCGACCACCTGCAACTCAACCACAGTGCAGCTGTATGGAGCCAGCAGCTCTACATCCTGCAAAGCCGCTTGGGCTGCGGCCAGCTGGGCCTGAGCGCTGCTCAAACCTGCCTCAGCCAGTTCCAGGTCGTCTGGATGCGGGCCAGATTGGCGGGATTGGAAATCCACTTGCAGATCATCAAAGCGGGCCTGGGCCAGCTCCAGGGCAGCTCTGACCTGATCACGCCTGTTATGCAACAAATCATAGTCGCGCAGCTTGTCTTTATAGGCCTGCTGCGCTTCCTCCAGATCATCTTCTGCCCGCACCCGGGTGGGATTATTTTGATCCAGGTCTTTATATTTTTCCAGTTCTTCCTCGGCCTCCTGCACATCATCGCGCGCCTCGGTTACTTTGATCCAGGCGTCATCTAAATCATCTTGAAAATCAGCCGTGTCCAGGTCATCCAATTCCTGTTGAGCCAGGATCAGCGTTTGCTGGGCCTGCGCCAGTTCACTACCCAATTGGGCCCGCGCCAGCTCAGCTTTCAAATTCAGCTCGTCGAGCGTTTGCTGGGCGGTTAACAGGTCCAACTCAGCCCCTGCCAATGCAGCCTGTAACTGCTCGTTCTCCCCCAATCGCACCAGCTGCGCCCCTTGTGCCACCTGGTCGCCCTCATCCACCAGGATCTCGGCTACCTTGCCGGCATAATTGAACGAAAGCTGGGCAAACGCACGTGGCGCCAGGTTGCCCTCGGCAATAATATCTGCATCTGCAACCACCAAAGGTGGAGCCTCGGCTTGGGTTGCCCGGGCCTGCCCAGACCAGTCCAGGCTACAACTCACCAGCGATATTGCCAGCAAGAAAATCCCGGCTGACCAGCTAAATTTGCTCACAATTACGTCTCTCAGTGGTTTATTCATGTTTTGATCCCTCGTCATTCATAAGCCAGCACCTCCCGGATGGTCAGGCGCGTGGCAGTGCGGGCCGGCAACAAACTGGCGAAGACTGAAAGCAACAACACCACCCCCAGCCAAATCAAAAAGCCGGTCAGGGTAAAGCCAAAATCTGAAGGCGCATCGAACAGCGCCTGGCTGACTGTGTCTGACATCAGCTTGCTGATCGGGAACGCCAGCAACGATCCCAACAACCAGCTTGCCAGACCGATGATCGTCCCTTCCGCCAATATCATCCGCATCAAGATCCCATCTGAGGCCCCAATGGCGCGCATCACACCGATCTCCCGCGTGCGTTCCATCACATTCATGCTCATTGTACCCGTCAGACCGATGCTGCCCACCAGCGCCGTCAGGGAGGCCATAATCAGCAAGAATATTGTCAGCACATTCAGCCCTTCAGATGAGGAAGAGCGCAAGAGTAACCCGGTGGACAGATCCGTCATCCGGTAGCCTCTCTGGCGCAGGTGGGCCTCAACATCTTGTCGCAATTGCTCCTGCTCATCTTCAGACAGCCCCTCTGTGCTGGAAACAATCCGGTAGAGAGAGGCCTTAAAAGGCTGGCTAATTAAATTGGACAGATAATCGTAATTGGTATAGGCCAGAAAACCCCCGCTCTTGCCCGCCAGTTGGAAAAAGCCAACCACCACCCAATCTGTTTCTCTGCCGTTGACCATCAAGCGCAGGGTGTCACCAGGTCTTAAATCCGGAAAGCGAGCCTGGAAAAGCTCGCTGAGTACGATCGCGTTTTCATCCCCGGGTTGGAACCAGCGGCCTGATATTAAGATCGGCTCGATCAAGGCGCTATCGGCAGGCGCTCCAATCAGCACAATGCTATCCCCTGAGGAACCATCCTCAAGGATGAGTTGGCTAGGCGCTTCAGCCCAGCCCTCCACCCAGGCCACTCCCGGCACATTTTTAAGCTCCTGGGCAATCCGCTCGATCCGGTAAGGCCGGTCCAGGGTAAGATTGACATCAGCCAGGAAATATCTACTGACTCGATCGATATAATCCGACAGCGAGACCTGAACGTTGAAGGTAGCAATGAAAATGGCCCCGCCCAAAGTCAGCGTTGTCATGGTCAGCAACAAGCGCCCTTTGCGCCGGAAGGTATTCCTCAATGAGATGAGTAACGGCCGCGGTACCCCCCGCAACTGCGT
>JAWOHN010000244.1:0-4406 GCA_046485135.1 Anaerolineales bacterium | reverse complement strand
TCGGCACACTCATGTTCTCGAGTCGACCCGGCGCGAACGATCCCCGCATCGTCTCCCCCGGTGAATGAATCATCTTCGGGCTAGATGATATCGTTATCGACTCGTGATGTCATTGCCCCGGCGTGCAGATCGCCCACCGCAGCGTACTCGGGACTGTGGCCTTTGCGTGCCGGCGTCGCCCCCGCGGTAGTCCCCTACTGCAGCCGCACCACACCTTCGCGGATCGCGTACTTGACCAGGTCGGTCACGTCGTGGAGCTGGAGCTTGCGCATGATGTTGCCGCGGTGGCTCTCCACGGTCTTCCTGCTCAGCCCGAGGATGTCGGCGATGTCCTGGTTGGTGTTGCCCTCGGCGATGAGGCGCAGGACCTCCCGCTCTCTCGGTGTGAGTCCGCCGACCGTATCGGGCCGGGCGTCGCCGCGGGCGAGCCGCCGGTAGTCGTCGATGAGCTTGGCGGCGATCGGCGGGTAGAGGAAGGACGCGCCGCTGTGTACCTCGCGGATCGCCTGCACGAGATCCTCGGTCGCCACGCGCTTGAGCACGTAGCCGGAGGCGCCCGCGCTGGCATAGTCCAGCATATGCTCGAACGGGTCGTACCATAAGCCGAGCAGGTGGCCGGTGAAGGCTTTGGCTTCCCATCCTAGTTCACCCATAATTTCCCGGAATTCTTCTGTGAAGTAAATTTGGTTGTGGTCGTTAAGATAGGCGATTTGTACCCAAGGTTCATCGTGATAGATCATGGCCTGATTCTCTCCTTGTTTTGCCTGGTAACTGTCAACTGGTTAAGGTTGTTAATTCATCGCTGTGCCTGAACTATAGTTTGGCCAGGATGGCTTTGCCCAACTCGGTCAGGCGCAAGAAGATGTTGCGCGTAGCGGTCTGCTGTTCCGGTTGCTGTTTCAGGTGTGGGTAGTGGTCAGCGTCTTCAACGGTTCGTCGCCAGGAATGGCGAGGTAGACCGGTTAGGTGGCGCTGTGCCCTGTTTGCTGGCGATCTGGCCGCGCCGGAAGGTGGGGATGACCCCGGCGCGGAGGACCGATGACTTGCCGCTGCCGGAGTCGCCGAAAACGGCCAGGAATGGGTTCCATACTCTACGCTTGATCCCCCTCATCTTTACCAGCCGTAAGGTGTTGGATCTCCCGGTCAAAATCAGACAGGTAGGCCCGGTCTTGGAGCGAGCGAAATTTCTCATATTCTTGTTCGGCTTTCAGTCTTGCTTCCAGGGCGCTGACCTTACCTTTATCTGTGAGAATCGGACAATTGGACAAGTCCAGGAAACTGTCGAGGAACGAGGCCCAATCGCCCATCGTCATCGGAATGCGTCGTTCAGCGCGATTCTCCGCCAGGTCAAGATAAGCCGAAACAATGCGGTTGAGTTCCTTGATGTGCTGCTCGCTCAAATAGTTCTTGGCAACGGTAACGTCGCTTTTCGAGATTTTGCCGGAGGGCGCGTTTTTCCAGGTGGTCAATCCCATATACGCTTTTTCAGCGTCGGCAGTGGTGTAGATGATTTCCGCGGCCGTTTTGCCAGTTGATGGCCCAATGTAATTTGTTCTGCACAGTGGCATAGAATTTGCGTGAAAGCGGCGCTTGGGCGTCGTAATCAATGCTGCATTGGGCGTAAATATCGGTGATTTTCTGGTAGAAGCGGCGTTCGCTGGCGCGGATTTCGCGGATGCGCTCTAGCAGTTCGTCAAAGTAATCTTTGCCGAATACCTGCCCGCCCTGTTTGAGCTGTTCATCATTCAAGGCAAAACCCTTGACGATATACTCGCGTAGAATCTGAGTAGCCCACATGCGGAAGCGAGTTGCTTGCTGCGAGTTCACCCGATAACCCACTGAGATGATGGCGTCCAGGTTGTAATGCCTGGTCTGGTACGTTTTACCGTCGGCGGCAGTTGTTTCCAAAATGGAAATAACTGCGTCTTCTTGCAGCTCACCACTGGAGAAGATGTTGTTAAGGTGTTTGTTGATAGCTGGAACCTGTACGCCAAACAGGTCGGCCATCTGCTTCTGTGTCAGCCAGATCGTCTCTCCCTGGATGATCACGCCAACCTTGATGGTATTATCGTCGTTGGTGTAAAGGACAAAGCTGGTTTGTCCAGTCACGACTTTATTTTTGGGCATGAATTCTTCTCCTGATTACATGGGACTGGTAAGTTGAAATCAATCCGGATAGCCAAAGTGGCGAATATACAGCACAGACAACCCCCCACCAGGGGTATGCACTCCATGGAATGACGCCCTATTAGTAGAACATATGTTTGCATGATAACACGAGCCGTAGAAGGTGGCAACCGGTTATTGTAAGGAGGGACGGTGATTAGTGAGATACGGCCGTGCTTCTTGCCAAACTTTCCCCGCTGTCAGCGGATTAATCATCACTATAGCCTAAGTCAAAGAGGTCTACCCATCAGCAACCCTTCGACAAGCTCAGGCCAAACCTCACCAGCCAGTTTTGGAGCAACTGCTACCTGAACCCACTCGATTGGTTTGTCACTCGCAGCCTGGAGTGCCCGGCTTATCTACGCTGTGTAGATGATATGGCCCTGTTCTCTGACAACAAGCGGCAGTTGGCGCAGTGGGGCGAAGGAGTGACAAACTTCCTGGCAACCTTGCGCCTGACCGTCCATGCCGGCAGCGCCCAGACGCAGCCTCAGTGTGTTTTACAAGGATGTTATGTTCACATCATTCTTTCGTCTGATGCTAACCTTGTTGCCTTTACAGGTGTTGCTAACAACCTGTAGCTGCTATGCAGCAATTAACGTGCGCGTGAATAGGCGCACCCACCTGTTCAGGTAATCCAGAGGAAGCGCCAAAACGCTAGGGTTGCCGCCGGAGGTGTTTGTACGTGTAACACGTACAAATCTTACTACGGCAGACAGAACAGGATCGCGATTAATCCGCTCCCGCTCTGTCAAGTGTATTTGCGTTAATCATGTGGGCGCTCGTTGCAAGTATGTTGCCCACACACCTATTGTTACATGTATAAGTTTTTCTCGTATCTCCTTTATAATGGAGAGAGAGCTGGCGCTCAAGGAGAAAAAACGTGTCAGATAGCTTGCTGGCAACGAAAGTCCATGTTCCGCCTCTGCATGGCAATCTGGTCGACCGGGCAAATTTGGTTGCCCGGTTAAACCAGGGAATCGCTCGAGGCTGCCGCCTGACGCTCATCTCGGCCCCGGCCGGTTATGGTAAAAGCACCCTGCTCAGCGAGTGGCAAGCTCAGGCGGATATTCCGGTTGCCTGGCTGTCACTGGAGAAAGGGGAGAACACACCGGCCCGTTTCTGGAGTTACTTTGTTGCCGCTTTGAACACCCTTCCCCAGATCCAGCGGGCCAAAATTGACGCAGTGATTTTCAAGACTATGCGAACTCCCCAACCTGGATCGATGGAAGCGCAGCTTACGGAATTGGTAAACCAGCTCTCCGTCCTCGAGGAGCCGGTATGCCTGGTGCTTGATGACCTGCACACCCTGTCAGAAAGCCAGATTCACCAGGATTTGATCTACCTGATCGAACACCTGCCGTGTTCCGCGCACGGTCTGCACCTGCTGGCAGCCAGCCGGATGGAACCCCCCTGGCCCCTGGCGCGTTGGCGTGCGCGCGGCGAACTGAATGAACTGCGGGCGATAGATTTGCGCTTTAGCACTGAGGAGACCGGCCAATTTCTGCAGCAGGCTTTACCGCTCACGCTTTCGCCGCCAGAAATTACCGCGCTGCAAGATAGGACAGAGGGGTGGATTGCCGGTTTGCAAATGGCCGCCATCTCGATGCAGGCAAGATTGAATGCGCAAGGACCAGAAAGCGTTTCCTATTTCATCACGACCTTTTCGGGATCGAATCGCTTTATCCTGGATTACCTGCTGGATGAAGTGATCGGCCAGCAATCCGAGGATAGACGCGCATTTCTGTATGAAACTTCCATCCTGGATCGGTTAACCGCCCCCTTGTGCGAGGTATTGAGCGACAGGCCGGGCAGCCAGGCTTTGCTGGAACAGTTGGAGCGCGCCAATTTGTTTTTGATTCCGCTCGATGAGGAGCGGCGCTGGTATCGCTATCACCATCTCTTTGCCGAGCTTTTACGCAAGCAATTAAAGCAATTTTGGCCCGAACGCATCCCCCGGCTGCACCAGCGCGCCAGCGCCTGGTATGCTGAGCAGCACATGCCCTCTGAAGCGATCCGCCATGCCCTGGCAGCCGGAGATATTGCTAGAGTCAATCAAATCCTCGCCGGAAATGTCCTGGCGCTGGTCGAAGATGTGGAACTGTTCGACGTGCTGAGGCATTTCCAAGAACTTCCCGGCCAGCAGATTTCCGCCAACCCCTGGTTATGCGTGGCGTATGCCTGGGCCAAAGCCTATGCGGATCCTTCGATTGGCATGAATGATCTCTTGCAACAGGCCG
>JAWOHN010000211.1:0-3341 GCA_046485135.1 Anaerolineales bacterium | reverse complement strand
CCGTCGTTCAAGATCGCACATCCCCGCTGACCTTCGACCAGTGCCGTCCATTTTTGCTGCGGAACTTCAAAGCGATCCTGGTCGAATTGTCGCGAGCGATGGGTGGGCCGCGCCAGGTGACCGAATTGGATCTCATGCAGCGCTTCTCGGGCGAAGTAGTCAACCGGGAAATTCACCTTGAGCAGCTTATGGCGTTCCTGCCAATCGATCACGGTCTGAAAATCAACCCGGCGCGTATGCCTGCGCAAGGTGATCGTCTGCGTCATGTTCGAGTTGTTCAGCACCCGTTTCACAACCAGCCTCACAAACAAAGGACCTTCTGATACGATTTCAATCTCCGCATCCTGCGCTAGCTCGACCGGTGTTTGGCGGTACATGCTGTCCAGGTCCCAGGCATCAAATGCGCTGGGGATGTCCTGGTACATCCTGAGCTGGTTACAGAGGCCCGCCGACAGCTCACACTGCGCCACCTTGTCAAAAATGCTGGTGATTTCGCCGCAAGGGTTCAATTTCACCCGCACCAGGTCATTTTCCATCAGGTCGAGGTCAACTTTGAGGGTGTTTTTGGGGCTGGCGCCCTCCCCGGGTAAAAGGCTCACCCATCCGCAGGCTGGCAGGTGCACTTCAGCAAAGTTTGTGTCACCGCTGGTTTGGATGGGCAGCGGTACACCATCTGCGGTCTGCAAGCCTTCCCAGCCTTGTGGCAGCGCCAGCAGTTCGTCCCGTGTCCAGGAAAGGCCGTTGAAAGCTGTCAGCCCTTCAGTCCCTTCCACCAGTGATGCGCATGCCCCACGGGTCATCTCGTCAGCGCAGTCAACCACACTCGCAAGCTGGGCTTCGGCCTCCTCGTAGACCCGCGCAATCGAGGACCCTGGCAGGATATCGTGGAACTGGTTGAGCAGCACCGTCTTCCAGGCCGCTTCCCATTGCTCAAACGGAAATTGAAACCCCTTCATCACCATCGCTGCAGCACCCCACAGCTCAGCTTCGCGCAGGGCATATTCGCTCTGGCGGTTCAACCGCTTTGTCTGTGCTTGTGAGGTATAGGTGCCACGGTGCACCTGGAAGTACAGCTCGCCCACATACCGGGCATCCGGCCAACCGGCATCATCCTGGGCTGTGAAGAACGCCATCGGGTCATCAATCCTGAATTTCGGGACGCCTTCCAGGTTTTCCAGCCGCCGGGCGTATTCTAGGTGTTCCCGGGTGGGACCGCCGCCGCCATCACCGTAGCCGAAGGGGAACAAGCGAGATGAAAAACCATCCTTTTGCACCCGTTCCTTCCAGCGCTGGATCACCGCAGAGGGCTTGACCTCGCTGTTGTAATCATTATGAAAATGCGCCTTCACCTGTGAGCCATCTATCCCCTCCCACAGGAAGGTGTTATAAGGGAACGCTTCCCCACCATGGTAAGCCCAGAAGATCTTTTGGGTCGAAAAATACGGCACGCCACAGCCCAGCATGATCTGGGGCAGTGCCCCAGAATAGCCAAACACATCCGGCAGCCACAGCAGCTGGCAGTCAACACCGAATTCTTCTTTAAAAAACCGCTTGCCATACATCAATTGCCGGATCAGGCTCTCTCCGCCTGTCAGGTTGGTATCCGGCTCCACCCAGGCTGCCCCATCTGCGATCCATTGACCCCGCGCAACAGCAGCCAGGATCTTCTGGTACAGATCGGGGTATTTCTCCTTGACCATCATGTATAAATGCGGCTGGCTTTGGAAAAACTGATACTCGGGGTAACGATCCATCAACGCTAACTGGTTGCTGAAGGTCCGCACGCACTTGCGTTCGGTCTCTGCCAGCGGCCACAACCAGGCCACATCCAGGTGTGCGTGACCAAATCCGATCATCTCCGGGGTGGTGTCACCGTTGGTTTTCTCCAGCAGCGGTTTGAGCCGTTCTCTGGCCGCCCCTAAACTGGCCAGCATCGCCTGGTGCGGCGCTTCAAAATCAGCGATCAGGGTAAAATCCTTCAAGCCTTCATCAATTTCCATCACCCGCAGGGAATCTTGATCGATAGCCTCACGGACCTCCCACAACGTTTCCACATCGATCGCCAGCTGGAAAGCGACCTCCTGCCAAACAGCGAATAGGCTTTGCCCCACTGTGCATTGATGTTCAGGCGGCTCCGGGACGGTCTCTCGCTCGGGAGGGGTCGGTCCGCTGCGCCATTCCTGCGGCCCATGGCCGGCATACGCTTCCAGGACGATCTCATACGTCCGTCCTGGCTGTCCAGAGTCGGTAATCAAAATGTATTTGTGTTCTTTATCGAAAGCACCGGCATACTCGCCATCCACGTACACGGCTGCCTCGCCGCCCACATCCATCACGAGTACGATCATCTGCCCGGATGCGACATCAGACAGGGTAAATTTACCCCGAAACCAGCCATATTCCCATTTAGCTCCCCAGGCATCCCCTGGTAAGATAGGGTTAAATGTTAAGATCGCCAGTGCGTCCGCTTCCTGGTACTGATCTTTCGTAAAGGCGGCTTCCAGCGCAATCATGCCCAAAGGTTGAATAAAGTGTTGTGTGAGTTCTTGACGCCACGCCATAATCCGGTGGCGCCATTCTAAACTTAAGCTCATGGGTTATCCTTTACCGAGGCAGTTTAATCCTTGATAATAAATTATTCAAACATAAAACAATCGAACAATTCAATCAGATTTTACTCGAGTTTTTAAGTTCGCAGCGTGGATTCTCAGAACAAACCCAAGTGCTGGTACGGATTTTACGTCCACCAAACAGGTCTTATAATTCTGCAACTTATATAAAAAAAGTGACTGTCCCTTTACTTTTAGGACAGTCACTTTTTTAATTTAATATTAATCTGCCGAGTTGCGGGGCGGTTATCCACAATTGATCCGTAGAGATGCCCCGGCGGGGCGTCTTTATGCGGTGCGTTCGTTGAGTTTGGTCAAATTTATTGTTTTCGTTGCGCTTTTGGGACAGCCCCTTGGTCTTTCATTATCGCAAAACTACAGAAGGCCGATAATCAACAGTACCAAAGCCACGACCAAGAACAAACCAAATAGGAACTTAGCCACGGAGGCAGCCCCCCTGGCAATCCCACCGAACCCAAAAATAGCAGCGACGACGGCAACGACAAAAGCAATCAAAGCCCATTGTAATATTTGCATGATCTTATCCTTTCTTTGCTAGTTTGCATGATTAACATTTATACGAAGCTCTTCCAAAGGATTGTTTTTCAAAAAACATTCAGAAGAAAAATCTTCTATCAAAACAAATGCTAACCCTTTATTTTATACTTTACCTTTTTGTTCCGGCCTTTAAGTGGCATTCCATGGCGTGGACGGTGGAATTTATGGCTGCTT
>JAWOHN010000050.1:0-3322 GCA_046485135.1 Anaerolineales bacterium | reverse complement strand
CTGAAGCTGGAGACGAAGAAAGACCTGCGTAAGATCGCCTCTCAAGTTGGGCAGGCCTATAACAAAGCCTTCGTCAACAACTGGGAATACTACCCCCTCAGCGAGCGTGAAATTCAGTTTGTGGTCGACACGCTCATGCAGGTACTGGTGCCGCGCCTGGCCAAGCTGATCGTCCACGAGCAAGACATCGTCGGGTTCGTGCTGGGCTTCCCGGACATCTCCGCCGCCATGCAGCGCATCAAGGGAAAACTGCTGCCCTTCGGCATCGTTGACATCTTATTGGAGATGCGCCGCACCGATTGGATTTCATTTAACGGGGCCGGCATCTTACCCGAGTACCAGGGCCGCGGCGGCAACGCCTTGCTCTATTCTGAGATGGTCAAGACCCTGGGCAATTCCCAGTTCAAGCACGCCGAGCTGACCCAGGTGGCCAACACTGCCGTGCAAATGCGCAACGACCTGAAAAACCTGAACGCCAAAGAGTATAAGAACCACCGCGTCTACAGCCGTGACATCTGATCCCTAAAACGTCCTGCAAGGTTTTTCACTATCCGGCTCTTCTTTTGCCCGGACCTGCCGGACGCGGTAACCCGTTTGTACACACCGCGCAGGTACCCCAAGAGCATATCTGCATATCCGCCAACCCGCGCCAAATTGATATCTACCGGACGTTCAGCGCAAGCCACCGCGTCCCATGCCCCATCCAGCGAATTTATTCGCAGCCCCTGGTCTGTTTGTAAAATAGATTGCAGATTTTGGTGTTGCTTTGGTATGAATATTGCACAATCAAACACAGGCAATCAGCGCACACCAATCCAACCCTTGTGGACGAACCAACCATGACAAAACCAAAGCAAGCTGAACTTACAGACTTACTTAGCACAGTTTCTCAGGATGAAACCATCCCACCGCACAGGTCCCAGGCCGGTGAGCCCTGGCAAGAAGGGCAGGTGCTGACAGCGGCGGTCAAAATCTCAGAGGTGGTTCATTTTGCTCAGGACCTCAACCAGCTGTACAAAATGATCCACGACATCATCAGTGAGCTGATGCCGGCGGAAAATTTCTATATCGCCCTGTATGATCCAGAAGAAGACCTGGTTACCTTCCCCTATTTCATCGACCAATTTGACGACGCCTTCCCCCCGCAAAGACCCGGCCAGGGCCTGACAGAATTTGTCATTAAAACCGGTGAACCCCTACTGGCTTCCCCTGAGGTGTTCGACGAGCTGGTCAAATCCGGGGAAGTGGAGACGATCGGTGCTCCCTCTATTGACTGGCTGGGTGTGCCGCTGATCACCCGCGACCGGACCATCGGCATGCTGGCTGTGCAGACCTACACGCCGGGCATTCGCTATGGTGAGACCGAGAAGGATATGCTGGTGTTCGTCTCCACCCAGGTGGCGATGGCCATCGAGCGCAAAAAGGGAGAGGAGGCTTTGCGCCTCAGTGAAGAGCGTTATCGCTCATTGGTGGACAACCTGCCTGTGGGGGTTTACCGCTGTACCCCCGGACCAGACGGTAGGATTGAGATGGCCAACCCTTCCTTCTTTGCCATGTTTGGTTTTGACCAGGCCAGCGACCTGTTGTCCATCACCGTCCACGATCTATACCTGGAACCTGGCGAGGGTACGGAGATCGACGAGATCCTGGTGCAGAATGGCAGCCTGGCGGGTCGCGAAATCCGCTTGAAGCGGCCGGACCAGAAGCCGCTGTGGGGAGCGCTAACCGCCCAGCTGGAGAAAAAAGAAGGCAACGGGCATCAGATCTATCATGATTGTGCGCTGGTCGACATCACCGAGCGGAAACAGCGTGAACAAGAGCGGGAAGCCATCATCTCCATGTCGGCTGCCTTGCGCCTGGCCCGCCTTCGCTCAGAAATGCCCCAAATCATCATCGACAATGTAGCCTTGCTGCTGAGGACCAATGGGGCAGCCCTGGTATTAATAGATCAAGGCAACGGCGATTTGTTTATTGAAGTCGCCCAGGGAAAATGGAATTATTTATCCGGAACCCGCCTGGTCCAACGGGGCAACCTTTCCCAGGAAATCGTGACCAACGGCAAAGTCTACCAAAACAACTCGGTAAAGGATGATGTTGTCGACCCGCGCCTGAGGCCATTTGAAAAGCTGCCTTGTGTAGCTTGTGTGCCCATGATTGCGCACGAGCTGACCCTTGGCCTGTTGTGGGTGGGCATGGAGCGGGAGATCCTACCGGATGAAATCCGCACACTGGTGGCCCTGGCGGATATCTCGGCCAATGCTATTCACCGGGCCACTCTCCACGAGCAAACTGAGCGGCGGGTTCAAAGGCTGGCAGCCTTGCGAGCGGTAGACACCGCCATCGGCGCCAGCCTGGACTTACGCCTGGCTTTGAACGTCCTGTTATCTCAATTAACCAACCAGCTTAATGTAGACGCAAGTTGTGTCTTGCTCTACGATCCTGATAATCGCCTCCTGGAGCATGCCTCCGCGCGTGGTTTCCATAGCACAGCCATCAGCAACTCCTGCATCAAGATCGGTGAAGGTCCGGCAGGAAAGGCGGCTTTGTCCAGGGAACGGATCCATATCACTAACCTGCAAGAAAATGAGAGCGCTCACCTAAAAGAGCGCATGCTTTCCAACGAGGGCTTTATCGCCTACCACGCCGTTCCGCTGATTGCTAAAGGGCAATTAAAGGGTGTACTAGAGATCTTCCATCGCTCAATCTTGAAGCAGGACCCCGAGTGGGTCGACTTCTTGGAAACAATGGCCGGTCAGGCAGCCATTGCCATCGACAACGCTTCGCTCTTCACTGCCTTGCAGCGCTCAAATATGGAGCTGGCCCTGGCTTACGACACCACCCTGGAGGGTTGGGTGCATGCGTTAGAGATGCGCGAGCAGGTGACCGATGGTCATTCCCAGGTACTGGTCGAGTGGACCGTGCGCATGGCCCGCCTGTCTCAAAAGAGCGAAAGCGAGATCGCAGCCATCCGGCGCGGGGTCTTGCTGCACGATATCGGTAAGCTGGCTCTGCCCGATTCAATCCTGCGCAAGCAAGGGCCGCTCAATGAAAATGAGTGGGAGGTCATGCGCATGCACCCGGTTTATGCGTACCAGCTGCTCTCGCCGATCGCTTATTTGAAAGATTCGCTGGACATCCCCTACTGCCACCATGAGCGCTATGACGGCAGCGGTTATCCCCGCCACCTGGCTGGCGACCAGATTCCCGAGAACGCGCGCCTGTTTGCTGTGGTAGATGTGTGGGACGCGCTGCGCTCAGACCGTCCGTACCGCAAGGGCTGGGAGGATGAACGAGCCCTTGAATATATCCAGGTCAATGCAGG
>JAWOHN010000100.1:0-7229 GCA_046485135.1 Anaerolineales bacterium | reverse complement strand
AGACGCTCATTGTGCCTCCTCTGTATATATTGTTTCTGATAGTGAAATATTCGCTCTGGTGATGGGGGTATTATATTGCTGTATTGGAATAATGCCAGGGGCAAATTATTTGAATTCAACCTTTTTTTCTTATCCCTCACTCACAATAGATTATAATTTTCTTATCTGTAATTAATGGATAGCTTATAAAGAAAATGCCAGCACCGGCAGGTAATTCTGAAGCAAGAATTGAGGCCAGTAACCAATGAAGAGCAGAAATATTTACCTGGTGAGCGCTTTAACCGTTCTTTTTATCCTGGCGCTGGTTGGGGCGGGAATTGGCCGGGCAGCCTACGGTCCTGCCCGGCCTGGACAAGCCATTTATCCTCTCCAGCAATGGGCTGAGGACATCCAGGTCCGATTGGCGCGGGATGAGGACCACAAAATTGAGCTATTGCTCAATCTGGCTCACCGCCGGCATACTGATCTGCAGCGTCAGGCGGGCACCGTTTTCGAACCGATCGCTGCCAGAAATCTGGAAGAGGCAATTGAAGAGGCCAGCTCGGCCATTTTGGCTTTGGATGAGACTGAGGGACGCGCTTACTGGGCTGAATTGCGCGAACTCGTCCAGGCTGCTCAGAGCACTCTGGCGCATTTACCCGACTTGCCATTCTTGTATCCCAAAACCTATCATTATCTGCAGACCAGCTTTGAGCAGGTGATTAACCGGCTGGCGGCGAAAGGTGCCAGTACAGAACATACCACGCGCTCCACTCTGGCGAGCGGCTTATTCGCCTCGCCATCTTTACTGCCATTCCATATCCTGGCGGGTACCTGGATGGAGGATGTGCTGCCTGTCGTCAGCGGTGAACGTCCCTTCGACCCGCATGTCCTGGATGGGCGTTGCAGCAGTTGCCATAATTTTGCCGGTGCGTGTACGCCCTGTCACCAAGGCGATCAGCCGGCATTCCACTATGAGTTTGAGTGTTCTGCATGTCACCGCTATGAAGACTGGCGCTGGGTGGAAGTCGACCATCTGGCCTTTGGGTTTTTTGAATGCTCTACCTGCCATCTCGATCAAAGACCTGCCGGTCATTATGCGGGAGAGTGCTCAACCTGCCATGCGGTGACGGGCTGGTCTCCGGCGAATTTCGCTCACACGCTTATGGGGAACCAGACCTGTTCTAGCTGCCATAGCCAGCAAAGCCCGCCGGGACACTACCAGCTGGAATGCTCTAACTGCCACAACCCGATTGCCTGGTTGCCGGTGTGGGTCAACCACTCCAGCCCCGCCCTGGCCGATTGCATGCTTTGTCACCAGCAAGATCAGCCCGCGGGTCACTTTAACCTGCAATGTTCCTATTGCCATACGCCTTCTGATTGGGGATTGGTACAGTTCAATCACAATGTCCTCGGCTCAAGGGAGTGCAGTACCTGCCACAGCAATGTCATTCCGCAAGATCACTACAACGCCTCCTGTGCAAAGTGCCATAACACCCGCGCCTGGCTACCGGCCCAATTCGACCACAGTGCGGTTAACACCTCCAATTGTTTCGCCTGCCACATGGACGATGCCCCTGCCAACCACTATACCCTGCTGTGTTCCTCTTGCCACAATACAAATAGCTGGTCTGAGGCGGTTTTCAATCATGTCATTATGAACGCCACGGATTGCATTGCCTGCCACAGCGCGGATGCACCCAGCAATCATTTCAGCGGGCAATGCTCCAACTGCCACAGCACCAGCGCCTGGCTGCCGGCGACCTTCGATCACGCTGCCTATGGGGCCACGGATTGCGTTGCCTGTCACAGCGGAGACGCGCCCAGTAATCACTTTACCGGGCAGTGCTCCAACTGCCACAGCACCAGCGCCTGGCTGCCGGCGACCTTCGATCACGCTGCCTATGGGGCGACGGATTGCGTTGCTTGCCACAGCGCGGATGCACCCAGTAACCATTTCAGCGGGCAATGCTCCAACTGCCACAGCACCAGCGCCTGGCTGCCGGCAACCTTCGATCACGCTGCTTATGGGGCTACGGACTGCGTTGCTTGCCACAGCGCGGATGCACCCAGGTACCATTTCACCGGGCAATGCTCCAACTGCCACAGCACCAGCGCCTGGCTTCCGGCTGATTTCAACCACGATGCTTATGGCGCCTCGGATTGCAGATCCTGCCACAGCGGCGACGCGCCCGCCGACCATTACCCCGGACAGTGCTCCGATTGCCATACCAGCACCAGCACCTGGAAGGTCAACCATGAGGGGCTGACCCAATGTAATACCTGTCATGAACCGGGGAAAAAGAGGGGCAATTAGGGTGGGTTATCGCGGGATGGATCTCGGACCGCAAGCCCGGTCCGGAAGCGGTCTCAGAAGGCAAAGACATCCTGGCATCAAGCGCGTAACTTCGAACCTTTCTTAGGGTCTATTGGAATCGCTGTGGCGGAACCCCGGATTGGGGGGTGTGAGTGGACATACGCCCGCTCATACCCCCCAATCCGGTACTCTTTCATGACAAATCCCATAGAGCCCTTTCTCATTAAAGTGTTATATGACCTAATAGAATGTCTCATGGATTATAGATACGAGTCTCCGGCTTGAAAGCTGCCCATGAAAACCAGAAATGGTTGATAGCTACCATAGATTCAAGCTGGTTCCCCGCCAGCTCTCCGCTCACCGCCATACCTAGCAGGTTCCATTCCGACCCGGTTTGTTCATCGACAATCCGGCCATCCTCGAACCGGAAGGTTAATATTTGGCCATCTACCCGGCGAGAATACGCGTTGGCGCTCCCTACATCACGACCGTCCGCAATCGAGACTGTATCCAGGGCTGAAGCTGTGCCTGGCTCCCAGATGACGACCAGATCTTCCCCAGCAACCGTGTCGTTAACCACCCGCGCTTCTGCCAGGACTTCGTAAGGGTAGGCGACCGCTTCGTTGTTCATATCTACGGTTAACACCCGGGTTACCGGCGGCAGAGCGCCTGGTGTGATTGGGCCGCGGTACAGGAAGGGCGGGTTGTTGACATCGTCGTAGCCGATATAGGGGTTCTGTCCATAGGGACGAGAGAAGCCGGTCTCGCGCGAAAGCACCTTCCCAGATGGAAAGCTGGAGCGGAACTCTTCCCAGGCGATGATGGCGCCCGGGTAATATTCGAGCCGGGCTCCCAGTAATTCACCGACGATGGCCTCCCCGCTGGCCTGCTGCCACCAGGTTTCCGTCTGCCGGTCATACATGATCAGGTTGCTGTAACGCAGATGACCGGTTGTGCCAAAGTCGAGCAACTGTCCTTCCAGCATGCGCTCGAAGACGATGGCGGTATTACACAGTGGACAAAAGGTAACTGCCAGGGGCAGGCCGTCGACCGTATCGTTGACGATTTCATGATAGGTGAGGATTTGCAACGGGTAAGCGCGGGCGTCATCTCCAACCTGTACCAGGATGACGGGCTCGACCGGTTGCAACCACTCTCCGGCCTGGTCCACGCTGATAAACTTCGGGTTGTCCACCGGCGGGATGCCATCCCTGGGTGGCCCCCCGGACAGAATTTCGCCATAAGGAATCGAGTGTTTGCTGAAGTCGGTCTTGAAGTCAAAGAGTGCACGAATGGGCGGGGGATCGTCCTCTGGAGCTGGCTGGCTGGCTGTCGTTTCTCCCAGCTCTTGGGACGGTCGTCCGGAATCTGGCCAGGGGATAGTATCAGGGACATCGGGCGCCAGAGTGTTAGCTGCTGAGCCTCCGGCGGGGTCCTGTTCGGATGGGCTTTCAGAGGGTGAAGCTGAGGCGCAGGAAACGATCCATAATGCTGCCCCAATAACAACAAATGCAGAGCGGATTTTCTTCATGATTACTCCTTCGAATGGTAGCATCGGGCATACGTCCTAACATGCCAATCCCCTGTACAGCTTAAGACGCGTTTTGAGCTGATGTTCTTACCTGAATGGGTGATGCTCAGGCCAAAGCCTGCGCGGGTAGCCAACCCGAAAAACAAGTGTGCTAGGTGGCGCACCCGTTATTCAGTCATTTCTCAAGAGAAGGTATTCCGAAAATGGCATGCAGGCGTGCGGAATTTCGCACGCCTGCATGCCATTTTCGGTTTTCTCCCCGTCCTATACAGGGCCGGGGGAGTGACAAATCGATTTTGAGAAAGCCATGGCCATTGTGGTAAGAATTAGACCGTTTAGGTCGTCCATAAGGGTATCGGAAAGAAAACCTATTCTATCTACCAAACGGAGGAAAACATGACGACTACAACTTCTTCAGATCTTCAAAACAGCTCTCTGGCCAAACTCGCGATCGCAGGTGCAGTGGCGGGGCTGGGCGGTGGGCTGGTCTTTGGCATGCTGATGGGCATGATGGGCATGCTACCGATGGTCGCCATGCTGGTTGGCTCGGAAAGCGCCCTGGTTGGGTTCATCGTGCACATGGCCATCAGCGCGCTGTTGGGAATTATTTTTGGCCTGGGTGCGGCGCGCTTCCTGACCGGGTTGGGCTCTGCTATCGTCGCCGGGCTGGTGTACGGCGTGATCTGGTGGGTGTTGGGCGCCCTGGTGCTGATGCCCTTGATGCTGGGCATGAGCCAGATGGTTTTGGCGATCGGCCCCGACCAGTGGATGAGCCTGGTGGGTCATCTGATTTACGGCGCGATCACAGCTGGTCTGTTCATCCCTCTCAGCAAACAAGTGTAAGAAGATAACTGCTCAGGCAATAACCTTCGCACAGGTAAAATTCGAAGAACATGTGTGCGCGGGGGCATGCCCCCCACGCACACATGTTCTTCGGTTATTTTAGTTATATGCTGTAGCGCTGGAAGCAAGCTATCCGGGAGCCCACCCGCGGCCGGTGAGCGAGGGTATGCCGTTTTTGGGTTTTGTGGTATTTCCGCATAGGCGGCGCCTGAAACGGCGAAAGGGGATCTACTACCGGCGTAAGCTGTGTCTCCTGTTGCGGGCCTATCAAAGTGGGCAGATCCCTCTGGAGCAGGTTTCTGCCAGCCTGTAGGGCTGGGTGGAGCATGTCCGGCATGGCAATACGATCGGCTTGAGGAAGGCGCTGCTGGATTTCGTTATATAAGCTCGAACGTTAATCAGCCTGCCTGGTTGGGCAAACCTTGCATCCTTGTGATTCACCCATAAATCAAACCGCCCGGGTCATCTCTCCCGGGCGGTTTTGAATCTCGTGTGTACTTGACAATGTCACATTAATCAAGAGAAGTCTGATTTTGGGGGTGAGTGGCGGGCATTCGCCCGCCACTCACCCCCAAAATCAGGAAATCGCTTCGAATATGACATTTGCAAGGTATTTACCTTGCCAGCATTGGGAGGTAAACGTTGATATTGGGGTTGGCAGGTTCCAGCACGGTGACCAGGACGCTGGCGGTGGCGCTGCTGCTGTTGTTTCTGGCCGTCAGGGTAACCGTGTAGGCTCGCGCAGTTGCGTATGCATGCGTGATCGATGAGCCTCTGCCCAAGGTCCCATCGCCGAAATCCCACTCAAAAACGACATTTGTACCGTCGCTGACGCTGGCCAGGAAGGCAGCCGGCGTGTTGACATCGACGGGCGAATCAGCCTGCACTGCCAACCCGTTGATTGCTGTATCCAGAAAGCCATTGACCGGGCCGAAAGCCTGGGAAAACTCAGAGGTGTTGCCGTCCGGATCGGTGGCAGTCGCCGTGACGTAGTGACCTGGGGGAATGGCGACGCCGTTCAGCGTGGATGTGAACACTATATCGCCGCTGCCATCGGTTGTGACCAGGTCGGAGCCCAGGTAAACCTGGCCTTCACCGTAACCGCTGGGGTCGGCGACCGCGCTGAAGTAGAAGTCCAGGGTAAAGGTGGTGTTGGGGGCGCTGTTTAGCGATCCCTGAATCTCAGTGATGCCATCCTGGTCGCTGTCTGCAAAGCTGATGACCGGGAAGTTTTGCAGGTTGTTCCCGCCGGTATCTGTGTCGCCCAGATCGTTCAGGTTCACGCCATCCGGCCAGCGCAGGTCAATGCCCAGTTGGGAGTTGGCGTAGATGTGGTTGCCCCGAATAGCGTTGCCCAGGCCGGTATTGCCCACTCGCACCCCGCTGTAGAAGGCCGACACCGTGCCATTGTGGGCGATGATGTTGGCTTCGCCCGGTCCCGTGCCGCCAATGATATTGTCGTTGCCCGATAGGAAAAGCCCGTTCTGCCCATTGCCCAGCGGCGTAACGCCATCCGCACCCACGCCGATGTAGTTGCCGGTAATCAGCATATTGGACGAATGGGTGCTGATGCCTTCAATGGTGTGGCCGGAGATGACATTGTCGCGGATGATGACCGGGGTGTAAGAGGTCCCGCCGATGCCATAATTGTTAGGCATGGCTGCCACGCCGGTGGCGTTCACCCCCATCCAGTTTCCGGCGATGATGGTCGGCGGCGCGTCGGGTTTTGGCAGGTTGTTAAAGTAGATGGCGTAAGTAGCCACAAGGGCATTGCCGGAGATCAGGTTGCGTTCTAAATCGTCAGAAACGCCATCGCCATTCGTGCCGATGCGGTTGCCGTAGCCGCCCAGCACGATACCGGCGCGCGGTGAACCGGAGGTGCCGTTGGGGATGGCCACCATGCCGCTGATGTCCGTGCCGATTTTGTTGCCGGCGACAATGGTGTTCAGCGACCCGGTTTGCTGGAGCATGACGCCGAAATCGCTGTTGCCGGAAATCAGGTTGCCTTCCAATTCGTCGGAAACGCCGTCGCCATCCGTGCCGATGAGGTTATCGTAAGCGACGTAGACGCGCACGCCTTCCGCCTGAATGCCCACGCCGGCCGTGCCGCTGGCATTCGTGCCAATCCGGTTGCCGGAGATGCGGTTGTGGTGGCTCTCGTTGAGATCGGTTGTTCCGGTCAGGTTGATGTTGAGAACGCTGCCGCTGATGACGTTACCTTCCAGCGCGTCCCCCTGCCCGTCGCCGTCGGTGCCGATAATTGTGTAGCTGGCTTCCTGCACCAGGATACCGGCGGCGGCGACCGTTTGATTATTTGTGCCCACGGCCGCTGTCCCCGCCGCATTCAGCCCAATATAGTTGCCCATGATTTTGTTGCCGGTGGTCGCGGGTTGGTAAAGCCAGATGTTCTGCTCGACGTTGGCAGAGATGACGTTGCGTTCGGCCACATCATCCGGAATTCCATCGGAAATGACTCCGTCCGTTAAATAATTCTTAAACGTGAAAATCCGAAAATGGGAATCTTCGCTTTGTGAAGAACAACATTGAGGTTTTGGTTTG
>JAWOHN010000098.1:0-16224 GCA_046485135.1 Anaerolineales bacterium | reverse complement strand
CCTGAAGCTGGTCATATTTACACCTCTATTCTTTCGCTCAATAAATTAGGATTGGAGGGTGAGCTGAATAAGCTAGATCTTTGCAGCGGTTCCACCCACCGGTCCCCCAGGTGTCGTTTGCGATTCGGGCGGGAAGACCTGATAAAAAGTATAAGCGTGCACCTCTTTGACGTCAATATTGCTTTTTCGATAATACCTAAATATACCCCGATCGCACACTTCACCGGCAGCTTTACACTTAATCGCGTTTGTTCTTTCACGGTATGATGCTGTGCGACCACGTGACCATTTTAGTTTATTCATTTATTTCCAATCTTTCTATGCTATAGTAGAGATAGCTTATCTGCGCACTGGAGTCCGCTTCCTTCCGCTCTTAAGGAGGGAAGTTTTTTTCTGCAACTCAATAAGGAGCTGGTCATGAGTACGAAATTGTTCGTTGGTAACTTAACCCATACTACTAAAAAAGAGGATGTGGACGCGTTGTTTGCCAAAGTGGGTCAGGTGGCATCCATCGAAATGATCTCAGTCCAAAAAATGGGTAATCCCAATTGTTTTGCATTTGTAGATATGAGCAGCCCCGGAGAGGCAGAAATGGCGGTCAGCACACTGGATGGTTTTGACCTGAATAGGCAACGAATTCGGGTGAAAATTGCCCTCCCTCGCGAAAAGCGGCCCGCTGATGGAGGCTGGTACAATGACCCACCTCCACCTGCATACTTGAAAAAGAAAAAGACCGGTCGACGACCTCCCAAACGAGGGTAATCTGGCCTATCCTGAGGCAGCGTGAATTTGGCATGGCAGATCCCGACCGCCAGGCCAAAAAAGACAGATCGGTTTTAAGGCAGAGGCGCGCCTCTTCCGGCGGTAAAGAGCAAATACCATTCCTCACGATTTAGCGCCAACGAGTCCCCCTGGCAGGCGGCGTGGATACGGTCCAGATTGGTCGTCCCAATAACAGGCTGGACCTGGCCAGGGAGTCGCATCAGCCAGGCCACCAGGATGGCCTCTTGGCTGGCGTTCTTTTCATCTGCCATCGTCTTAACCAGCCTGGCCACCTTGGCGATGACGCTGTTCGGGTCGCTGATAGGCTTTCCACTTACAGAGCCCAAGGCCAAGGGAGACCAGGCCTGGATGGTGATATCGTGCTGGCGGCAATATTCAAACGTTCCCTCGCCGCGCACCGGAAGAGGCGGTTGGTTTTGGTTGAACACAACCCCTGCATTCAGCACATGGCTGTGGATAACGTTAAGCTCAATCTGGTTGACCACCAGAGGTTGGTTCAGAAAGCGCCTCAACAAGGAAATCTGCGCCGCGGTGTGGTTGCTGACACCAAAGTAACGCACCTTGCCACTGCGATGGAGCTGATCGAAAGCCCTGGCGACTTCCTCAGGCTCTACCAATGGATCAGGACGGTGAAGCAGAAGGATATCCACATAATCCGTCTGCAGGCGGCTGAGGCTGTTATTGACCGAATGAATGATGTGTTCGTAGCTAAAATCATACCGTGCAGGCGAGGAGTCAACCGGATCCCCTGCAAAGCGAATGCCGCATTTGGTCTGCAAAACGATCTTGTCTCTCAGGTGGGGGACTTCAGACCAAACGCCAGCAAAGGCCTGCTCGGATTTGCCCAGGCAGTAAATATCAGCGTGGTCGAAAAAATTGATCCCCTCATCCAACGCTGTACGGATGATGGAGATTGCCTGCCGGTGTTCATGTTTGGAAACGGGGCTCTTATCCCACTTACCACCGATCTGCATACAACCATACAGGATTTGTGACACCTGTAGATCGGTCTGCGGAAGAAGCATGGTTTTCATAGATACTCCTTTTTTGATCCAATTCAAATTTGCAATCCATAGCGCGTGTGCTCTTTATTATCAAGAAACAATCATTACAAAGAAGCGAAGCGTCTACGCTGGACGACGTCAGTATCGTTAAGAAATCAATGGCATGATATACAACCTCAGCACAGTTTCCAAGACCAAACCGAGCAGAAAGAGCATCCCAAAACGCCGATTGTGCACGAACGCAGCTGCCACAAAGTAGTTCGGCCAGACGTCAGGAAAATCTGTGGGCTTCTCCACTGGGCGAGGGGCTCGGAACATGGGCAAAACTTTGAAAAACGATGGTAAGGCCAACAACACCACCAGCAAAACCGGGGTAAAGAAACCCGTCAGGGTGAGATAGATCACCGACAGGTATTGCAACATAAACATATTCACAATCACAAACCGGCTGGCTTTCTCTCCGAGCAGCACAGGTAAGGTATGTATGCGCTTGGCTTTGTCGACATCGTACTTATCCACATGCTTGCCAAAAATTACCGTGGTAACTCCCAAGGCATAGGGCAAACTGGCCAGGACAACGTTCCAATCCCAATTGCCGGTAATGACGAAATATCCGCCACCGATCATCAAAGGTCCCCAGACAATCAGGACCGCAATCTCTCCCAAAGCGATATATTTTAGAGGGAAGGTATAGAAGAGGACAAAAAAGATACCTGCCAACAGCAAGACCAACGCCAGGGTACCATGGATCATAACCAGCACCAATCCGGCTGCCAAGGCTGACAAACCAGTCACCAGAGCATAGGTCAGGATTTGACGCTTATTCATCAAACCATGTACTAAAGGCTGTGGCCCATACTGGCTGCGATAATAATTGTCCTGATCGACCCCCTTGATATAGTCAGTGTAGTCATTGAACAGATTGTTGGTGGCATGAGAGAGCACCAGGCCAATTTCGAGCAGCAGAAAATACCACAAATTGAAATGCCCATCACGGAAGGCCAGAATACCGGCTATGGCCCCTGATATAAAAGTCATGATCAACACCGCCGCGCGGGTAGAGATCAGCCATTTGGAGATCACATCCAGATGATCCCACTCCTCCTTGCTGATGCGCGGTATAACCTGTAATGCTTTGCCCCACATGCTGAAGTTCATTCTTGCCTCCAATCACCGAAGCATAATTCTGGTGACCTTCAAATTCTAATACGGATAAATTTTAACACACGTGTCATTTGAATTACCCTGCCAGCATTGAGCGCCGTAACAACTCTCATAAGACTCACACACTTCGTAGAAAATGATTTGGGAACGGAGGTGTTGAACGAATATTTGCTCACTCAACACCCCCAATTCCGGTCATCTATGCTAAACCCCTTAACTCCGATAAAGATTGGGGCAAGCCAGGGTTGGAGAGTGCCTAATCTCAAGGTAGAAAGCAGGGAAAATATTTCTCCGCGGTTGAGCAATTACGGTAGAATAGGGCCAAATTCGCAAAGTGACATCTGGGAGGTAAAGGCCTTCACCAAAGGCGGATCGCGTATGCAAGACAAAGCCTGGAATATCCAAACCCGCTATTTTATTTTAGTCATCACCCTTCTGATTACAGCGGCTTTTCTCTATTACGCAAGGCCGTTAATCGCGCCTTTAATGGTGTCTGTCTTACTGGCTTATATGTTAGATCCTGTGGTCGATTTTTTCTTGCGACGGTTTGGTTTCTCACGCCGGCTGGTGGTCCCACTGGTATATGTCACTTTCTTGATCATGCTGGCTGCTATCCCAGCCATCTTTGCCCCAGTAATTTACGCTCAGCTCGACGCAATCCGCGAGGAAGTCATCAATTTCCAGGAATCTTTTGACGAATTCTTGCTGCGGGCTAACCTGACCGGACTGGTCCAGGGAGATGACATCACAGATTTTTTCTCCTTCCTGTACAATCCACAACGAATTTTTGGGGTTGTGCTGGCAGCGACCGAAAACCTGGCCTGGATATTGATCATTACCGTTTCCACCTTTTACATTTTGCTAGATTGGGATCGATTGAGAGCCTTTATCTTAGAGTCTCCCCCTGAACCCTACCGGCAAGACATCCAAATTATCTACAGTAAAGTCAAGGGGATCTGGCAAGCCTACCTGCGAGGCCAGCTGGTATTGATGACGATCATTGGCACCTTAAGTTGGCTGGTAGCCAGCCTGGTTGGGCTTCCGGATGCTCTGCTGATCGGCATTATCGCCGGCGCTTTAGACATCATCCCCTCCCTTGGCCCGATCGTTGCCATGGTGATCGCCACGGTAGTGGCTTACTTACAAGGCTCCATTTTCTTGGAGATATCCAATATCTGGTTCGCGGTACTGATCCTGGGGTTATTTACCGCCATTCAAATGATTGAAAATATCTGGTTGCGGCCGCGCATCTTGAGCCAGCGGGTGCATCTGCACCCGGCGTTGGTTTTCGTAGCGATTGTTGGCTCATTAGCGCTGGCAGGTGTGATTGCTGCTTTGGTCATTGTCCCCCTGATCAAAACCAGCGAATTGCTCGGCGGCTATTTGATACGCCGAATATTGGGCCTGGACCCCTGGCCTGAGTTGCAGGCAGAAACGCCCGCAGCTAGCACATCACGTCACCATCCAGGTCAGCGAACCAACCGCGCCAGACGAAGGCCACAAACGCAGGCATCTCAACTCCGGTCTTCCCAGACAAGCCGTGTCCGGGGGAGAACACGGTCTCATCAGATCAGGTAAAAACCACATGGTGCAGTATTAAAGATATGGCTTAACGGCTACCGACGAATTCATTCAGCAAAACATCTCTACCCGTCCACAGGCTCTGCACGATCAACACGGCCTGGTCAATGGTCAATGCCCGCTGCCATTCGCCAAGTTCGTATATTTTCCCGCCCTCGCCTTTCTGGCCCATCACCCCCACGATATAAGAATCTTCATCATCCCTGACCACAACATGCAGGTAAGTTTCAGTAGGTAGTTCATCACCCGCATTCCTGACATATGCCTTTAGTTCTGGGTCTTGCGCCGCTACAATGGTAGGAGTGTAGCGGGTGTCCAAGATCGTTAAATTCACAGACCCGACCCCATCCTCGTCTTTCATCTCATGTGCTTTCAACCCGGCTACATCCAAAGCCTGGATGAGCTCTTCCCTGCGGGAGGCATTTGCATGAACAGGCATCATTTCCTCCTATCTCAGCTCTATAAATTCACTCATAAACAAATTCGCGAGAGGTATTAGCCCTCTGTATTCATCCAAAAATTCAACCTTTTCTTCTTTATCCCAAACTTACGATATTTATATTGTACACGATTCCAGGCATCTACCCTCTTTCAGCCCCAAATTAGATCTCCGTCATAGTTTATCGTAAAGGATCTGCCTAACCATCCTAGTTACGGAGCAGGTCAAGCGAACCAACCACAGCTCCAGCCATAATCAGGAACATTGCCAGGACAGAAACCCAGGTGAATGTCCTACCCCCCACCAAGACCAATACCAGCGTCGAGGACAAGGGGGTGATATAGGCCAAAGAACCGATGATGCGCGGGTCACCGCGCTTCAAGGCTGCATCCCAGGTAAAGAAAGCCGCGCCAAGCGGACCAATTCCCAGCAGGATTAAATACAGCCAGTCCCTGCCCACCGGCAGAACGCTGACAGCATCAGATGAAGAGCTCCCCCACAGCAAACCTCCCGCATAGATCGCCAGAGAGAATATACCGGATATAATGCAGAAACTACCCACTGCTGTGGTCGGGAAAGGGTCAACGCGCTTGGTCAACAATGAATAACTGGCCCAAACAAAAGCAGCCCCGCCAGCGGCAAGATAACCAGGTAAGTTGGCAAAATCCAGACTGAGGCGTCCCCCTGAGACGATCAGCACAGCCCCCAACAGTCCCATCGATGCACCCAAAACATGGTGAGGTCTGAGCGCATGCCCGGATAAGTAAAACGGCGCCAGCAAGACAATCAACAAAGGCCACAGGTAGTTCACCAGGTTTGCCTCGACCACTGGCGCATAACGGATGGCTGTGAAGAATAAAAAATGATATCCAAAAATGCCCCCCACCCCAATCAACAAGGTCTTCAGGGGCAAACGCCAGGATTTATAGGTGACTGAGCTTAAAATTCCACTTATGCTCAGCGCGATCCCAGTTACCAGGATGGATGGCAAGTGAGTCACTTGTGCGCCCAAGAAAGCCAGAAAGCTCCACAACAAGATGGTGGAAAAAGCCAATAGAATCGCAGACAGGGGCATTGTAAGAATACCTTAACCTTAGAGGCTTGGTGAGGCGGAGTTCCTCAGGGAGTTCTCTTCCAAGCTGTGTAAAATCTGGACAGGCAAAATATATCACATCTGAGAAACTGACCAAAGTAATTCGTCCTACCAATTTACTGTAACGAAAATATTTATTTGCTATACTTGCATAACCTGAATATGGGATAAGGCCTCATCTTCCTTAACCCGGACTCACAATACAATATCAAATCCCATACGCTGAGGAGTCCCCCAATGTTGAGCAAAGCCAGCCTCACCAAAAAGCAGATTATCAGCGCCTTATGTGCCGCTTTGGAGCCGCTTGATTACACCCATGCCGTATGGGAAGGAGGGGCAGCAGCTTTTGGCAGGGCAGATGATTGGTCAGACCTGGATATTATGGTCGACGTGGACGATGAATATGTCAAGGACACCTTCCAGGTGATCGAAAACACACTGATAAAACTCTCCCCAATCGAGATTGCCTACTCAATTCCGCAACCTACCTGGCATGGTCACAGTCAGGTTTTTTACCGCATGCGCGATACCAGCAAATTCCTGTTGATTGATATCGTGGTAATCAAACATAGCAATCCAAACAAATTCATACAACCTGAATTGCATGGCAAACCCGTTGTGTATTTCGACAAATCTGAGGTTGTTCAAAGCTCCCCTATCAGCCGGCAAGAGCTGGCCTTGAAGCTAAAAGATCGCCTGGAAGCCCTCAAAATCAGCTTTGACTTATTCCAGATTTTGACCATTAAAGAATTAAACCGGGGGAACCTGATCGAAGCGCTGAATTTTTACCATAACTTCACCCTGCGACCACTGGTGGAAGTGCTACGCATACCATACGAGCCTACCCGGCACGGTTTTTATACCCGTTACATCTACTATGACATGCCGGCAGATGTGCTGGAAAAGCTTGAAAGTCTGTTCTTCATCGTTGATGGAGACGATCTTTGGGCCAAAAGACAGATTGCAGAAGAATGGTTCTATGAGACCATTGAGAAAATCCGATTTGAGTGATGATTAAATATTGTCTTCACCTTGTTCGCTCAAAATAGGTATTATTTCTGGAAGGTCAGCACCCAAGAGCTGACTGTTTGCGTGGTAATATCATATTCATCCATGCCATCCTGTGTGCCGGCAAATTGGTCATGGTAAATCGTATCAGGCCATTGGCTGCCGCTGATCTGCATCGAGTTCAGTGATTCAGGGATCAGATCGACGGTGAAACTGGACCCAGCCAGGTCTTTGACTTGTTCCCCACCGGGAATGGTGGAGACACTGCTGTTCAAATTGCAGGACAGCCTGCCCTCTACTGTATTGAATGTCAGACGCAGGATCGTTTGGGTGGGATTTTCTGAGAGGATGACCCCGCTGACCTGGTATGTGGCGTCTTCTATGCAGGTTCCATCCAGCATGAATGGCACGCGGATCTCACCGGATCCCCCGCGACTGGCGCTACCAGTGATATCACCAGCACAATTGACGTCGAGCTTAAGGGAGATGGACGCTGATTGGTTGATGACCCGAAACCCCATCGATGAAGCGGTGGTGCTGGAAGAGACACTGCCGGTCCATTCACCTGGGATAAGCCCAGAAGCACAGTCTGGGTTTAGCTGAATTGGATTGGAACCAGATTCGTCAGGTGAAGGGGTTATGCTGCCAACAGGCCGCTGAACAGGAGCACTTGAATAACCAGGATAATTGCAGGCGCCTGCTAGGAATGCCAGCAGCAACAGGACGGTCAATAGATAGTTGTTTTTGGACATAAAACCAACTATAACAACTTATCTCAAGGGATTAGTTAATAAAATCATTAATACTTAATGTAATTTTGGGGTATGCAACATAACTTTCGATCAATCTCCCTGGGCAGCACTACCTTAAATCATGAAGATATGGATAATTGGACGTTTGGGGCAGAACAGCCGCACCAAACACCCGATTTCCGAACCAACATCGGTTATGTGCATTGCTACCCACCTCTAATAAAAGGTAAAATTATTGAGGTATCTATGTCTCATTCAAACTGGTTAATTTACGGAGCATACGGCTTTACCGGGCAACTGCTGGTAGATGAGGCGGTTCGCCAAGGGCAGCAGCCTGTCCTGGCAGGTCGGACGGCCTCAAAACTGGCCCCTTTGGCCGAAAAGTACGGGCTGGAAACATTAATTCTAGGTTTAGAGGATCCGGCCAAGCTGGCCAAAGCGCTGAAAGGCGTAGAACTGGTCTTCCACGCTGCGGGTCCGTTCCAGATTACCAGCGCGCCTATGCTGGAAGCCTGCCTGGAAGGCGGTGTGAACTATATCGATATCACCGGAGAGATACCGGTATTTCAGCACACCTTTGCCCAACATGAGCGAGCCCTCCGAGCCGGGGTGGGGTTGATCTCAGGGGCTGGCTTTGATGTGATTCCCAGCGATTGCCTGGCAAAATATGTAGCCGAGAAGTTGCCCAGTGCAATTGATCTGCAAATTGGTGTGGCATCTTCCACCCAGCCGAGCTCCGGGACTGCCAAATCAAGCATCGAAATGATGCCGCGTGGCGGCATGCGGCGACAGAACGGCCAGCTTGTACCCCTGCAACTGGGAGATGGCGCAAAAAAGATCCATTTCTCACACCGCGAGTTGGTAACATTGCCCATCTCGTGGGGAGATTTGGAAACCGCCTACCGTTCCACTGGCATTCCTAATATCACCACCTATATGGCTTATCCCCCTCGCCTGGTAAAAACCGTACGCAGGTACGGAGCGCTGGTGCAAAAGCTGGTCCGGGTCAGTTTATTGCGCCGGGCCGCCCAAAGGATTGCTGAGCATTCCTTCAAAGGCCCCAGCGCCGAAATGCGCAGGAACAACCGCTCATATCTTTGGGCAATGGCAAGCGATGCAGAAGGAAACCAGGCTCAGGCCTGGTTGGAAACCATGGAGGCCTACCAGCTAACGGCAGTTGCCGGGTTGCGGTGCGTAAGAAAAGTATTGGCAGAACGCCCGGTTGGTGCGCTGACTCCAGCTCAAGCCTTTGGCGCTGACTTCATCTTGGAAATAGAGGGCTCCAAACGAATAGATATTCTCTCAGCATAAAACCATTTGCCCCCTGGGCAATTACAAATCCGTGTTCTCCCACTCCGCCAGGTGCGGCTTATGCAGCGCCCGCCATTGGGGGGAGAGAGGCATGAGACCCAACCGGTGCACCAGCTGGCGCGCAGCCAGACCCACAACTGCCGCATACGTGGGATAAGCGATCTCCAATTCGGCCAGTTGCTCAATGGTGATACCTGCAGCCATGCCGGCAGCCACCAATTGGATCGTCTCCAGGGCTTGTTCGCCAACCACGTGCGCGCCCCGGATGCGATGGCTGTCCTGGTCAATGATCAGTTTGCAAAAACCCTCCGGACGCCCATCGATGATGGCCCGGTCCAGGTCAGAGAAGTTGACCAGAGCTACCAGACAGCCGCCCAGTGCGCAGGCTTCAGCTTCGGTCAGGCCAACGCTGCCGTATTCCGGGTCGGTGAAACCGCCATGCGGGACAATATAGTGCCGGTGCGCTAGCTGCTCTCCTAAAACAGCGTTTTCCGTCGCCACTCGGGCTTCATGCCCGGCGCTTTGGACCAGCATCATGCGCCCGGTGATATCGCCGGCGGCATAGATATGGGGAGCTGAAGTGCAAAAACCATCATCCACCTGGATATAGCCGTGCTCTGGCTGCACCCCAGCTGCAGCCAGGTTCAGGCCTTCGAGATTACCCGGCCAGCCAACCGCCAGAATGACGGTCTCAGCGTTCTCAGAGCTTTTCTGTCCATCCTTTTTGAAAAAGACCTCCAGCCCATTCGACTTTTTCTCGATCCGCTCTACCCCGCCAATACCAGTGATTAGATGAATCCCGTGCACTGCGAAGGCTGACCCCATGGTCAGGGAGGTGGTTGGGTCTTCACGGGGCAGGATGGTAGGCGCTACTTCTAGCAGGGTGACCCTGGATCCAAAGGCAGAGAAAATCGAAGCCAACTGGCAACCGGTGGCAGCAGCCCCGATGATCACAACAGATTCTGGCAGTTTCTTCAGCGACCAGACATCGCTATGCGTAATGGCATGCTCGGCTCCCGCGAATTTCAGGCGGGCAGCATGACCGCCAACACATAGGACGAATTTGTGCGCTTCCAGGCGGGTCCCGTCCGGGAGTGCCACCGAGTGCGGATCAACAAACTGTGCCTGCCCTACCCCAGCGTGGACCTCGACCCCGGCTTCCTGCAAGACATTGATGAGTTGTTTTTTCTCATGGATCGAATAAACTACCTGCTGCGTCCGTTGGATCAGGCGCTCAAAGTCTGTAACCGGTGGCGCCGTGATGATGCCATAATCCGAAAACTGATTGTAATCTCGCAGCAAGCGGGCGGCTTTGGCCAGCACGCGTGTGGGCACACAACCGTCATTGGTGCAAGTTCCCCCCATTCGATTTTGCTCAATTAAGGCCACTGTAGCGCCTAATTCCCTGGCCCGCAGAGCCGCGGTCACGCCCGCCGGCCCCCCACCCAACACGATCAAATCAAACATTGTAGCTCCTAATACTTCAAGGTAGCAAAATCCCGGCTTGCAGCATCCCGGCTATCCATCTCCTGCCAGGATGGCGTGCAGAGCCTGCATTCCCAGCAGGTAGGACCGCCAGCCAAACCCGGAGATGGAGCCAGCACAGACCGGCGCAATCAGGGAATGGCGCCTGAATTCCTCGCGGGCCTGCACATTTGAGAGGTGAACTTCAACAACCGGCAAACGAATGGAAGCTACTGCATCCCGCAGTGCTACAGAAGTATGGGTGTAACCTCCTGGATTAAAGACCACCCCTGCGGACCATTCTGCAGCCTGCTGCAGCGCGTCAATCAGCTGTCCTTCGCCATTGGCCTGGTAAGTGTGCACTTCCAGACCCATCTCTCGCCCCATTGCAATAAGGCGCTGGTCAATTTCCGGCAGGGTCAGTTTGCCATAATGTTCCGGTTCACGCCTGCCAAGCAAGCTTAAATTTGGGCCATGCAAGATCAAGATTCTGTCCATCATCAGCCAATTCCCATAGAATAATTGCGGGTCTAGCCCGCCAGAATGAAGCTTTCGATATCTTCCACCTCGCAACCGGTCTTGACTTCACCGATTTGGACTGGCAGAGCGAACAAGACCCGCCCTGCTGCGCGTTTCTTATCCAGGTTCATCGTTTCCAGTAGCAGTTTACGGTCGATTTCAGCTGGTATGGATGTCGGTAGTTCCAGTGATTGAAGGGTGGAGGCAATCTGCCCCGCCAGGCCCGCTTTCGCCAGACCCATTCTCTCAGCCAAGCGAGCCTCCACCACCATCCCAATCGATACAGCCTCTCCATGGCGCAGTTTAAAGCCAGAAGCTCGCTCGATTGCGTGGCCAATCGTGTGACCCAAGTTCAAAGCCGCCCGCTGGTCTTTTTCATACGGATCAATCTGGATAATGCGGATCTTGACCCCCATACCCCGGCGAACCACCTCCCCAAGATCAGCCCGGAGGACCTGCCAACCCTGTTGGCAAAGCTCAAACAGTTGCGGATCCCCGATCACTGCAGCTTTGACGATCTCTGCCATTCCCGAGCGAAGCTCAGTCTCGGGCAAAGTAGCCAACACCTGCGGGTCAGACAGCACCAGGGCCGGTGGGTGAAATGCACCCACCAGGTTTTTGCCCTGCGGTAAATCTATCCCCGTCTTGCCGCCCAGGCTGGCATCCGCCATCGCCAGCAGAGAAGTAGGAACTGCCACCCAGGGAACGCCGCGCAGATAGGTCGCCGCAGCAAAACCTGCCAGATCCCCCACCACACCCCCGCCTAAAGCAATTACGCAGCTACCTCGCTCCAGTCCGGCTTGTAAGAAGGCCTCCCATAAATAAGATATAGATTCCAGGGTCTTGTTTTGTTCTCCGACAGGCAGCAGTATAGTTTGGGCCTCGTAACCAGCTTTTTCCAGGGAGGAAATCGCCTGCGTGGCATACAACTCCCCCACCTGATCGTCGCTGACCAGAGCTACCGGTCCTTTGAGATTACGAACGCGCAGCTGCACTCCCAGTGCATCCAGGGCACCAGACCCCACCAGGACATCGTACCCGGCCCCCATCCCGCTGACATGAAAGCGACCCAGGCGCATCTGAACCGCCCAGGCAGCTTCATCTGGCGTCATCCCACTGACATCGATCTGTGGAAAAGAAGCATAATGGCTAAAACGCCGTTGCATCAGCTCACTAAGATTTTGGGTAAGAATCTCTTGCCGAGCGCTACTGCCGGTTTCTTCCTCAAGAAGCGGCCGCTTGCCGACCTGTGTCTGTAATCGCTCGATCAGCTTTTCCACCGGCGCATCCAGGCATAGGATCTGGCCAGCAGAGGTGACACGCTGGTGGTTGTCAGGGTCGAGCAGTGAACCACCGCCCAACGCAACCACGCCGATCACTTTGCCAATCAACAGGTCCAGCATGCGCTTCTCCCGGGCGCGGAAACCCTCTTCACCCTCAATCGCAAAGATCTCAGCCACCGGCATTTCGGCATGATTTTCAATTTCTTCATCCAAATCCCAAAAAGGGATAGATAAGGCCTGCGCCAGGGCCTGCCCAACAGTACTTTTACCCGAACCCGGTGGACCATACAGGAAAACGGTAGAATGGGCTGATTCAGCATCCATAAACATCACTCCGGCCAAAAAACATGCTCCTCGCCATCCATATGCAGATCTGAAAGGCGCGCCTGGCGCAGCAATTGATAACGCGGCAACATCTCTTCCAGAGAATCTCCGCCCAGTTTTTCAAACAAGGCATCTGCCAGGACATAGGCCACCATGGCTTCAACCACGACCACCGCCCGCGGCACAGGGCAAAAATCAGATCGCTCATAATTTGTCGGAACCTCCTCGGCAGAGGCCAGGTCTACAGTTTGTTGTGGAGTCAAAGTGGTGGCAATCGGCTTCATGGCAGCGCGCAACAGCAAGGGTTGCCCGGTAGTGATACCCCCTTCCAACCCACCGGCATGCTGGCTGGTGCGGACCAAATTTTGACCTTGCAAACGGATCCCATCCTGGGCCTGGGTGCCGGGCAAGCGCGCCACAGTAAAAGCCGGGCCGACTTCAACCCCTTTGATGGCCTGGATGCTCAGGATAGCGGCACCCAAGCGGGCTTCCAAGCGCCGGTCCCAATGGACATACGATCCCAGGCCAGGCGGCAGCCCCAACGCCAGCACCTCAATCACCCCACCCAGCGTATCGCGCTCTTGCATACCCTGGCGGATACGGAGACGCATCGCTTCGGCAGCCTGTGGATCCGGACAGCGTACATCGGTCTCCTCCGCCAGGCGAGCGCGGTCAGCTAGAGGTATCCCTTCCAGATCAGCGTCAACCCGGTCGATGGCAGAGACATAGCCGCCCACCTGGATCCCAAAACTGCTTAAAAAGGCCTTGGCGACTGCTCCAACCGCCACGCGGGCAGCAGTTTCCCGGGCAGAGGCGCGCTCCAAAGCGGGACGCAGGTCACGATAACCATATTTGATAGCGCCGGTCAGATCGGCATGACCGGGACGTGGGCTGGTAAACGGAGCCACCGCCCGGCCGCGCCATTTGCTGTGATCCAGATTTTCAATCAGGATTGCGATCGGCGCGCCGGTGGTGCTGCCATCCATAACACCCGATAGGATACGGGCCGTATCATTTTCGATTTTCATGCGCGGGCCAGCACCATAGCCTTTCTGGCGGCGAACCAGCTCGCGGTCGATCACACCGGCTGTCAGAGGTAAACCCGCCGGCGCTCCTTCCAGGACCGCCACCAAGGCCGGGCCATGCGATTCACCAGCAGTCAGGAAACGAAGACTCATTTCTTCATCCAACTTTCTAAGCGCTGCATCCCCTCGGAGATACGCTTCGCAGAGGCTGTCAGCGTGATGCGCACATAACCCTGTCCCTGCCTGCCGAAGACAGTCCCTGGGGTCAGGCTCAAATGGGCTTCTTCCAAGACGGCAACGGTAAACGCTTCGGCGGTCCACCCTGCCGGAACCGGGCTCCACACATACAGCGAGGCTTGAGGGGGTGAAACAGACAAGCCCAGACGATTTAGCGCACTGACCACTTGATCCCGCCGTTGTGCATAGACCTGGTTTCGTTCAACCAGCCAGCTTTGATCACCATTCATGGCAACCGCGGCAGCGCTTAATATCGGTAGAAAATGACTGCTATCGGCGTGGGTCTTGAGCACAGACAGGCTGCGCAAGGCTGCTGCGTTGCCCACCGCAGCACCCACCCGCCAGCCAGCCATATTATAAGACTTGGAGAGGGTATTGAACTCAATTGCCACCTCTTTTGCGCCAGGGTCTTGCAAGATGCTTGGCGCCTGATAACCGTCAAAAGTCACCTGGCTGTAAGCAGCGTCGTGACATACCAGCACATCATGCCGGCGGGCAAACTCCAATGCTTCGGTGAAAAAACCATTTGGCGCAACCGCGGCAGTTGGGTTGGCAGGGTAATTCAACCATAACAATTTACTTCGGGAGAGAATATCTTTGGGAATAGCGTCAAAATCGGGCAAATAACCTCTGTCCGGCATCAAGGGTAAAAAAAAGATATCTGCACCGGCAAAGTGAGCGCCCATGCTGTAGGTTGGATATGCAGGGTCTGGTACCAGGGCCACATCACCAGGCTCAAGCAAGGCCTGGGATAGGTGGAAGATGCCCTCTTTGGAGCCCAACAATGGCAGGATCTCGGTCTCAACATCCAAATCGACTCCAAATTGCCGCTGGTACAGCTCTGCCCAGGCCGAGCGTAAAAAACGCGGGCCCTGATGAGCAATATAGCCATGTGCATCCGCTTGGGTCGCAGACTGGATCAATGCTTCGGTGATATGCGGGGCAGGTGGCAAATCCGGCGAGCCCACATCCAACCGGATGACGTCACGACCAGAAGCCTGCAAGGCAGCCACCCGGTTTTGTAAGGCCGCAAAGTATTGTGGAGCTAACTGACTCAGGCGCTGCGTTGCTGTTTTCATCTTATCCTATTGTATCAAGGGAATCGGTGGCTGCGGCCAACATGGCCGGACGAGGGGCATTCGAGCCTGTCCAGCGCTCAAAAGACAACGCTGCTTGTTCCACTAACATGCCCAGTCCATTGGCGGCCTGATGCCCCCCCGCGCGAGCCGAGCGCACCAGTTTTGTCTGGGCCGGATTGTAAACCATATCGTAAATTTTAACGCCGGCGGGAAAGGGCACACCATCCGGCCAGGGTGTGCTGTCTGCCAGCGGAGGCATGCCCACAGGGGTAGCATTGATCAGCAGGTCGCAGACTGGCAGTTTCGCCAATGCATCTGCTCCAAGAGGCAAAGATGCCAGTGGATCCATTCCACCAACACTCGCTGGTGGAGCCAGGTCTGCCACCAAGCGCTGGGCTGCTTCCACTCGTCGGGCTGCCACGTACACCTGCCAACCCGCTTGAAGCAAAGCATAAACGGCAGCGCGGGCAGCGCCTCCCGCGCCCAAAACCAGCGCAGTACCAACCTGGTTTTGTAATGAAAAGCAATGCTGCAAATCCAACAGCAGGGCAGGGGCGTCGCTGTTATCGCCCAGCAAGCGTTGTCCCTCCAGATAAACTAGATTAACTGCCCCAATGGCCATGGCTTGGTCTGTCAACCCATCCAGCAGCGGCAAGATGGTTTGTTTATGGGGAATAGTCACGTTCAATCCATGCAGCTCCTGGCGGCGGAAACGCTCAATAATCTCCTGCAATAGGCCAGCCCCATCCGGCAGAGGAGGGATTGGGAAGAGGTGGTAGGTTCCGCTCAACCCGCTAGCTGCCAGAGCAGCTGCATGGATTTGGGGAGACAGGCTATGACCTAAGGGCCAACCCAATAAGCCAAATCGATAGGGCTGAGGTGGCAGTAATTCAGGCGTCAATGGAAATGTCCGCTCCTAATATTTTCAATAGATCGGCAAAAGTGGGAAAGGATTCCGATATAACCTCAGCTCCCTCCACCTCCACCGGCGACTTGGCTGCCAACCCGGCTACTGCCAGGGCCATTGCCAGGCGGTGGTCGCCGTTCGCGCTCACCCGGCCTCCGGAGAGTGGTTTACCGCCATGAACGATAAACCCATCTGGCTTCTCCTTAATATCCACACCAATTTGCTGCAGTTGTTCGCACAATGTCGTGATC
>JAWOHN010000179.1:0-3497 GCA_046485135.1 Anaerolineales bacterium | reverse complement strand
CGTGGCTGGCTTTTTTATTGAATTATTCCAAAAATCGGGTGTACACAACATCGCGCAAGGATCATGGATACCTGATTGGCGGATCACAAAATCATAGGAATTACGACGATGAAGTCAAAGTACAACCAACTAAATAGGTATAACCAAAAAACAAACCTCGCTGAGCAACCGCAGAACAGCGCCGGTGTGATCTACAAGGTCACGGCAGGTGGCTACACCGTCCAACAAAATGGGCGCACGATCACCTGCCAGCTCGCTTCTCATCTGCGCAAGGCGGGCGGGCCCCCATCTGAACGGGGAAAGACGCAGCGTCAAAGGGGACGCCCCGAACTTCCACGCCCCTCCGCTGGCGCGCTGGTGGTCGGCGATGTCGTGCGCCTGGAAGAGCCGCCCGGCGGGCCGGCCTTCATCAGCGAAGTCCTGCCGCGCCGCAACCAGCTTTCGCGCCGCTCGGCCGTGCCCATGCCCAGCGCTTATGCCCCCGAGCAGGTCATCGCAGCCAACGTGGACCGGGTTGTGCCGGTCTTTGCGGCTGCCAACCCGACCCCGAAATGGAATATGCTGGACCGCTACCTGGCCCTGGCAGAGTCGCTGGACTTGCCGGCGCTGATCGTCATCACCAAGCTCGATCTGGTCCAGGAATCAGATAGAGCTATCTCGGATGAGCTCCTGGAAGCAGCCGAGTCTTACCGGCGCATCGGCTACCCGGTCCTGCTCACCAGCGCCGTCACCGGGCAGGGTCTGGAAGAGTTCCGCCAGGCGCTGCAACCTGGGCTGTCGGTCTTGCTGGGGAAATCCGGCGTGGGTAAGACGGCTCTTCTCAATGCGTTGCAGCCCGGCCTGGGCTTGCGCGTCAACGAGGTCAGCCAGGCCACCGGCAAGGGCAAGCACACCACCACCCATCTGGAGATCTTCCCCCTGGATTCAGGCGGCGCGCTGGTCGATACCCCCGGAGTGCGCGAGTTCGGTTTGTGGGACCTGGACGAGGAAGTGTTGGCTTACTTCTACCGAGAGATGCGGCCCTTCATCGGACGTTGCCGCTTCGGGTTGGACTGCGCCCACGCAGAAGAGCCCGGCTGCGCCATCCGTAAGGCGGTCAGCGGCGGTCTGATCAGCCCGCAGCGCTACAAAAGCTACCTGCGGCTGAAAGAGGAATTGAGCGTCTCATGAACGAGGATTATGTGCTCGACTTTCTGGAGAATAGATCCAGGTCGAAACATAAGCTCAAGCACGCTCGCCGATCCAGCAACCGCGCCTGCCGGGAGCAGGCCGAAAACGGCTTCCAATGCCGGCGCTGCCACTACCACGTCCTGGCCGAGCCACTGCTCTCCGGCGTGCGCAACCGCAACCACTGCCCCTACTGCCTGTGGTCGCGCTGCCTGGATCTGTTCCGGGCCGGCGACCGTCTGTCGGCCTGCAAAGCGCCCATGCAGCCGCTGGGGTTGGCGCTCAAGCATACCCGCAAGAAATACGGCCTGGCTGCCTGCGGCGAGCTGATGCTGGTGCACCGCTGTCTGGAATGCGGCAAAGTCTCCGCCAACCGCATCGCCGCTGACGACGACCCGCTCTTGATTTATAGGCTATACGCAGATTCTCTGCAAATGGAGCAGTCCGCCAAGGATGCTATCGAAGCCGCCGGCGTCGGTCTGTTGGATGCCCGGCACGAGCATATTGTCCGCGCCCAGTTGTTCGGCAAGGCCGCCATGGAATCAGAGCTAAACTGCCAGGAGGGCGAAGGGTGTTTATATTAACCCTTTGCGCTCTTGGCGTCTTGGCGGTTAGCAAGAGTTGCGAAAGCTGTCCGCATTGGCCATCCTTCAAGCCAAGTGGTAAAATCCTCTCTGGAGGTCCTATGAAATATGGCTTTGTCCTTACTTTTGGCAGCGCCCGCGACGCCGCAGACCTGGCTTACGCGGCTGAGCAGACCAGCTGGGATGGCTTCTTCGTCTGGGAACCGGTCTGGGGTATCGACGCCTGGGTTTCGCTGGCTGCCGCGGCCGAAATCCATGCAGCGCGTCCTGCGTTACAATGGTCTGCTGCCTTACCTGCCCGGAGCAGAGCTGACGCCGGCCGTCCTGCCCGAGATCAAAGCCTATATCGATGCTAACCGCCCCCTCGACACACCCTTCGACATTGTCGTAGAAGGTGTCACCCCCGGCGATGACCCCTCCCAGGCCGCCGCCATCGTCGGCCCCTGGATCGAGGCCGGCGCCACCTGGTGGATCGAAGCCCTGTGGCCTCAACCCGGCCAGGCGCAGGACTTGGGGATCGTGCGGCAGCGCATCCTGCAGGGGCCGCCCGCGCAATAATGTGGTCGCTATGAACCCCGAACGACGGCCTCTGCTACGGCCATTCTGGCAGGCTGCGCTATATCCACATGTAAACATCCCCTGATCTTTCCTATTGTCACAAACCGGCGGTGGAGTTCCACCGCCGGTTTTCGTTCATTTTTTCACTTGCGTGCCCATATTTCAGATGCTATACTTTTTCAAACGCTGCGCGAACCAACAGGATGCTTTGCTCACCCACCAATATAAATGAATTGGCCTTGCCAGGCAGATCCTTCTTCAACGTGACAGCATGCTACACCTACCGACAACCAATTTTAAAGCCAGTGAAGCATCGGGCCATGCGCCCATTGCGAAAAGGAGTATCTGATGCGATTACATTCTCGTCCTTCGATCACGCTGGTGATCTTTCTTGTCATTTCAGTCGTCTTTGGTGCAACAGGCTGGGCGCCCAATATCGTCCTGGCGGACCTCGCTGATCCCCCACCGCCTAAAACGCCAGCGGAAGAGCTGGGGGTGACAGAACCGGTCAGCCCTGCCCGCGAGTCAACTCCTGAAGGCGACTCGTTGGAAAACCGCAGTGATCCAGATGCAGCCAGGCTTGAAACACCTACCCTCGATCAGGATCCGGTCATCGACGCGGTTGCAGTTGACCGCACCGTTGGAGCAGGCTGCACCTACCCCACCATTGCTGCCGCTATCACAGCCTCTACTCCCGGCGACCGCCTGTTGATCGAAGGTGGGGTGACCTTCAACGAGGCCATCACCGTCAACAAGAACCTGACCCTGCAAGGCGGCTATAGCGGCTGCGCCAGCGCATCATCTGAGCGCAGCACGATCAATGCCGGCGGCAGCGGGTCGGTTGTGATTGTAAACGCTGGTCTGGAGGCCAGCCTGTCCAATTTGAACCTTATTAATGGCAATACAGGGTGGGAAGGCGGCGGTCTTCGCTTCGCTTGGGGTAGTGGCACAGGCACGCTCCACTTGGACAATCTTCATATATATGATACCCATTATCTCTTTGAGAGATGTCGATTTGGAAGAAGTAAATCTCTCCAAACTTGATCTGACAGGAATTAACTTATCCCATGCCAATTTGGCAGGAGCTAATCTCACAGGCTCGATACTGGTGGATACGGATCTTGATTACGCTCATTTAGCATATTCCGATCTAAGTGGAGCAAAGTTAATCAGAGCTTCTCTAAACTT
>JAWOHN010000084.1:0-5992 GCA_046485135.1 Anaerolineales bacterium | reverse complement strand
TCGGTAAATAACGGCTTTCCATACTCTCAACCACAAATGGATTTTACCCGCCATTTGGGCAACTGCCAAGGCAGGGCGTTCTTAAAGTCAGAAAAAGAGTAACAAAAAGTGACCTTCTTCGGTTAAGTTAGTGTGAGGCACAAATAAAACCAGAAGGAGGTCGAGATGGAGTCTAACACAGAACCTGGGATTATCGTGGATTTTGGCAGTCTGTATGCCCGTTTTCAAGCCTTAAGCGACAAGCGTAAGCCCAGAGGCGTGAGGTATTCACTGCCCATGATCTTGGTTTTGGTGATGATGGCCAAGCTGTGTGGAGAGAACCATTTCATGGGGATCGCCGAATGGGCCAAACACCGAGCCGAACTGTTGGCGGATTTACTTCAGCTGAAACGAGAGAAGATGCCCCATCACAGCACCTATCGTCGTATTCTGGCAGATGTGGTGAATGTGGAAGAGATCGAGAAAATGAGCAGTGAATTCTTGGCTGGGAAGAAGTACTTTGGCAGACAGGTCTTGCTAGCCATGGATGGCAAAGTGCTGCGTGGAACACTGGATGATCGACAAAAGGGGACTTACTTGTTGGCCGCTTACCTGCCCAGCGAAGGGATTGTACTCATGGAAGTAGCCGTTGAAGGCAGAGGCAGCGAGATCCCGGCTGCTCCAATGCTGCTTAGCCAAATCGATTTGCGAGATAAAGTGGTCATGGGAGATGCACTGCATACCCAGAGGCAGATTTCGATCCAAATTGTGGAAGCTGGAGGCGAATACATTTGGTTTGCGAAGGGTAACCAGCCCCAGATGGAAGAAAATATCCGCCTGTGGTTTGAGCCAGATGTGGAACCCATTCCAGGCATGAATTACCCGCCAAAAGACTTCAAGACCGTCAAGGAAACCAACAAAGGTCACGGTCGCCTGGAAACCCGTACGCTTACTGTGAGCAGCCAGTTGAAAGATTTTCTGGATTGGCCCTATCTGGAGCAAGTCTTCAAGCTCGAGCGGCGTAGGATATCCCTCAAGACCGGGGAATTTCATGAACAAGTGGTGTATGGCTTCACCAGCCTGAGGCAGGACGAAATTACACCTTCCCGTTTGCTCGAGGATGCTCGTTCTTATTGGGGCATCGAGAATGGACTGCACTACCGTCGTGATGTGACCCTACGAGAAGATTACACCCGCATGACTAAAGGAAGGGCTGGCCAAGTAATGGCTTGCTTGAACAACCTGATCATTGGAATTCTGCTATCGAATAGGAAGCATCGGACGATTCCGGCTGCAAGACGTTTCTTTTGTGCACATCCGCAGGAGGCTTTTGCCTTAATTGTGCGACTTTAAGAACACCCTGAGACATCTGCAGCACGATTTCGACACCGGTACTCACTTGTCCTGTATCTTCCTCTATGTCACAGTTATCATCAGACGCCTCCAATCGTCCTATCCAAAATCGTCTATCGGCATCATGGCGCATCCCGTCCAGGAGAGAAAAGAGCGTTTCGTAATCCGTTCGGGCTTTCACCCAAAGAACACGTTTTGTCGTCACATCCACGCCAACTTCCTGGATCATGATACGAACAAGATCCTTGCGCGGAGTCTGTAGACGGAGCCTCCTCTCACAGCGAGTGCCAATTGTATTACTGCCCTGCCAAGCAAGCGGAATACTTGTTCGATAGGGTATACCGCAATAGAGTCTTAACGGATATAATTTTCTCATGCTCAAAGACCTGCTCAAAACCAAACTTTTCTCTCCGCCGCCGCGCCCCAACCAAGTGAAACGCCAAGCCCTTTTAGAGAAAACCGTCCAGGCGAGGCAGGGGAGGATTGCCTGCACGTTGGTTTCTGCCCCGACGGGATTTGGGAAAACCACGCTGGTGGTGGACCGCGCCCGCGCCAGCGACCTGCCCTTTGCCTAGCTTTCTCTCAGCGAAGGCGATAACAACCTGCTGCGTTTCTGGCGCTACATTGACACTGCCCTGGCCGCCATCGACAGCCGCATCGGCGAAGGGCTGCGTCCCGCTCTTTATGAATCTCAAGCGCCAGCCATTCAGCACATCGTGACGGGCTTGATCAATGACATCATCGGCATCGAAAAAGAACTTATCCTCGTGGTAGATGATTATCACGTGATTTCAAACCAAGCGATTCATGAAGGGATGACCTTTTTAATCAATCATTTACCCACGTCACATCGCTGACTACGACTACACCGCCACGTTGCATCGTGCCGACCTGCCTCTGTTGCTCATCCAGGGCGCGCTAGACAAGGAGATCAACGCGGCGCTGGCTTCGACGCTGGTGGCCCTCCACGCCGCGTCGCAAGGCCGCGTCATCACCCTGGACAAAGCCGGGCATTTCGCTAATATGGAGCAGCCAGAAGCGTTCAATCGCACCCTGGAGCCGTTCCTGGCATAATTGCTGGCTGGATTACCGGTAACTCTGAAAACACATTATTAAAATTATGATAGGCACAGGTGCGTGATGAAACCTTTTTGGAAAAGACTTGTATTGTTCTTTGCAATATTCCTTATTCTGGGGGGCCTGGGTTTCCTCTATCTGCGTAACAGCGCTGCATGGACTATGCTCACGCTGTTCAATGACGAAACCCGGGTGGAGAACTTCCGAAATTTCCACACCGTCTTTCCTTCGGAACCTATCAATCCCGGGGATTCGGTTTGGGCTTTCGAATCCAACCTCAGGCCCTTACCGGAGTTCTACACCTTCGAAGGACAACAGCGCCGGATCGATGCGTTTTTGGAAGAAACCTCGACTACCGGGTTTGCGGTAGCCAGGGATGAAGAGCTACTGTATGAAGCGTACTTCAGTGGTTATGGAGCGGACTCCTTACCCACCTCCTTTTCTGTAGCCAAATCATTCGTCTCTGCTCTGGTAGGAATTGCCATTGAGCAGGGATACATCACATCGGTGTGGGATCCTGTAGAGAGCTATGTGCCAGCCCTGGCCGGCACTGGGTACGGGCCGATTCCGCTGCACCATCTGTTGACTATGTCTTCTGGCGTGGATTTCGATGAAGATTACGCGAACACGCGCTCCAACGTTAACATGCTGCCAGTGCAGGTTTTCATCTTCAGAACCAGCCTGCCCGATCTCTTAAAAGATGTGGACATGCTCCGGGAGCCAGGAATATACAATCAATACAGCAGTAGTGACACCATAGTATTGGGACTGGTCCTTCAGGGTGCTGCCGGAAGGTCGCCGGCTCAATTTCTGGAACAAACGATCTGGCAGCCCGCCGGTATGGAGTACCCTGCCTACTGGGGCACCGATTTCCAAGGCCACATCCTTGCGTATGGATTTCTCTCAACCTCCCTGAGAGATTATCTCCGGTTTGGACGGCTCTACTTGAACCAGGGGCAGCGGGATGGTGAACAGATCATACCTACAGAATGGATTACCCGCTCTGTGAATCCCCAAGAGGCGCATTTGCAACCCGGGGACAATCCCCAGAGCGAGGGGGCCTTTGGCTACGGGTATCAGTGGTGGATCCCGGGAAACCCCCAGGGAGACTTTACGGCCATTGGAATTTGGGGACAATACGTCTACGTGCATCCAGGATACGGCGTTGTGATTGTCAAAACCAGCGCCGATGATGATTTTGATATGCAAGATCACGAAACTATCGAAGTTTTTCGCACCATAGCTCAATGGGCGGCAGAACAATGAACATTCTCGAAGCTCAAAGCGAAATGCGCTCCGCCTTTCTGGGCGGGTTTGCCGGACAACTGGTTTCCGGCTTGATCTGGCTCATCGCGGTCGGTTCGCACTACCTACCCTTCATTACCCTGTATGGGATGAAACTGTTTGGCCTACTTGCCGCGCTGTTAGTGATCGCGGGCGCGGGACTCGCCCTATATGGCCCGGCGATCTTCAGCTTGGGCGGCTGGTTAGCCGGCGTGATCTTCATCGTGTTTGCCTTCATCGGTCGCGCGGTGGTGCTGCGAGAGGAAAACGCCAGTGGGTGAACGCAGAAAATCAAACTCAAACTCCAGAAAAAAACGAGGGAGCGGAATATGAATTCAGGCAACACCACACAGCGCAAGCGCCGCTGGCTGATCGGCATTCCGGCGGGGATCATCTTGCTCATCGTCGTGATATTCGCGGTCATCCCGCCGCTGGTGATGAACGACATGGTCAATTTGCACGTCACGTTTGCCCAAACGTGGAGCGGCGCGGAGCACGGGCTCACTCCTGCAAGGCTCGTCCTAACCACACAGGACGGCCTCGACATCGTGGCTTACGAAGTCTATGTCGAGAATCCCAAAGCGGTCGTCATCTTCCTGTCGGGCATCCACAACCCGTCTGTCACGGCCTTTTTCGGCCACGCGCGGATGCTGCTGGATGAAGGCTACGCCTCGATTTTGCTGGAAATGCGCGCGCATGGCGAGAGCGACGGCGACGTGATCGCCCTGGGCTTCAAGGAGCACCGCGACACGCGCGCCGTAGTGGACTATATCCGCGCCAATCCCCGTTACGCGGAGACGCCGATCGTCGTGTACGGCCTGTCAATGGGCGGCGCGGTCGCGATCAACTCGATTGGACAGATTTCCGACATTGACGCGCTGATCAGTATGTCGGCCTACTCCGCGTGGGATGACGTGTTTCTAGACAATATGGGGGCGTCAGGACTCGTGGCTGCCATGCAACGGCCCTTCGTCAGACTCTACACGGCGCTCAAGTATGGATGGGCCAATCACGGCATCAACCCGAAAGACGAAATCCAAAAACTTGGCGACCGGCCTGCACTCCTAATCCACTCGCGGGGGGATACTCAAGTCCCCTACGCCAACTTCGAGCGGCTGGTCGCGCACGCCCCGGTACACGTCGAAACCTGGGTCCGCGAGGGCGACTTGCACTTTATCGTCCAGGAGGGACTGTTCCTCACGCCACACGAAGATACCGAGTACGCCGAGCGCATCCTCGGATTCCTCGACCGGCATTTTGCTCCATAGCCTATGGAAGTAAATACGCTGTGAAAGGAGCTTTCAATGACGATAACGACAATACCCTTTGAACTGAATCGCCAATCCGGTACTCTGGAAGTCAATTACGACGCCAACCGAAGCCTCACCTGTACTGGCTACTTTTTCTATCCGCAGGTCATTATTGCGTGACTGGAGTAGATTCCACCATGGTTTGGGTATATTCTGGCCTCAGTAATGCCAGTTAATAATTAATTTTGTCAAAGGAAATTGATTGCGAACGATATTTGGCATCCCAGATAGTCACCAGACGAGTTGAATTGGCTGTCATTCTCGTCTGGCAGCGGTTTACAATTAATTATCTGATGCCGATGCGAATTAATGTAAATCAGTTACAAGGAAATAGCTGTGATGCAGGCCGCCAAGGATGGCCCTGGATGAGATATTTCCAGTTGGTTTGACACAGGCCGATCATAGAAATTGGGGATCCGTTGATCAATTCCCTGATGGGGTCGTTCCTGATTGAAGTACTGGGTATATTCCTTCACTACTCTAGTCAAATGCTTGCGATGAAGAATGAGCGTATGGTCCAGACATTCTCTTCGTAGGCTGCCCATGAATCTTTCACACACTCCATTGGCTCGCGGTGCCCAGGAAGGCGTTCTTAGTTCTTGGATGCCTGAACCTGTGGCCACAATAGAAGCGAAACAATTCCCGATGCCAGCGCAGGAGTGTGTCTGGCTGAACAATGTAAAGAGCCTGTTTCCAGAAACGAGAAAAACGCACGAGCAGAACGAGGAGGAAACGGTCGCGACGGGTCAGCAGGGGTCGTTTCACTTATCGATTGAGGACGATGAGTGGTTGACGGAACAGGGCATTCTCTACAATCAGATCGGAACGGCGGCGAGTTAGACCTGAAAGGACGCCGGAGATCAAGGATAGCGTGGCTGGTTTTGCCCAATGTTTAATGTGTTGCTGAAACTGAAAAAGGAAATATTTCCAGACGAAGATGTGGTAAATCATGCCGGTCCCAGTTTGAATGACGATTAGGATCAAACAGC
>JAWOHN010000153.1:0-7068 GCA_046485135.1 Anaerolineales bacterium | reverse complement strand
ACCTTCATGGCCACCTTTTGTGAAGCTGTGATCGAGTCTTCATAGCCAATGCCGATCCCAAAATCGATCCGGCGGTTTGGATTGCTGGTGTAGTTATAGATGTTGCTCTTGTAAACCGTGGCATTGGGGATTTGTACGTGGTTCCCATCCGGCGTCATCAAGACCGTTACCCGGGTGGTTAATGACTGCACAAAACCCAGTATCCCGGCAATCTCCACCTGGTCTCCGGTATGAAACGGGCGCTGGATGCTCAGAAAGATGCTGGCTAGGAAGTTCTCTGTGATATCTCGAAAGGCAATACCCAGGATCAGACCTATGAGCCCGGTCCCACCCATCACTGTCAGGGCCACGCTGGCCAGGCCGGCCACTTGAAAGACGACGTACAGGCCAGCCAGGAATACGACCATCCCAATTGTGGTGGCCGCCACATTACGCAGCAGAGGGTTTGAGAGCCGGCGACTCAGGGAAACGCGGGCGGCCCCGACACTGAGCCGGGCGACTGCCCAGGCCACTAATAAGATCAGCAAGCTGAATCCAACCAGTGGGATGGATCTTACCAGGCTAAACCACATTTCACGCAACCCGGTCAGGGCTGGTTGAAAATTCCAGACGGAGGGTGTGGTAAGCTCGATTTGGTTGACCACCGCGGCGACATCCTGGGTGTTGCGGGCCAGGTCTCCGGCCCACCTTTTATACTCCTCAGCCCTGGTCTGACCTTCGAGAAATACCACACCGTCTCGCACCTGCACATCGGGATTGGTGAACCAACCGGTGGCAACTAAAATGCTTTGCAGCCGGTCGCGGATCTCCTCATCCCGTGCAGTGCGCTCAATCTCCACCCGTTCTGGCGCTTCGAGCGGCGTTCCATCCCCAGCCGGCGTTGGGGTGGCCTGGGCGCCGCCCTGGGCCACCGCCGGCGTGGGGATACCATCCTGCCCAGCAAGCAGCAGAAGCAGCAGCAGCCCGGAAAAGATGCCGGTAAACCAGCCTGAACAACTGCTTGTGCTCCGCCGCTTGCCCGCTTTGTTTTCACGCGTGGGGGCTGGAACTACCCAGAATCGATCCATCCTTTTCTCCTTATGCCCAATCGTCATAGGTCTCTGTAAAGGGGATCCCGTGCATTTGAAACCAGGCCTTGACTTCGAAATAACTCTTGAGTCCCCCGGCCAACTGGTTCAGCAGAAATTCATCACTTCCTGGCGCGGTGGGGCCTCTGGCTGCTGGCCTCGCTCGGAAAGGTAAGTAAGAACGCTACCGCGCTGCCGAGCATATTTTCGTCGAGCTCGCCGTTTTGCGTGCGGTCCATCACCATCCCGAGCATGCGCTCCAATTCTGCACTGCGCCCGCGGGAATAAACGCCGTTCTGGGGCCTCTCGCGATAATAACCGGCCTCAAGCTGCTGCCAACCAGCATTGAGCAGCTGTACCGCTATCCGCTCGCTCGCCTGACCAACCTCCAGGGGAGGCGTATCCGGTCCCCCAGAAAAGCGGGTGCTTTTGAAGGTTTCCAGCTTCCCTCCGGACTGCAGAAGACAAACTTCGACCCACCAAGTAGCGCCGGCGGGCTGTCCCGTCTGGCGCGTCCCATTGGCATCTCGTTTTTGAGCGAAAGTGCATAACTCAAAATCGGACATGCGTGTTCACCATAACGAATACGTGAGAACTATACTGCCCTTAAAGGTCTGTGGTTCTTCCGGCTTCGCCGGGAGAGCCAGCGCTGTGTCACCCTATCGAATAAGGTAGAATATGCCGATTTTATCACACGAGAATAAGAATAAAAGTGTTTAGTTTGGGGTTTATTGGGAATCGCCTTGGTGAAACCCCGGATATGGGGATGTGAGCGAGCGTCCGCTCGCTCACATCCCCATATCCAGTACACACTAACGGAAATTCCCATAGAGGCTAGTTTGGTATATGGTAAGCTAGTCCACTGGACCCATTTTGTTGACTCCACCTTAACAAAGCATCCAAGAGACTTTCTTTTCCACCCATCCAGTGGATTGGGTAAAAATGGTAGGCTCTTGGATGGGAGCAGCGCAAACCGGACTCTTTCCTTTTAAGCCAAACACCCTTTGTTCAAAACAGCCATCATCACAAATTGGATATTAATGGGCGAAATTATCAGTTAGAATATAGTACATAGCCTTTTGCTCCCAAAGAGAAAGAGCAAGGTTTTTTTGGTTATTGATAACGGGCTGGTTCTTAGCAGGATGTACAGAAAGGTAACTAAGGTGTTAGATGGATGAGCCCTTACAAATGCCGGTAGATATAACCCCGAAAAAATACCTCAAATCCGGCGAAGACTGGTTTGGAGAGCAGCGCGGTCTCAGTATGAGCCAGATTGACTTCAAAGTCATTCCACAGGACGGTCTAGGCATGCTGATTCTTGAAAATGCTTTCAAATCGAAGGGCGGCCCTCCGCGTCACCTGCATTTCGATCAAGATGAATGGTTCTATGCTGTGGAAGGTGAGTTCATCTTTGAAGTCGAGCAGGAAAGGTTCCGCTTGCAGCCCGGTGATTCGCTGCTCGCACCGTGTAAAGTATCGCACGTGTGGGCCCACACCGGCAGGAGTACTGGACGGATCCTGGTTGGTTTCACACCTGCCGGCCAGATGGAATCTTTCTTTCGCCAGTACATGCGAGGCAGTGTCCCGCCGCCAAAGGATCCTGAAATTTGGCGAGCTCATGGCATGGAGCTGCTAGGTCCACCGCTCAACGTCGAATAAGATTAGTCACACAGCTATTAAGAAGTTTTCAAACGGATCGTCAATGAGTATGAGTTCCTGCCTGATTGAGTAGGTTCTCCCCCACCCTTCCCAGTTGTGGCCGTAGCCTGGTAAGCAGTGACAAAGACCTGGGTCAAGCACGTCAAGAGTCATAGTAGCGCTGGGAAGCAACTGGCCACGCTGGCCGTAATTTTCCTGGTGGGAGACTGCGTACGCAGTCTTGGCTGAATTGGGAGTAGAATCCTGATGTGGTGCCAACAATATGACCGAAAACATCTACCGCATCCCGTATAGTAAATCCTTCCTGGAGTTCAGCCTGGCCACTGGGATGGAAGTCTCGGTGGCAGAATCGAGGCAAGTGGACCCGCTGGCAGAGCCTGTTGAAGCCATCCAGGATGCTCTGGGTAATCCAATCGGGTCTGCGCGACTTCGCCAGCTTGCCCAACCAGGCGACCGGGTTTGCATTGTGTTCACAGACAGCACCCGTTCCTGCCCGGATCACCTCCTGGTTCCAGCTTTACTGGCAGAGCTGGAAGCGGCCGGGGTGAAAGATGAGAACATCACCCTGTTGTGCGGCACTGGCATGCACCGTCCATCCACGCACAAGGAAAAAATTACCAAGCTGGGTGCTGGTATTGTGTCTCGCTATCGCGTCCTGGACAACGAAGCCCAAAACCCATCAGCCTTGGTAGACCTGGGAGTCACTTCAAATGGAGTCCCTGTCCAGGCTCATCGCGTCGCTGTCGAAGCTGATCTCCTCATTGCAACAGGTATTGTGGAGCCGCACCAATACGCCGGATATTCGGGAGGGAGCAAGACCTTAGCTATCGGCGCGGCAGGGGAATTACTGATCGCTCACACGCACGGCCCGGCTTTTGTGGATCATCCGGGCACTCGCCTGGGCAGAGTGGATGGTAATCCCTTCCACGAAGCAATCACAGAGGCTGCCCAACGAGTTGGTCTGCGCTTCATCTTGAACGTGGTCCTGGATGGAGACAAACGCATTCTGCGGGTTCGCGCTGGTGATCCAGAACTGGCTTTCCGTGACCTGGTGGCTTTCGCCAGGTCTGTATATGAGGTAGCCATATCTGGACAGGTCGATATTGCAATTGGTGGCGTTGGCTTTCCTAAAGATTCCAACTTGTACCAGGCCAGCCGGGCATCCTCTAATCTGTTTTTTGCTCCAATACCTGTCGTGCGCCAGGGAGGGTTCCTTATCATTCCAGCTCGTTGTGAAGAGGGAGCCGGAGCGGGTGTAGGAGAACAACGCTTCCTCAGCGCAATGCGGGACGCTGCGGATGTCCAATCTATACTGGATGATGCGAGGCATAACGGCTATCCACCCGGTCAGCAGAGGGCTTTTGTTATGGCAAAGGTATTACAAAATGCTTGCGTGATTATTGTGGGAAGCGAGCACCCAGATCTGGTGGCAGCATGCAAAATGATCCCGGCTCCCAGTATGGAACACGCCCTGGATCTTGCCATCCGCGAGACTGGAAAAGACTGTGCTGTCTTGATTGTGCCCCACGCCATGCTTACGCTTCCAGTAATCCGACCAGAAGTAAATGGTCATTAAGTGCGGAAGAGATTCTAGACTTGCCAAACACAACTCGCCAAGGTATAGCGGAAATCAAAGATGGCCCCGTACCTTCACCTGAGCGCTCTGCGTTTTCCAGTGGGTCCACCCGGTTCACTCCCAAAGAATAAGACCGTAACACTTCCTTAACGTTTGAAGGACACCGGATTGATAAGATGTAGTTACAATTTGTATAAAAAAGGTAATTTTTATCACAAAAGGAGAGTGAACATACGGTCATTTCCCAATATCCAGGTAAACCATTTTTTAATTAAGATCTACCATTGTTCAAGTTTGAAGGAGGAAATAGAACCACGAACAAGCGTTTCATACATACAGTTATCCTGACCCTGCTCTTGCTGGTATTCACTACCACTGCAGCATTCGCTCACTACTGCACCCCCGTCAACAAAAAGGCTGGAGCAGGCTCTGTTGGCACCTATAATGTGGTCACAGAAACCTTCACCCCCAGCCGGAATAATGTGAAGGCAGATATGAGCAATGGGGGCTTTATAACCTTCACAGACGGCGAATTCTTTTCCTTCGATATTTTCAGTCACCAACTGTTACCTGAAGGCGCTCTAGCCTCTGGGCCTGGCGGTGATGATCACTGCGATGGGAAGGGAATTGACGATGCCCTGGCCTGCTTAGGGATACCCCACTAATCTGACCTAAGGCAGACACTTTTTGACTCGGGTGGAAGCAAGAAACGATAGGATCCCTATTGAATTGCTGCCACCCGATTTACATCAACAAAACCTGTTGCAAGCTCTATTAGGGAATTAAACTGATCTTCTGGAAACAATACTGCGGGTTATTTCGTCTTTCAACCGATGGAAAAACTCAAAGATTGATTTTATGGAAATCCTATGATTCCTTAACCCAATGCCCATGCTCAAATGGCTGCTGACACCCTGGCTTTTACCCACCCGCCCGCTGACCGGCTCGACACTGCGCTTGGCGCAATCTATGGCTGTAACCGTTACGGTTGCCAGTCTGCTTATGTTCCTCATATCCTTACCGGTCCGGTACACCAGGTTGTGGCGGTTGGCAATTTCATCCTATTCTGTACTACACAATAACACCTCCCTTCAACCCTGGCTAATCGATGAGATTGTACTGGCCTTTCCCAAAATCGCGCTGGGAATTGAAATCGGGGTAATGTTGCTCTATTTCTTGAACGCAGTTTTCTTATTTTGGTTGCGCTCACACGACTGGATGGCGTTGCTAACGGTTGCGGGATTGACAGCTTTTGCCCTGCATATTACCCCAACATTGCATAGCTGGATGCAATTGGGGGAAGCCAATACCTTGATCGGGAGCGCATTTAAGATCCTTGGCCTGGGTTGTGCGTTCCTGTTCCTGTACCTCTTTCCGGGAGGCTTTTATTCACCGGCATGGATGCGCTTATTCTTCGTTGGCTGGCTGGTGTGGGCGGTGCTGTGGCTGATCTTCCCACACTCCATCTTTGGTTTCCTGGATCCATATACCATGGCAATACCCAATTTTATTGTGTTCATGGCCTGGTGGGGAGTGGGTATATTCAGCCAGATCTACCGTTATGTAAAGGTCTCTGGTCCACTGGAGCGCCAACAGACAAAATACATCACCTTTGGCGCCACACTGTTAGTGATTGGCTACAGTATCATGGTCCCAGTACGGGAAGCCATGTTGAAAACAGCCAACCCGCCCGCTGCCAGTTTGCTGTTCCAGATGATTGTCCCTTACCTGTACTTGCTGATTGTAGGTACTATTCCGATCTTGATCACCCTATCGATCCTACGCTACCGGCTGTGGGATATCGATATCATTATCCGCCGCACGCTGGTTTATACTGGTTTGACCGCCTTCCTGGGCTTGCTGTATTTTGGGGTGATCATCCTGCTGCAAACGTTGGTTGCATTTGTAGAAGGACAGCAAACCGCGCTGGTTACGGCGGTTTCCACTCTGCTGATTGCATCGTTATTTAACCCCCTGCGTAAACGTCTGCAAGCAGAGGTGGACCGTAATTTTTACCGGCGGCGCTATGACACAGAACAGGCCCTGGCCGAATTTGCCGCGGCAGCCCGCAGCGAGACCAACCTGGAAGTATTGACAGAAAAGCTTTCCTGTATCGTCAGTGATACCCTTCAGCCTGAGGCGGTATCGTTATGGTTAGCCCGGGCTTCTTCTCCTCCTGCGGATCTGGACAATTCGCAATCGAGATTTGATTCAGAGTTACAGCGCATATGAACCACTTACCACTCAACCAGTTTCCATATTTCGGGTTGTGACTCCCCACCTGGCAAACCCCCAATTTCTGCCATCATGACGACCGACTTTCTCAGGTGCTGCATGGCGGCATCTTCCTGTCCCGAGTTGTGGTACAAGTCAGCCAGGTTGTTGTGCAGGGCAGCTTCCCGGTGATAGTCGCCGCGCTGCTGGCATATTTCGAGGGCCTGGCCGGTCAGGTGGATGGCCTCTTCGATCTGTTCGCTCTCTGCATATACCCGGGCCAGGTTGTTCAGTGCGGCTGCTTGTCGGCCTGCATCCGCCAGGGTTTGAGCGATCTCCAAGCTGTGCTGCAAATGCTGGATCGCTGCCGGATAATTTCCGTTTGCACGCGCCAGGATGCCCAGATTGTTATAAGCCTGGGCCAGGGCTGGAGCGGACTGGCTGGCTTCGGCCAGCTTCAGTGACTGGGTGGCCAGTTGGCGGGCCTCGGCAATCTCCCCGCGCCGGTAAGTTGTGCGGCTCCAATCCGCGTAGATGAGCGCTTTTTCGGCC
>JAWOHN010000048.1:0-6684 GCA_046485135.1 Anaerolineales bacterium | reverse complement strand
TTGACATCAGCCAGGAAATATCTACTGACTCGATCGATATAATCCGACAGCGAGACCTGAACGTTGAAGGTAGCAATGAAAATGGCCCCGCCCAAAGTCAGCGTTGTCATGGTCAGCAACAAGCGCCCTTTGCGCCGGAAGGTATTCCTCAATGAGATGAGTAACGGCCGCGGTACCCCCCGCAACTGCGTCAGCCAGCGATCGAAGGAGCTTTTACCCAAGGTAGCCAAATTCTGCCGGTAGCCGCTGATTGCCTCCTGAACAGTCAGACGCGCCCCGCGCCAAATCGGTATAAACGCCGCCGCTTGCGGGACCAGCAGGGCAATCAGTACCTGTACCAAGATTGCCGGATACGCCACCCGGTAGCCCTGCAATTTAATATTGATACTCTCTGACATGAAATCCATCAATGCATAGGCAGCCTGCTGTGAAGAAGGCATAGCAATCACAAAAGCCACCGCTCCATAGATAAAGATCAAAGTCATGTAGATGCCCATAATCTGAGCCTGCTGCCCACCCACCGTCTTCATCACTCCAATCTGTTGCACCTGCTGGGCCATCAAGGCCGATAAGGTGCTGCTGATCAAGAACCCGCTTAGAAAAACCACCAACAGGCCCAATAAAAACAAGATGCCTGCAGTCGCATCCACATAAGTGCTGTTGGGATGGTCGTTAGATCGTTGTATACCCGTGCTATAGATCAATACCCCGCTGCGCTCAACTCGATCCCGCACCCGGGCAGCTACCTGGTTGATATGGTCTTCATCGTTGGAATCCCCACTGACGGTAACGTAAAGCTGGTTGAGAGTGGACGGGATACCCAGCCATTCGGCTGTTTGCATGTCCATATATCCCTGAGCTGGAGCCAGGAAAAAGCCGCCGCCCACCGTTCCCGCTCCGATGCTCTGGTCTTGGATGACCCCGACCACTTCCAAATGCCGGGAGCCGCCTACCAGCGCCTCAATTTCTACCCAATCGCCCACCACCGCATACGTGTCGGCCAGTTTATAACGTTCAATCACAATCTGGCGGTTTGCAGGCGGCCAAACCCCCTGCTCCAATCTAACCTGGTTGATCACTTTCTGGTCAATATCTGGGAAGGCTTTTATCTGCAAAGTGATCCAGCCGTCCTGCTGGGTCTTCAGGCGCAGTCGGGCTGTGCGGATACCCTCAGCATCTTTTACACCCTCCAGGTCCCTGATCTGGTCAACCAGCTCTTGGTCAAAAGAGTCGCTCAGGATTTGGATATTGGCCGGATTTGTTGCAGCATAACCAGTACGCATATCCTCGGAAAGGATATCGTAGCTGGCCGTAATGATGCCCACTGCAAACAAGCCCACTGTGATTGAGGCAACCACCAACAGGGAGCGCATCCGATTGCCCCACAGGTCAGAAAGCACCTTCCGCCAACGCGGTCTCAGGCTCATCCCTGCCTCCTGATCTCGTCAACAAACTCCCCGTCCGAGATCACCAGTGTTCGGTGGGTGCGCTCGGCCAAGCTCCGGTCATGGGTTACCATCAAGACGGTCTTGCCTGCCTCAACCAGACTGTCAAAGATTCCCAACACGTTCTCTGCAGCGCGCGAGTCCAGGTTACCGGTTGGTTCATCGGCTACTATGATGGGCGGGTCATTGGCCAATGCCCGAGCAATCGCGACTGACTGTTGTTGTCCCCCTGAAATTGCTGTTGGCAGATCGTGGGCATGCTGCTCAAGCCCTACCAAGCGCAAAAGCTGCATGGCCCGCTCTTCGCGTTCGGCTGGTGGATAACGGTTGCAGAAATCCATCGGCAGCAGGGTGTTTTCCAACAATGAGAGCATCGGCAGAAGCTGAAAGAACTGGAACACGATCCCCAAATTATGCCCCCTCCAGACTGCCATCCGGCTTTCGCTCATCGCATGAGGATAGGTGTCCATGATCCGCACACTGCCAGAAGTGGGATGGTCAATCCCGGTGAGCATATTAACCAAAGTGGACTTTCCGCTACCCGAGCGGCCGACCACGCTGACAAATTCACCCGGGTATAAGCAAGCATGGATCCCCTTTAATACGGTGAACTCTCCAGCCGGCGATTTAAATACTTTGAAGATGTTCACCATTTCAATCATGGCAGCCAGGTTTTTTTGATTTCGACCGCAAGACCGTTCAGCGCCGGCTGCGGGGAGATTTCTATCAGCCATCAGCTTTATCGATCTCCTTATCAACCGGACACGGAATGATCTCCCCATCTGCAACATAAAGGCAGCGTGACACCCGCCTGGCCAGGCTTTCGTCATGAGTAACCATTATGATAGTTTTACCCGCCTGTACCAGCCCAGAAAAGATTTCGTAAATGGTCTCAGCGGTGAGCGAGTCAAGCCGCCCAGTGGGTTCATCTGCCACGATTAAGGCGGCATCGTTTGCCAAAGCCCGCGCAATTGCTACACGCTGCTGCTGACCCCCAGAAATTGCCGCAGGAAGTTTGTAAGCATGCTCCTCCAACCCCACTTGCCGTAATAATTCCAGCGCCCGGTCCACGCTCTTACGGCCGCGGTATGCACCGCTCATATCCATGGGTAGGATGACGTTATCCAACAACGATAAGGTCGGCATCAAGTAAAAGGATTGGTAGATAATGCCCACATTACACCCACGCCAACGCGCCAGCTGGTTCTCATTGAGCTGGTGCACAGGCACATCCCCAGCCCACACCTCACCAGCACTCAGGCGATCTACTCCGGTGATCATATTGACCAACGTAGATTTGCCTGCCCCGGATTTGCCAATGATGGCCACAAACTCCCCTGCATACACATCCAGATCAATACCCTTCAAGGCCTGGAACCCCCCCGTCGCGGTGGGATAAATCTTGACCACCCCTCGCAACTTAAGCAAGGGCTGCGAATTATGATCTGGTTCGGCAGATAAATTCCCCGCAGACAGAGAAGACATGGACTGTAGCGCTCCAGTCAAACCAAATGATATGGTTATAGTAAAATAAACAGGCCGTTAAGTAATTAACAGTGTGTCCCCAAATTATATCATTGCCCGTTCACGCCCCCAAATCTGCTGATCTTTAAGAGCGCAAACAAAGTAATTCACCAAAATCTTTCTACTGCGCCCATCTTTAACGGCAATCAGACTTTCCAGGAGTTGATCAGAATGAACAACAAAAGACCCGATCGGCGAATAGAGCGAACTCGCCGGAACTTGAAGGAAGCCCTGCTAGTGCTCGTCCTTGAAAAGGGATACGAGACGGTTACCGTTCAGGAAATCACCCACAAAGCTGACATCAGCCGGACAACCTTTTACTTGCATTACCGGGACAAAGAGACGCTGCTTCTGGAATGTGTAGATAGCATGGTCAACGACCTGATCCAACAGATCACCCAGATTCCACTGACTGCCTGGGGACGAGAGAAACTGGGCAACAGCTCAAGCCAGCCCTCGCCCAGCCCGGTCCAGATGATCTTTAAGCACGCCGCCGAACACGCCAGCCTCTACCGGATCACATTGCGAGTAGAAGGGGCTTACCAGGCTCTGGAGCGATTGGAGGAGATCATCAGCAGCACAGCTGCATCGACCTTAAAGGAAATCACAGACCAGGGTGGCGTGCAGCTTCCACCACAGGTCCCGCTAGAGGTGTTCTCTCATTACTTCGCGGCGGCGCTGCTAGGCATGATCACGTGGTGGCTGGAAAATGATATGCCCTACCCACCTGAACAGATGGCTACTAGCTTCCAGAAAATGTTCTTTTATGGCGCGTATCAGGTACTGGAGGTATTACAGAGTTGAACCGGAAATGGCTGAAAATTCCAGCAGAGACAAGTTCGCCAGAACATGCGGCAGCATCTTCCTCCACCAGGGCCAATCGTGGTTAACATCATAACCCCAGATATCCGTCCAGCAAGACACCCCTTTCTCTTCAAGAACTCGCTTTAGCTCGTAGGCATCTGCCAGCATACCCTCTTCCCAGGCCCCCTGCCCGGCGCAAACCACAACCCGGCTCTGCCGGTAGCGCTCCAGGTACCAAGGGTCGCATAAATTCCGTAGATAATCCAGCGGGGAATTGAAGTAGACGTTCTCATCCATATAATCGCCGACGAACAAGCGCAATTGGAACAGCCCGCTCAACGAAATCATGCCGTCAAAGATGTCCGGGTGGCGAAAGAAGAAATTGGCTGCGTGGTATCCGCCCATGGAACAACCAGTGGTTATAAATTTTTCGTCCGTGTCACCACAATGCTTGATCATGAAGGGAACCACTTCACGGGTAATATAACGGTCGTAATCTTCATGACGGCGGGCCCGGTCAGCGGGTTGAGCGCCAGCATTTGCCCAGGATTGCTGGTCCAGGCTATCTACTGTAAATAGCTTGATTTGACCCGCTTCAATGAATTGGGATACGGCTGCTACCATCCCAAAGTCCTCAAACTCGTGAAACCGTCCGCCTTGAGCCGGGAAGACCAGCACCGGTTTACCGAAATACCCGTAGACCTTCAGCTCCATATCTTGCCCCAGATGCGGGCTCCACCAGCGCTGGTATTCAATCTGCATGGTCTCTCCTGGATGAGGATTATTTACACAATAGGACTTGGTTGTTCTAAGCAGCGGCAGCCTGTTCAAGCCAGCCGGTGAATATATTCAGCCATCTCATGGATATCATCCAGCTCGGGTGAGCGCACCAAATATCCATAGTCGCCCAGAGCCACGCTGAACACACCGCTGATCGGTTCATGGTGGACGATATAGGGTTGGTAGCGGCTCAAGATTTCCTCATGGGAATTTGCATAGCGCCGATCCGGTTTTCGTCCGATAAAAGCGCAGTGATACTTGCGCGTGTACTGCGCCGTGAAGCGGTTATGCAGGAGCACGTGAGCCCACTCGTGGTACACGTCGATATCATTGGCATAATTAAACATGTCGGTGGTCAGCCCACCGGGTGGGCGGATATTGACTTCCAGGGCCAGGATACGGTTATCGGCCCGGGTGCGGAAGAATTCTAAATGAAAAAACCTCTCCCGCACGTTAAAGGCTTGCAACACCCTCAGGCCCGCCTCTTCCAGGTCTGCCGGGATCTGGCGGTGGGAATAGTAGTAAATATCGCGGCCCTCGTTGACAGATTCCATCACCCCCTGGCTGTATTCATGGGCAGTGTAAAAGACCGGACGACCATCCCGGTCTGCCAACCCATCAAAGCTGCAGATTGCACCGTCGACGAACTCCTCCATGATGTAATCATCCACCGGCTTCAGTTCAAAGAAGCTTTTCAGCTCCTCTTGGTCTCGGATCTTGTAGGTCTTGTTTGCTCCTACGCCAATATCAGGTTTAGCGATGACTGGATAGCCAGTCTCACGGACCAGCTTTTTGGCCTCCGCCAAACTGTGCACCACCTGTCCTCGGGCTACCGGAACACCAGCATCAACAAAAACCTCCTTCATACGCGATTTGCGCTTGATCTTGGCGATGCTGTCGTTTTTAATACCGTAAATATTGAAATCGGTGCGGAGTTGGGCTTCGGTCTCAAGCCAGTACTCGTTCTGCGAATCGATCCGGTCGATCTTGCCGTAACGGTGGGTGAAATAGCCGCATGCCCTCAACAGCTCATCATAGTTGTGCATATCCCTGACCTGGTAATACTCACTCAGGCTGTCTTTCAGGCGCGGGTTGAGCAGATCGTAGGGCTCATCCGCCAGCCCCAGCACGTTGGCGCCCAGGTCTTTGAGATGAACACAAAATAGGTGATAGTTGGGTGGAAAGTGAGGGGACAAAAAGACAATATTCATGTTTCACCTGTATGGCAGATCAATATACCCTTTGGAAATCAATTCACCCGGTAATAGGGTTCAATCCAGAATGCGCCCGTGCGGCAGATTTCAATTACGGCTGAAAGCGCACCCAGGCTGGGTCTGACAGGGATAGCCTGATCGTACGGCTCAAAGATGAAATAAGAAGCCGGTACTCGCAACGGTTCGTATTCCATAAAAGCTTGATCGAGCGCATCCGCCATGTTTAAGGCATCCTCGAAGACCACCAGACGGCCATCATCCGATCCACCGTTCCAATATAAATTTAAGGTCACACCCAGGTAAGACCCAGCGGAAGAATATTCATACTCCTGGAATTGTCCGGGCAGCACCGCACCCATCGGATTCCAACCATACTCTTCTGCCAGATCAAGGATGCTATACCAGGTTTCACTGGTCAGATGGATTGCGTTGTTCGGATCCTTTTCATTCTTCAGCCGGTAAACCACCACACAGAACTCCTTTTTGCCAAATTATATAAGCCCCAATTATATGACAAACCAGGCAAATTAGGGATCATTGGGGTGGCTGCCGTAGGGAGCCAGATTTGGGGTTTCAAAATGGTTATTCTTAAAGAGCTCAAATTCGTTCTTATTGATTGAATCTGATCAAACTCATTGCTTGTTTTTACTACTTGGGCTAAAATAATAAGATATAAGGGGTCTATTTAGTTCAGGTAATCCCAGCCTGAGGCGGAGAAAAAGATGACTGTTTTATCTACTATGCTATCCATCATCCCCCGGATTGGCTATAACGAAAACGACACACCCGAGATCCGCCTGGAAAAATCAATCCTGGTATCAGCCAGCCTGGCCTTGATCTTTGTTACTGCATTCTACGGGTCTATCTACCTTTCCTTCCAAGAAGTAGTTTCCAGCCTGGTTTCCTTTTCTTTTTCG
>JAWOHN010000114.1:0-5792 GCA_046485135.1 Anaerolineales bacterium | reverse complement strand
AGTTGTACGCTGGAGCTGCCAACCGGGGAGCCAGGCCAACGTTGGCGACCACGCCATCACCCAACAAGATCAGGATGAAGGTCCCAAAGAACTCAGCCATCAGTTCGCCGGTTAATGTAGTCTTTTTCATTTTGTATGCCTCCTTGATATATGGATGAAAATTCGGAACAGCATTTCGGAAATCGTACTCTCGTACTGTGTAGGGGATAACTTTGTGACTATCGTGTCAGCTCAGCCTCCTTCCTGCCTGTGTTGGAGTCTTATGATTAGAAGATGGAAAACAACCAATCTGCTATCGGTGCGTACTATTTGGTTCACCTTGGTTAGACCGGCGTAGCTAGCAGGTGTGACTCGGTCTGTAGACCCCAACGCTGAAGCACGGAAATCTGATGGATCCAGGGCAATTACCCGTTCCAGTTTACACGCTATTTAATATGATAGCGCTCTTTTGGGTGTTGTCAACAAATTGCATACACGTGTTTCGTATTGAAACGACTTATTGCTGGCTTTGTTTCAGTATGGAACGCAGCTTAGGTTACTCAGGCTAGCTTGTCCAGAGAAATCGAGTATTTTTTAAGCTTGCGCCATAACGTCGTGCGGCCGATACCCAAGGCCCTGGCCATCTGGGTGGTATTTCCCTCGCACATTTCGGCGGCTCGCAGGATCATCTTTTGCTCCATTTCCTGCAGATTGGCGGCTTCATCGCCCTGGTTATGGATGATTCGGAATTCCTTGGCCCGCAGGACATAATCTGGCAAGTGCACCAGCTCGATTTTTTCAGATAAGCGGGCCTGCACAGCTGCGCTTTCCAGCACCGTTTCCAATTCGCGGATATTACCCGGCCAGTGATAATCCTGGAGCGCCACCACGACCTGCTCGGACATGTGCAAGGAGCGCTTTCTTTGCTTTGAAATTCGCCTGAGGATGCTTTCTGCCAGCAGAGGGATATCAGAGGCGATTTCCCGCAGCGGCGGAAGGTGGATTTCAAAGGGGCTCAAGCGATAAAACAGATCTGCCCGGAAGCTTTTCTCCAAGACAAGCTTATCCAATTTGGTGTCTGAGGCGGCGATCACACGCACGTCAACCTCTATCGGACGGGTGGCTCCGATACGCTGCACGAAGGCAAATTCAAGCACATTGAGGAGAGCTGCCTGAGCCTCCTGGGGCAGAGCGTTCACATCCTGGAAGAAGAGCGTACCCCCATCGGCCAGCTCGAACTTGCTGGGGCGGTTACCGGTCTCAGTGGCGCCGGGTATGTTTTCATGGCCAAGCAACTCCAGCATGATCATTTCGATGGGGATGGAAGCACAGGAAAAAATGACAAAGGGCCCTTCGCGGCGCGGGCTGATGCTATGGATGGCGTGTGCCAGGAAGCTCTTGCCCGTTCCACTGTCTCCGCTGATGAAGACGCTGGCGCGGGCTGAGGCAGCCTTTTTAGCCAGCCGGTACACATGCCGGATTTTGGGGCTCCTGCCCACGTAGCGGTCCAGTGTGAAAGGCGCCTGCACCCCGGTTTGGCGCTGGATCAGCTTGCGGACTTCTGCGGTCGGCCGCAGCAGCATGATGACGGCCTGCACGTTTTTCCCGCTGCGGACAAAACGGAGGCTGATCACGCTATCAACAAAGCGGATGCCGATCTTCAAACTCACTTCGACATCGGTAAGTGGCTTCTGGTCGGCCATAGCCTGTAGCACAAGCGCTGGAAATTGGATGAAATCTTCAATATTGCGCCCCATCAACAGGTCCAGGTTCAAGTCAAGCTGCTCGCTGGCGGTCTGGTTCGCATGAATCAGAATGCCGTTCGTATCCCAGACCAAAATCCCCTCAACAATATTGGCCAGGATGGCATTCAGCTTGGCGATATTGCTGTTTTGTTCCCACAGTAGCTTGTCAGATTGGCGCTGTCCCTCAATCGCACGCGCTCCTGCAACAGCCATACCCAGGCTGTGAGGATGGTAATGGTCTTCAAAGTTGAGGATGCCGACAGCGCCCATGGTGTGACCGGTTAAGTCGAAAATCGGCGCAGCCGCACCCGCCAGAATATGATACTGAACCCGGTAATGTTCAGCTCCTAGCACCTGGAAGGGGATCCGTTCCATAAGCGCCAAACCAACAGCATTGGTACCCATTTCAAACTCTGACAGCAAGGAACCATTCTGGATGCTGTTCTTGTCCAGGAATTCGAGCATACTGGCATCCCCGATCATATCCATGGCATAACCGGCGCTGCTGCAGATCAGCAGAGCTGTGTCGTAGCCTTCGATATACTGGTAGATATCCTCGATGATCGGGCGGGCAATCGAAAGTAGCTCGAAATTGGCCACCTGGGCTGTCAACATGTGTTTGGTGGATAACCTGGCCAATCCGGCTGGGGCAGTGGGTAACATGCTGGGCCAACAGCGCTCCCAGGATTTTGCAATCAGCGGGGGTACTGCCGGCGGCAGGATATGCTCGCTGGTGTATTTTGTCCAGGCTGCTTTTAGGTCGATAGTGTCCATTCGGTAGTCTCTCCCTGCCTAGCTTAATGATACCTGCTTTTTGGCCCGTTAAGAGGGTTTTACATCGTCAAGTCACTTATACCCATCCGGGTTGAGGCTCTGCCAACGCCAGACATCTGCACACATGTCGTCTATGCCGCGTTGGGCTTTCCAATTCAAAACACTCTCCGCCATGCTAGGATCAGCGTAGCTGGCAGCCACATCTCCCGGGCGGCGCTCGACGATCGTGTAGGGGATCGATCTTCCACTGGCAACTTCGAAGGAGCGTAACACTTCTAAAACGCTGTAGCCTCTGCCGGTCCCGAGATTGTATGTAACCAGACCGGGATTCTGATCCAAGACTTTTAAGGCCTGGATATGTCCAACAGCCAGGTCTACCACGTGGATATAGTCCCGGATTCCGGTGCCATCCGGGGTGGGATAGTCACCGCCAAATACACGCAGTTGTGGGAGCTTACCGACAGCCACCTGGGCGATGTACGGAACCAGGTTGTTGGGAATGCCGCGCGGATCTTCACCAATTTCCCCACTGGGATGCGCACCTACTGGGTTGAAATAGCGCAGCAGGGCAATATCCCAGCGATTGTCAGAAGCATACAAGTCGCGCAGGATGTCTTCGATCATCAATTTTGAGCGTCCGTAGGGGTTGGTTGCCGAGAGTGGGAAATCTTCGCGGATGGGAACGGATTGTGGATCACCATATACCGTCGCGGATGAGCTGAACACGATCTTCCTGACCTGAGCCCGCTGCATGGCCTGCAACAGTGTTAGGCTTCCACTGACATTGTTTTGGTAGTAGTGTAGAGGAATAGAGATCGATTCTCCCACAGCTTTCAAACCTGCAAAATGGATTACCGCACCAATTTGATGGATTTCAAATAATGCCTGGAGGGCGACAGCATCCAACAGGTCAATTTTATGAAAAATCAGGTTTTTCCCGCTGATCTGTTGAACGCGTCGCAGGGATTCCTCGCTGCTATTGGTTAGATTATCAATGACGATAATCTCATAGCCTGCCTGGAGCAATTCCACACAAGTATGACTGCCGATATAGCCGGCTCCGCCGGTGATTAGAATTTTCATTGTTTACACCTACAAATCTGAGATCTATCCCGGCGATTCCCAATAACCCTCTTTTTCAGCGGTGTGCAGGACCACGCGAACCGTTTGAACAAATCGATCAAAGGCAGGCCGGGTAATCCTTCGTTCCTGGCGGCGCATGCCTGCAAACATTTGACCCCGCAATCCTTTACTGATCTCCAGCTGGATGCCCTTGCCCGCCTGGCCTAGATTGCAAACATTGTCCCGGTGTTGTCCAGGATAGCGACCGGGGCCAGGCGCTACCGGAAAACTGGCTTGTTGAAGGTCGCGGGACAGTCGTTCTCTCAACAGGCTATGCCTGCCTCCTATAAATACACCCGCCTGGCGATCTTCCCCACTGCATCCATGCACGGAGATGACCACTTGAGCTGTCTTAATCAGCTTCAGGCACAACGGGTCGTCAAAATCATGGCTAGGGATATGCAGTAGCTCGTTCCCGCTGGTTTTCAGGCTCTCAAAACAGTAAAGTGAGTATTCGCTGCCTGCAATCGCCCGCGCGATCTCAGAAGTGCCTGGTTCTATCCCACCTCCGTGCAGGGCAACAATGGCTACAGGAGAAGAGCGTGCCACAACAATTCTGGAAAAATCACGATCTTCCACCTCTCCGTACAACAACTCGCTAAAGCTCTGGTAGCCTCCTGGTTCAGATAAAGGTTTAGCCAGACTATCCTCGTTGCTCATGAGATAGGCCCTGCCGGTGCAATATAGAACAACATCAGCAGATAATGACAGGCGCAACCGACCAGGACAAAAATATGCCATACTTCGTGGAAGCCGAATACTCCCGGTACGAAATTAAAAATTTTGGTTATATATACAATTGCGCCTAACGTAAAAGCCAGGCCCCCGGCTGCCAGCCAGGCCAATGCTCCGGGAGGCAGGGCAGCAAAAAGCTCGCTACCGGCGATCACACCCAACCAGCCCATTACCAGGTAAGCGGCTGCGCTCAGGCCGCGCGGCGCGTTGATCCAAAGCAACTTTGACAACGATCCTAGCAGAGCGATTGACCAAATGATCCCCAGCATGCCCCATTGCCAGAATCCTGAGAGCAGGTTCAGACATACTGGGGTATATGTGCCAGCAATGAGCAGATAGATAGCTGAATGATCTAGTTTGCGCAACCATTGAATGGTCCTTGGGGAGGCTTTAACCAGATGATAGGCAGCGCTGGCTGAGAGCAGCGCTACCAGGCTGAGGCCGTAGACGAGCAGCGAACTTTGCTTGAGCAGATCGCCGTGGCTGATCACCAGCAGGATCACCAACCCTGCGACCGCCAACGCCGCTCCAAAGAAGTGGGTCAGCCCATTGACCGGCTCACGAAAATACTTAATCATGCTGTTCTCCGAAAGAAGGCCTGGACAGGTTTTCCAAAGCGATTATTCTCATTGTAACTTAAAAATGATCAACCCAAAACCAGAGCGGGTTTTGGGTTTTGGGATACCCCCACCGCGACTCGAACGCGGGCTTCTGCCTCCGGAGGGCAGCGCTCTATCCACTGAGCTATGGGGGCTAAATCTTGCTTACGCCTGGGATTTTACCACAGCCACGGATGAGATGCAATGTGCGCTGAATCGGGCTCGCCTAAACAGCCAGGGAGCTTGATGGGGGGATCGTGTCAGTGTTTTGGACCGGCTGGTCGAAAATGAGCTTGGTGCGGTGGATCAGTGCTGAGGCGGGCAGGATATCCAACGCGGAAAGTAGCTCTTCCGGACGACCGGTTGCTCCTGGGCGTGATGACAGTCGCAAAAACAGGCGCGTCCGGCGCTGCTCATCTTCCGGCAATCGCTGGAGATCTTCCACCAGCGGTCGCAGGTCATAGCGTTTGCCGCGCCGCTCTCGCGGCAGGCTTTCTGCAGCCAGCAGCTCCTGGATGCGTTGCTCCAGGTGGGGATGCGAATCCATCAAAGTGATACTATATTCAGATGCAATGACCTGAGTCTGGAGAGCGGGCGCCTTTTCTTCTACCTCCTGGATTTCTTTGATTTTAATTCCCGGTGGTATGGCTTGTTCCAGAGCCGCTCTGGCCACTTCCGTTGGGATAGGTTGCTCTAACCATACATCGGCTATCTCGCATTCACTGGTGAAACCCAGCGGCAACGCAGAGGCCAGGTTGAGGCGCGGCTGGGGGTGAAATCCCTGGCTGTATGCCAGAGGTAAACCTGCGCGCCGGAATGTCCGCTCCCAGGTGCGGTG
>JAWOHN010000233.1:0-6101 GCA_046485135.1 Anaerolineales bacterium | reverse complement strand
GGCATTGATCTCAACCGTGATTTCATCACCCAATCCCAGCCGGAAACTCGCGCTACGGTGCAGGTAATTAAGGACTGGAACCCAATGGTCATATTGGACCTGCATGGTTTCGTCAGCCCGATGCTGATTGAGCCCTGCACCCCACCGCATAATCCGAATTACGAATATGATCTTTACATCAAATGGGCTTACCAGCTGGCACTAGCCATGGAAGCTGAGCTGTATGCCCAGACCGGATACCCGGCCCAGATACCCTTTCGCGATGACGCTATGGGCTGGGATGATTGGCCCCCGACCTATACGCCTATGTACGGTATGTTCCACGGTGGGTACGGGCATACCCTGGAAACGCCTTACAGGGATGAGCGCGGAGTCGACGCTCACTTTGCAGCTGTATGGGGTGCTCTGAAGTATTCGGCTGTGCACCAGCAAGCCATGATCTATGACCAGATTGAAATCTTCAGGCGCGGCTTCCTGGCCCTACCGCAGATGCTCATACCGGACGAGCTGTTGAACGAGACCCAGTACGAGCAATACAATGAGCTGACCGTCAAAGTGTTTCCGGCTGCCTATATCCTTCCAAAAGACATGCCCCTGCAATTGTCTGGCCACCAGCCGCAGCGCCTGGTACAGTTCCTGCTGGACAATGACGTCCAGGTTGAACAAACCGTAGAGTCCTTCATATTTGATGGATTTGAATTCCCCGCCGGTACCTATGTCGTCTGGATGAACCAACCCAAGCGTGGTCTGGCTAACACCATCTTGGAAGCCGGCATGGACATGTCCAATATCCAAGGCCTGACTTTTTATTCGCCGCCTTCTGTGTGGAGCAATCCGCTTTTATGGGGCACAGCCATTTGGGTCATGCCAGATCCGCTTGAACTCAGTACCATCGCGGTCAAATCTGCCGATCTGGCTCGGGGTTGGGTGGAGGGCGGCGCTGTCGGGGCCTATGCCTACTCGCTGACCAGCCTGGAAGCGTTCCAGGCTACCAATGAGCTGGTCGAACGCGGGGTTTGGGTGACGCGCACCACCACCGGTTTTGAGGACCAGGGCCGCGCTTTTAGCCCAGGCATGATTGTGCTCCCCGCCGACCCGAGCCTGGCCAACGAGCTGGCTTCCCGCTTTGCCCTAACCGTCTCTGCCTTACAAGACATCCCTGTGAGTGCAGTGCCCGTCACGTCTTTGCGCGTGGCTGTCTCGGGGGATGCCGGTCTGAGATTGGCGCTGGAGCGGCTCGGTTTCCAATATGATCTTATCTCTGTCCAGGGGTTCAATGCAGGAGGACTGGATAGTTACGATGTCTTCATCAACCAGTCCATAGACTGGTCAGCGCTCAACCGTTGGGGACAGGCTTCATATACACACTTCGTGCAGGCTGGGGGACACTATATTGGGTTGCTCAGAACGGGCGTAGGGTTTGCCTTGAGTGCAGGTATCAGCGATGCTACTTTTGCCACAAACAGCGGGAATACCATCGTGAAGTTGCGCTATGACCTGGCTGATCCGCTGGCGGCCGGCTTCAATTCTCAGGATTATGCCTTTGTCTATTACCCGTTGTGGTTTACCCACCTGGGAACGGGCGCTTCCAGGGTTGTTGCCACCTTTGATGGCCCAGAATTTGTGGTTTCCGGTTATTGGCCGGGCTGGCAAACCAGCGGAGCAGAGGATATGCCAGTTGTATTGAGTGGTTTATACGGCGATGGCAGTTACACGCTGGTAGGGATCGATGCTACTTTCCGCGTTCACCCGGAGAACACCTTCCGCCTGATCGGCAATGCCATCTACGAGGGTCTGAGGTAACTTCCTGAGCGGGTAACCGCTCGAATAGATTCACAGCGCCCCCTGCGTTATCCAGGGGGCGCTCGGCATGCTGTCCTATACGGCGTGGCAGGCCACCCAGTGATCAGGCTCGACCTGGCGCCATTCTGGCGTTAGCTCTGAGCATTGCGGCATGGCGATCGGGCAGCGCGGGTGGAAACGGCAGCCGGATGGCGGATGCAGTGGACTGGGCACGTCGCCGGTCAAAACCACCCTGTGGCGGGCGCGGTCCTTTTTAGGATCGGGAATTGGCACAGCTGAAAGCAGCGCCTGGGAATAGGGGTGCAAAGGGTGCTCGTACAGCGCATCTCGCTCGGCCAGCTCTACCAGCACGCCCAGGTACATTACCGCCACCCGGTCGCAGATATGGCGCACCATGCTCAGGTCGTGGGCGATGAACAGGTAAGTCAGCCCCAAGCGCTCCTGCAGGTCCTCCAATAAGTTAACTACCTGGGCCTGGATGGATACGTCCAGAGCTGAGATGGGCTCGTCGCAGACGATGAACATCGGTTCCGAAGCCAGGGCGCGGGCAATGCCGATGCGCTGGCGCTGGCCTCCTGAGAACTCGTGGGGAAAGCGGTTCACATGGCGGGTGTTCATACCCACCAGCTCGAGCAGCTCTTTGACCCGCTCGGAGCGCTCCTTTTCGCTTTGTAACAGTTTGTGCACCCGGATTGGCTCGCTGATAATGGAGTTGACAGTCCAACGCGGGTTGAGCGAGGCAAATGGGTCTTGGAAGATGATCTGGGCTTTACGGCGCAAAGCCAGCGGCTGGTCGCCTTTGACAGCCTGGACTTCATGAGTCTCAATGCGCACCTTTCCGGAGGTGGGTGAGTACAGACCCAGGATGGTGCGACCGGCGGTCGTTTTTCCGCAACCGCTCTCCCCAACCAGCCCCAAGGTATCCCCTGGCTGGATATCGAAAGAAATGCCGTCCACAGCCCGAACGGCGCCCACCTGGCGTTGGATGACGATGCCGCGTGTTACCGGAAAGTGCTTGACCAGATTTTGCACGCTCACCAGGGGTTGGGTCTCGCTCATTCCGTCCCTCCTCGGCGCAGCTCGGCAGGATCCAGCCAACAGGCGACCTGGTGATTGGGGGTGTGCGGTATCAGGGATGGGTTTTCAACCAGACAACGCTCCATGACGTATTCACAGCGTGGTGCAAAGGGGCAGCCGCGCTGCTCAACCAACAGGTTAGGCGGGGCGCCGCGGATGGATTTCAAGCGCCGGTCGCGGCGCCGGTCGGCGCGCGGCAGCGCTGCTAATAGCGCCAGAGTATAAGGATGCTGCGGATTATCGTACAGGCTGTTGACATCCGCTTCCTCAACGATATAACCGGCGTACATCACAATTACTCGATCTGCCAGGCCAGCCACTACCCCCAAATCGTGGGTGATCCAAATGATTGACATGCCCACCTGCTCCCGCAGGCGGACCACCAACTCGACGATCTGGGCCTGGATGGTCACATCCAAAGCAGTGGTTGGCTCATCGGCGATCAGCAAGCGCGGGTTACAGGATAACGCCATGGCGATCATCACCCGCTGGCGCATGCCCCCTGAAAATTGGTGCGGGTAACTGTCCAGTCGCCGGCTGGCATCTGGGATGCCCACCCATTCCAGCAAAGTGACGGCCTGTTGTGAGGCAGCCTCTTTGGTCATATTTTCATGCACACACAGCGTTTCGGTTAACTGCCGGCGGATGGTGAGCACCGGATTCAAGGAGGTCATCGGGTCCTGGAAGATCATTGAGATCTGTTTGCCGCGGATGCGCTCGAGCTCCCTCTCCGGGATTTTGAGCAGGTCAACGCCGGCATACAGGGCACGGCCATCAGGAATCTCTCCTGGGGGGACGGGGATCAATCCCAGGATAGAAAGCATGCTGACCGATTTCCCGCAGCCGCTCTCACCCACAACCGCCAGGGTTTCGCCCTCGTCGATATGGTAAGAGATGCCGTTGACCGCGAAGACGGTCCCCTCCGGGGTGTGGAAGCGGGTAACCAGGTTGTGGACCTCCAGCATTGCAGCCATTCTATTCTCCTGCCAGCCCCGTCAGCTTGTCCGGCTGCGCGGGTCCAGCGCATCCCGCAGGCCGTCTCCCAGGAAGTTGATGCTCAGCACGATTAAAACAATCAACAGGCCTGGGAATAGCCACATCCAGTAAGCGGTTTCGATATAACTGTAAGCCCCTTCCAACATATTGCCCCAGGTAGCGGTGGGCGGGCGCACTCCTAGCCCCAGAAAGCTGATATAAGCCTCCAATGAAATGGCATTGGCAACCCCCAAGGTGGCAGCGACGACGATGGGCGCCACGCAGTTCGGCAGAATATGGCGGAAGATTATCTGGAAGCGGGGTGTGCCGGTGGCCCGCGCAGCGGTGACAAACTCCCTCTCTTTCAGGGATAGAAACTCCGCCCGCACGATGCGCGCCAGGTAAGGCCAGCTGGTCAGACCAATGATGACCACGATGACCACCACACTGCCGCTCAAGGTGCGCCCGAACAAGTTAATGTTCGGTACGTTCCCTGAGAAATATTTAGCCATCACTATTAAAAGGAAGATCTGCGGTATATTGAGCAAAGCCTCAGTGAAGCGCATCAGCAATGCGTCCAGTTTTCCACCGTAATAGCCTGCCAGGGCTCCAATCAGGATCCCCATCATCAGCTCGATGATCACGGCGGTTAAGCCGATCATCAGCGAGATTTGACCCCCATAGATGGTGCGGGCCAGGATATCCCGCCCAATGGTGTCCGTGCCAAAGGGGTGCTCGGCTGAGGGGGGTTGCAGGCGCAGAGAGGTGTCGGTGAAGTTGGCGTAACTCTCGGTCACGAACAGCGCTCCACCGAACGAGTACAGGATCAGCAGCACCAGCATGACCAACCCAAATATGGCCATCTTGTGGCGGCGGAAGCGGCGCCAGGCCAGCTCGCGCAGACTGAGGGGGGGCGCTTCTACTTCTGGCGGTAGAGCTATAAGGGGACCGTTTTCAGCAGTGCTGTCCATCTTCAAGTAAGCCTCATTCGTAGCGGATGCGCGGGTCCAACCAGGCGTAGGTGATATCGGTCAGGATTTGGAAGATGACCACAGCCATCGCGACCATCATCAAGATACCCATGACCACCGGCGTGTCGCCGCGCGAGACATGATCCAGGAACAGGCGCCCCATCCCAGGCCAGGCAAAGATGCGCTCGGTCACGATTGCGCCGCTCAACAGCAGGGGCAGGTCTAGACCAATGATGGTAACGATTGGCAGAGAGGCGTTTTTGAGGGCGTGGATGAATACCACCTGGCGGTGCGGTAAGCCCTTCGATCTGGCGGTGCGGATATAGTCCTGGTTGAGTACATCCAGCATGGTGCTGCGGATATAGCGGCTGTAAGCAGCAAAGCTGATGAAGGCGATGCTGAAGACCGGTAGGACCATATGGCGAGCCACCTCAGCCGGCGTCTTGCCCACCGCCGGGTCGAACATCCCCACAGTGGGCAGGTAGGGCAGTCCCCAGCGTTTGAAGTTGACGGCAAAGATATACATGGTAAGCAGAGCAATGAAAAAGATCGGCATGGAGAAGCCAACGAATGAGATACCCGTCATGATATTATCCAGTAGGGAATACTGGCGCAAGGCCGAATAAACCCCCACCACTAAGGCGCTGAGGATAATCACCACTTCAGCAGTCAGCATCAGCAGCAGCGTGTTCGGCAACCGGTCCATGATCACCGTAGTTACCGGGCGGCCGCGATTGACAATCGAAGTACCAAAATCCCCACGCAGCGCACCCTTACGAGTCCCAGGCGTCTCCGCCTCGCCATCTCCATCTAAGTCAACCATGGTCCAGTCATTGCCCACCAGCCAGTAGATATATTGAAGATAGACCGGCTTGTCCAGACCGAGCTGGCGTGATAAACGCTCCCGGTCTGCCGAGCGGGTGGGTGTGCGCCCACCCATGGTGGCTAACGGGTCACCCATGTTCTGCATCAACACAAACAGGATAATACTGATGATGAACAATAACGGAATGGCTTGCAGCAAGCGCCGGATGATGTAGCGGCTCATTCTATCCTTTCCAACCGCGCCCTTCCCCCGCCTCAGTTGAGGAAGACGGGGAGAAGGGCTATTAATCCTATGTCGAAAGTACTGGATAGGACCTTATTGTTGCAGATCCCATTCCCAGACATTAAAGAAGGGGGTAGCGCCGGAAATCTTGACATTCTGCAGGCGCTCTGAGATGCCAAACAGGTCCGGGTCCTGCCACAGACCTACCCAGTAAGCTTCCTCAAAGA
>JAWOHN010000226.1:0-18536 GCA_046485135.1 Anaerolineales bacterium | reverse complement strand
ACCGGGCGTAAACCTCGATATACCCTTCCACCCGATAAGGTTTTCAAGATGATATGCGCAGGCCGGTTTAATCTCTCAGCCATCTCGGATACCGTCATAGGGTCATTCCCATTGGCCAGGAAAAGGCGGAAGGCCGCATCTACCAAAGCAGTTCGTTCCGAAATAAAGCCTGCTTCTTTTGCACAATGAGTTATTAATATGTGCTGGAGACCATCAACCAGTTGAACCTCGGCAGTGTCTGGGTCTATCCAATCTACCATTTCATTCGCCTTGAAATCAGCGAAGGCTTCCTGGTGCTCGGCGCATAATAAGCTCATCAGGTGCACACGCCAATCACGGTCACTCTGCCCCCACCAATCAAAATCAATATGGTAACGGGTTTGTAATGTGGGTTTGACGATGCTGAATCGCCTTACATCACTCACAAAATCCTCCTTGACTTACCCGCTCTCCGAGTCATCAAACCGGAAATGGAGATCACCGACGTGTACAAACCACGGGCGAGAAGAAAGCAAGGCTAAGATTGGCCCAGGTGGACAGCGCCGCATGATATTGACCGTTGCATACAACTCACTGGCATGTACATGGCTTTGCGGGTTCAGTTTTGCCAACTCGCGGACAGTGTTGACAACAATGCGCTCGAATGGAACCCGATCTTTATGCACCTTTTGCCAGATATCGTCCACTGCAGCAACATCTGGAACGGCGATAGCCATTCTTTCATCGTAAGAACCAGCAACAACCTGTTTCAGCATGGCAAAGACAATACCGCCATCCGAGCCGACCAGCAATGTACGAATCCATTCTCTGGAGGGTCGTCGTCCGTCGCTTTGCACAATGACCTCACCCGGCCTTTTGCCGCGCCGGACCCAGATGACACTTCCAGGAATTAATCCCTTGCTCTCATACCACTCACGCAGGCCAAAAACATATCGCTTCGACCGGACGACCCAGCCCGGGAATTTTTCCCCGCTATCTCCATCGACCAGCATAAAACGGATGCGGGGCGTCTCGTAAGCTGTTGGAAAAAGACCCTGCATACGGGTTGAAAGCGGGAGCGTACCAGATCGCCAATGCGGGAAAATCAGGCGAACTTCAACTTCATTGGGATTGTGATCATCCTCAAGCATAGAGAGTTCGTCATCTAACTCTCGCTCCAAAGACAACATCTCCTCGGTCAACAAAGAGCGCTTATAATCCATTTCATGGTATTGGAGATATGCAGGCGTCTGCTGCACTTCCAACGGTTCCAGGCGTTGCAAAAACCACAATACCTCACCTGCCGGACCAACTTCGTCAAAGCGCGGATCTTCTTGCAAAGCCAAATCAAGAGAAAACTCCACCAACTTTGGGTTTACATTGGTGGGTAGCTCAAGCTGCTTTAACAACTCACTGGTGGGCAGGGGACCGCCACCAGCCATATCCAACACTGCCTCAGCCAGATTTAAATGCCCAGCATTCACGTCCACCACCAGGGCGCGCGGGAACCAGCGTCCGGCGATACGGACAAAATTCGGATTGGTGGACAGGTCTTCTTCCAATCGCCCTAAAAGCACAGTCTGGTATTCATCCAGAACGGACTGGTGATCCATCGACCCATCAACCTGGCTCATGTCTATTGGCTCATTGAGCCGGTGGTCTGCAAGCCCGGTGGCGAATTCTTTCTCGACGCCATCCTCAAACTTGACCCGGATGACGTCAAAAAGGCCTAAATCAGGATTTCGTCCAGGCCGGCTGCTGACAACCTGCCCACTTCGCCATTCAAAAGCAGGAAATACCAGGCTCTGTCCAGGGGAGTAGTGTTCTCTTGGAAGAAAAATATCCCCTTTTAAGCTGCGCTGCCGGTCGATTTCTATTTTCTCTCGCCGGATCCGCTCCTCAACCAGAGCAGAAATGAGTTCCTGTGAGGTGAGGGGAATTTCTTTATCTAACAAATAGGTATAAAGAAATTCAATATCCTCTTCTTGGAGTTCAAACGTGTTCCAATAATCCTCACGGAGGGTAAACTGAGCCACTACCATACATTGCCTCGATAACGATTTGCCGGAGATGTTTTTGCATTTTACGCCGTATAATATTATACTCTATCACGTAAGGAGAAAATAGTATGTCTGAAGAGCGTTGGCAAGTTGCAGTAGAAGTTGCCGGGGAAATTCAAGCCGAGATTCTGCGCGGCATGTTGGAGGCGCAGGGTATCAAAGTTTTCATCTCGCAAGAGGGAGCTGGGCGAGCTTACGGGTTGGGAGTCGGCCGGTTGGGCAGAGTCCAAATCTTGGTGCCAGAAGAAGACCTGGAACGATCAAAAGCCTTGCTGGATGAGTACTATTCTGGGCAGCTTGAAAACCAGGACTTCGATTTGAGTGACGAGGAAGCGGAAGACGAAAACGAAGCCTGATCATTGGGTAGAGCAAGCTTAAGGATATTCCTGAGCCAACCAATCGAGTGGATCAACCTGCACGCCCCCTGCCCAAATCTCCCAATGCAGGTGAGGTCCGGTTACCCGTCCGGTAGCACCGACCTTGCCGATCAATTGGCCCGGTTCTACCCAATCTCCGATATTGACCAAAATATCAGACAGATGCATATAACCGGTATAAATTCCCCAACCATGATTGATCATGATGGCGCTCCCACGCACAGTCATCTCACCTGTGAAAACCACCTGACCCCTAGCCGGAGCAAATACATCATCTCCCACCTGTCCACAAACATCCAGACCGGTATGAAAGTAAAAATAGCCGCTTTGATTGTAGCTCCGGCGACTCCCAAACATAGAGGGCCAACATCCATAGAAATGGGGTGGAGAAGGGAATTCAAATACACCGTCCCACAGGCGTTCAACCGTCACAGGCTCAACCAGAGCTATCCATTGCTCATCCTCTGGCCTGCTCACAGACGGGTCTAATGTTATTGGGTCTACGCCAGGAATCTCTTCGTACACATACCCGCCCGCATTTACCTGGACCAGCTGTGAGAACCCAAAGGGAGTCCCATCTTCCAATTTTCCTGACAAGGTCAGGGGATATACGCCCGGTTCCAACATGGCATGCACACCCTGGATAGCGACATAACTGCCATCTTGGTGGCGGAAAAAGTTCAAAGGACCGTCCATCCACTGGCCTGTAATGGTCAGCGGCTGCTCGGCTTGCAACTGGATCACGCTGGTTTTCCCCTGAACAAAGGGAAGAGGGCCGACTTCAATGCGTGTGATTGCTCCCGGCAGAGAGCCCGGTCCATCCGCACCCTGGTTGGGCAGGCGCAGGACATCCCCGGGCAGCGCTTCCCAGGTCCCCTGCAAATAATTCATATTTGCCAGCGTCCAAACATCCGTCCCCTGCAGAACGGCCATCTCCAGCAAGGATTGACCCGGCTTTAAGGAGGCGCGTTCCCCAGATAGGCCTGCCTCATCTTTCTCCAAGATAATTAAGTTCGAGCCGGCATAAAGCTCGATAGGACTGGTGATATGGTTCAGGTAAGAAATAACTTCGACCGGAACCTGGTAGAGCCTGCTTAAGCTCCGCAGGGTTTCACCATACTCAATCACCTCAGTCACCAATCTCCCCTGAATACCGGTTAAGCCAGGAATTCTCAACTCGTCCCCTGCGTTAACTATATTGACATTCAAGATTCCGTTAACCTGGGCAAGATCTGTAACGGACACGCCGAAACGCGAGGCAATGGCAGAGATATTATCACCGGCTTGGACAACATAAACCGGATAGTCTGCCTGATCTTCTTGCGCCTGGGCCAGGCTGGCTGGAACAAGCAAAACCAGTAATATCAGCGCCAGGGCTGAGAATTTATGCAGGGCGGTAATCTTCAAAACGAACTTTATCTCCAATATTAAATTCATTCAACCGGTCCGGATGAATTTCCAAAATGAACCGAGCAGGGTTTTTGGGGAAATATGCCAAATGCCAGCGCCGGGCCAGGCAAGTATCCACAACCAGACCTTTGCTGTTGATCCAAATGATCCCCAAGTCTATGAATACTCCCAGCATATGGATTGAAGCATCCATCCGGCTGTCACGGCTTTGTACCAACAGCAGGCCCTGACCCACATCTAAACTGCGCCGGAAGGTCAGTCCGCGCAACCGGCAGGCAAATGAATCGCAATAAACAGCTCTGAGTGGCTTGTTCTGTGGGTGATCCAGGTTTTGGACAATGACCTGCTTCATGCGCCGTGTTTGATGGAAATTAGGTCACCCCACCCCTACTCAACCTTACCATCCTTCATCCAGATTTTTAGTCAGTCTGCTCAAGGCGGGCCAATACTTTATCCACGCTTTCAACCAATTCGCTGGGGCTGAAAGGCTTTGAGATATAGTCGTCCACCTTAGCAATATGCAACCCGAGAACTTTGTCAATGCTTTGGGCTTTAGCAGTTATGATGATTACAGGGATCTTCTGGGTGGCAAGATCCGCTTTCATCTGCTGGTAAACATCCCAACCATCCATGTCAGGCATCATCAGGTCCAGCAAGACCAGGTCCGGCAGCAAGCTACGGATGGCCTCCAGACCTTCACGACCGCCATTGGCGCCTATGACCTCAAAACCCCGGCGGGCAAGGATCAACTTGACCAGCTCGATCATCTCTGGTTCGTCCTCGATATAGAGCAACCGGCGCTTATTTTCCATTGCCTGCCTCCCCATCCCTGCGCAGATGTTTACACTTGAGCAGTTATGTTGAATTTGCATCATTCGCATACGATAAAAGTTTACCACATGCGTCAAAAAATTACCTATTGAATGCGATCAGGGGGAATGGCGATCTCAAAGTCGATCAGAGTAGCACTGCGTTTTGTGCGAATTAGGGATGAGCTGCACAGGCACGCAAATGCCTCTTGCCACCCCTTATTGCGTGGGCTATAATCATTCATTGCGTTTCACGACCGGTCCACAACTGAACCAACGCCGCTGAAGCGTTTGAAATTGCAGAACGTTAATCCTTTCGGTAGAAGAAAATTTTGAAGGATTCACAGCGTACCAAGAAATCTAAACAAGAACGAGGCATTTTTTTATGATAGACGTAAACGATCTACGCAAAGGCGTTACATTTGAGATGGATGGTAACCTTTACAAAGTATTGGATTACCATCACCACAAACCGGGTCGAGGCAACGCAACCATCCGTATCAAAGCTGTTGATCTGCGAAATGGCACGACCTTAGAGAAAACTTTCACATCCGGCGACCGGGTTCAGGATATTCGCCTGGATTATCATAATGTGCAATACCTGTATAACGACGGCGAGTTTTATCACTTCATGGATCTGGATACTTACGAACAGCCCGCGCTGAGCTTGAAAACACTGGGTGATTTGGCTTTGTATTTGACCGAAAACTTGGAGGTCAAGCTGACATTCTATGATGGGGAACCGTTGGATGTAGAGCTTCCTACCTCGGTGGACTTAAAAGTCGTCCAGGCGGATGTGGCTGTGCGCGGAGACACTGCCACGGGTGTCACAAAGAAGGTCCACACAGAAACAGGTCTATCTGTTCAGGTGCCAAATTTTGTCGAAGAGGGCGATACCATCCGAGTGGATACCCGCAACGGAAGTTATCTCACACGCGCATAGCCATCCTTATCAAAAAAAATGCGCACCCCTGCTGGAAAAGAATGTCGCTATTTTTATGGAAACTATTTCCGCGGCCGGGAGACTGAGGAATGCCGGTTATTGGACAGCGCCTCCCCGCCCCTGCGGTGGACGAAGGATTTGTGCTTCAGCTGCCCAGTCCCAGAAATCCTGCGCGCCAATGCCTGCCAAAATCTGGTCCTGGAACCCAAGTTAGAACGACCATTCCCTTTTCTGAAACGGAGGGTCTACATTAGCACATATTGCACTAAAACCATGCGGGAAAATTTCGATCCCCATATCGGTTGCGGAGAATGCCATCCTGTGCCTCCCATTTTCGAAAGAGAGTCCGATGACCCTGACGTTGCTGCTTGACCTGGATGGCACATTGCTAGAGAACGATATGGACGGCTTTGTTGAAGGCTACCTAAAGGCCTTTGGTAAGCATGTCCAACCGATCCTCGATCCGCAAATTTTCGTAACAAAGCTATTGTATGCCACAAAACAAATGGTATCGAACCGGAGGCCTGACCAAACTTTAGAAGAGGTCTTTGATGAGGCCTTCTATCCAGCGATCAATCAAAAGAAAGAAGATTTGCGCAGTGTGATCGACGCTTTTTATGGCGATGTATTTCCCACACTCAAATCATTAACGAAAGCCAAACCCCAGGCGGTCAAACTGGTCAAAGCAGCTTTTGAGCGCGGGTACCAGGTTTGCATCGCCACGAACCCACTCTTCCCGCTCACTGCCATCCTTCAACGCTTGGATTGGGCGGGTCTGTCAGCGCAGAAATATCCCTATGCCCTGGTTCCGTCTTACGAAACCTTCCACTTTGCCAAGCCTAACCCCGCTTATTACAGCGAGTTTCTAGGCGTCATCGGCCAGCCAGATGGTCCAGTGGTAATGGTGGGCAATAATCCCGTCAGCGATATTGCCGCGGCCAGGCAGGCAGGATTGGCTACATTCTGGTTGGATGATGGTATTTTAACAGCACCGGAAGGCGCTGAATCGACCATCGCCTATGACTCTCTGGATGAATTTCTGCCCTGGCTTGATTCCATTCCTCCTGAAGAGCTATCACCCAATTCATCCACAACCGGTGCTATCCTGGCAAACCTGGCAGGGGCTGCCACGGCTATCGATACATTAAGCCGCAAGATACCTGCATCCGCATGGATAAAGAAGCCCCACCCCAATGAATGGTCCCTGGTTGAAATCTTGTGTCATCTGAGGGACGTTGAAGCTGAAGTTAACCTGCCCCGCATCAGGAAGGTAATCCAAGAGTCGAACCCCTTCATTCCTGGAAAGGACACCGATCCTTGGGCATCGGAACGCCAATATATCTTGCAAGATCATACAGAAGCCCTCAGCAGTTTTATGTCTACCCGGATTGAGTTGTTGTCTATCCTGGAAAACCTGGCGCCAGATGATTGGCAGCGGCCTGCACGGCACGCAATTCTCGGTCCAACCCATATTCAGGAATTGGTGGGGATCATTACATCTCACGATCGCTTGCATATTCAGCAAGCTTACCAGGTTGTGAACGCCTTCTCATAGTTATCTCAAATTGTCATATTTCGTCCTGGATGCCGCCTCCTTTGCATGGAGGCGGTGTTAGATAAAGTAATTAACCCAAGTACTTGATGTAGAGATTACCCAGTATTTTTGAAGATTGAGGAGGTATGGGTCAAATTATGAAAAAACGAACCGTTATCACGGGGTTGGGGTGCATCAGCCCACTGGGCAACGATGTTAACACCTTGTGGAGCAGCCTCCTGGACGGAAAATCCGGTGTGAGTCATATTACCCATTACAATGCGTCCAATTTCGAATGCCAGATTGCTGCTGAGGTCAAGGATTTTGACCCGGTTGCACGTTTTGGCAGTCGTGAAGCTCGCCGCATGGACCGCTACAGTCAATTTGCGCTGGCAGCAGCCGGCCAGGCCATAGAAAATGCTGCATTGCAAGTAACCAACAGCAACCGCGACCGGGTGGGGGTGGTCATAGGCAGCGGAATTGGCGGGTTGGGAACGCTGGTCGAGCAAATGCAAGTGTTTGTTGAGCGCGGGCCAAAACGGGTCAGCCCTTTCTTAGTCCCAATGATGCTGGCCGACTCTGCTGCTGCGATGGTTGCCATTCAATTCGGGTTGCGCGGCCCAAATATGGCAGTGGTAACGGCTTGCGCAACCGGCACCAACGCCATTGGAGAGGCGGCGCACATCATCCAGCGCGACCAGGCGGATATCATCCTGGCTGGTGGATCAGAAGCATCGATACTGCCGCTGGCCATCTCCGGTCTGAGCGTGATGAACGCTGTGTCAAACCGGAACGACCAACCCGAGCGCGCCTCCCGACCTTTTGACCTTCACCGGAACGGGTTTGTGATGGGCGAGGGAGCGGCGGTAGTGGTTTTGGAGGATTTTGAACACGCCCAAGCGCGAGGAGCGCATATCCTGGCGGAGTTGAGCGGCTATGGTACCACCAACGATGCTTACCATATCTCTGCGCCAGCCGAAAATGGAGCCGGTGCAACCCGCTGTATGCAGCTGGCCTTGGAGGATGCCAGCCTGAGGCCACAGGACATCGAATATATCAACGCGCATGGTACCAGTACACCGCTCAACGACAAAAGTGAAACCGCAGCCATTAAAGCCGTGTTCGGCGAATTGGCGTACGAAATCCCAGTTTCATCCACAAAATCAATGACCGGGCATCTACTTGGCGCCTCAGGAGCTTTGGAAGCCCTGGTCTGTGTTAAAGTTTTGCAGGAGGGCAAGCTGCCCCCTACCATCAACTATGAGACCCCGGATCCTGAATGTGATCTGGATTACGTTCCCAACCATACGCGCGCGCAACAGGTGGACCGGGTGATGTCCAACTCATTTGGCTTCGGCGGCCACAACGCCACCATCATCCTCAGCCGGTTTAACCAGGTGACAGCATGAACCGCTATGCCCATATCACCGGTTGGGGGATGTCGGTTCCGGAAAAAATCATGAGCAACGCCGACCTGATGAAAATCGTGGATACAAGCGAAGAATGGATTGTATCTCGAACAGGGATTCGAGAGCGCCGTATTGCCAGCCCGGATCAAACCACTGCTTCCCTGGCCACCCAAGCAGCTTTAAATGCCTTGGAAGTAGCCAGCCTGAAGCCAAGTGATGTGGACTTAATCATCGTAGCCACATCCTCTCCTGAGCATATTTTTCCAGCTACCGCTTGCATCGTCCAAGATCGCCTGGGAGCAGTCAAAGCGGGTGCTTTTGACCTGTTAGCCGCCTGCACCGGCTTTATTTTCGCGCTGAACATGGCCAGCCAGGCCATCTACAGCGGATCAATAGACAATGCTCTGGTGATCGGCGCTGAGACCCTGTCCAGAATCGTCAACTGGCAGGATCGGGAAACCTGCATTCTTTTTGGAGATGGCGCGGGAGCCTTTGTTTTGCAAGCCAGCCAAGAACCGGGGGGGCAACTTTCATCCGTGATGCGGTCGGATGGATCAGGCAGCGACCATCTATCCCTTCCAGCTGGGGGCAGTCGCTACCCTGCCAACGCTGAAACAATTAAGAACGGGTCTCATTATATTCAAATGAACGGTCGCGAGGTATTCCGTTTCGCCACCCGGGTCATGGCACAGGCGACCAAGGAAGCCATCCAGGCTGCTGATCTCAAAATTGAAGATATCGATCTGGTCATCCCGCATCAAGCCAACCGCCGCATTATTGAATCGGCCGCGCGCGGGTTGGGCATCCCTATTGAGAAATGCGTCATTAACTTGGATCGCTACGGGAATACCTCCACAGCATCCATACCCATTGCTGTCTGTGAAGCCGTGGAAGCAGGGTTGCTCAAACCAGATGATCGAGTTGTGTTCGTTGGGTTTGGCGCAGGATTGACCTGGGGCGCGGCGGTAGCCCAGTGGAGCGGACCATTTCCTACCAGGTGGAAAATCAAGCCTCACAGGTACCAGCTTTGGGCAAAAATCCGTTCTTTCTTGCTACGATTACTCCGGCAGATGGGCTGGTAGGGGCAGTTCTCACCCTGAATCATTGTTATTCGATTGGTACCTGGTCTGCTTGAGGGATAAATTCCCCGGAAAAAATCTCAGGCCCGAGCAGCAACGTCAATTGTAAGAATGCCATTAGAATCGCTCATTTTCTGTCCCAATAACTTCCAGGTTGGGTAAGAGATTGGTATAATCTACTTGCAGAATAGAGTTCTGCTACCCAATTTGGAGGTATACGTGAATCCGCCTCGTAACAGATATTCGATCATTTACTTGCTGCTGTTTGTAGCCATCATTGCCATGGTGGTATACAATTTTCAGCAGCAAGCCACCATCCAGGAAGCTTTAACAATAAGTGAAGTAGCGGCTGATATCCGGGCTGGGAGTATTACCCGCATCATAGAAGATGACAATCGTCTACGTGTCATTTATGCAAATGGAACAGAGCGAAGCTCTCATAAAGAAGCGACTGCTACGTTAGTAGAACAGCTAATTTCTCTGGGGGTTACAGCCGACCAATTGCAACCAGACAATGTCAAAATTGAGATTAAACCTCCTAGCGCATGGCTAGGAATCGCTACTGCCCTGGGTTATATCTTGCCTTTCTTGATCCTGGCAGGTGTATTCTGGTTTGTCTTTCGACAGGCGCAGGGCAGCAATAATGCAGCCATGTCTTTTGGAAAATCTAGAGCACGTATGTTTACAGGCGACCAGCCAACCGTGACCTTTGAAGATGTCGCCGGTGTAGAAGAAGCCAAAGAAGAACTCTACGAAGTGGTTGAGTTCCTGCGCGAACCAGAGAAATTCATTGCATTAGGCGCGCGCATACCAAAAGGCGTTTTGCTGGTCGGCCCTCCGGGCACTGGCAAAACACTCATGGCAAAAGCAGTCTCCGGTGAAGCTGGCGTGCCGTTCTTCTCCATCTCGGGATCTGAGTTTGTTGAAATGTTTGTCGGCGTGGGCGCCAGCCGCGTACGAGACCTCTTCGACCAGGCCAAGCGTCATTCCCCCTGCATTGTTTTCGTCGATGAGATTGATGCAGTCGGGCGGCAACGCGGCGCAGGCCTGGGTGGCAGCCACGATGAGCGCGAACAAACCCTGAACCAGATGCTGGTAGAGATGGATGGCTTTGACACCGATACCAGCGTCATCATTGTTGCCGCTACAAATCGGCCTGATATCCTTGACCCAGCCTTATTGCGCCCCGGGCGTTTTGACCGGCGCGTGGTGCTCGATCGACCTGATATGCGCGGTCGAGAGGCCATTCTGAAAGTCCACGTGAAAGGCAAGCCCCTGGCTCCAGATGTAAACCTGGCTACCCTGGCGAAATCAACCCCCGGTTTTGTAGGCGCTGATCTGGAAAACCTGGTCAACGAGGGCGCCATTCTGGCTGCCCGCCGAAACAAAAAGATTATTGGTCATTTGGAATTTGAAGAAGCCATTGAGCGAGTCATAGCCGGACCTGAGCGCCGCAGCCGCTTGATCAGCGAAGAAGAAAAACGCATTGTTGCTTATCATGAGGCTGGTCACGCAGTAGTTGCTCACGTCCTACCCAACACGGACCCGGTACATAAAATTACCATCGTTGCCCGTGGCATGGCTGGCGGCTATACGATGGCTTTGCCCCAGGAAGACCGCACATTGATGAGCCGGGCGAAATTCCTGGATGATCTGGCTTTTACCCTGGGTGGGCGCGCAGCCGAAGAATTGGTCTTTACTGACATCACTTCTGGTGCATCTAATGACCTAGAGCGAGTCACGAAGATGGCTCGCGCCATGGTCACCCGCCTGGGCATGAGCGCTAAGCTTGGTCCAATGGTCTATGGTCAAAAAGAGGAGCTTATCTTCCTGGGTCGAGAGATCTCTGAGCAGCGCGACTACTCTGAAGCAGTTGCCGAACTGATTGATAAAGAGGTCCAAACCATCGTGAACGAAGCGTACGAAAGGGCCAAGACCATCTTGAGGGAATACCGGGATAAATTGGATGCAGTTGCTGAACGCTTGTTGGAAGTCGAAACAATCTCGCGGGAAGAATTTGAGTCAATCTTCCCCCCACCCATCACAAAGAAAAGCGGCACCCCTCTTCCGGTTGCGTTGCAATAACCAAAAAATCGATTAATCAATAGGCGGGCATAGCAATGCCCGCCTATTTTATAAATTGCGTTAGAATTCTTCGATCTCAGCCTGAACAGCTACAAACGGAGCCAGATCAAATGGGTGAATCGATCCAAAACCAAAACAATCAAGATACGTTTTTTTATGAACAACCCTTGGTAGGTGTGATCAAAGTGAGCGGGAAAAGCCACGCCGATTTCTTGCAACGCCAGACCACTAACGATTTCCGTTTGTTATCCAGCGAACGCATTTTAACCACCGTTCTGAGCTCTCCTACCGGGCGGATATTAGACGTGCTCTACCTGTTTGAAGACCAGTCTGGAAACGAACCTGCTATACAGGCGCTTACTTTACCCGGGAACGCTCCAGCTACCACATCCTATTTCAATAGCCGGATCTTTTTCATGGACCAAGTCAAGCTGCTTGAGATAAGCGACAATTACATCCATATTGATTTAATTGGACCAAATGCCGGGCAAGCCCTCACATGGCTTGGTTTTGACTCTCTGCCAGAGACAGGCCAACTGCTAACAACTCAAGCTGATGCTGGGGTAATAAGGCTCTTCCAACATAACTCTCAATTAGGGCTTGGGTTTCGCATCTGCGCGACTTCAGCGTGGCAAGAGCGGATTCGCAGTTCTTTATTCGAGGCGGGAGTAAAAGAGTTAACCCACAACGATTATGAGATCTTGCGGGTGGAAGCGGGACTGCCATCTAAACCAAACGAATTGAGCAATGAATACACCCCCCTGGAAGTTAACCTGGAGAGCGCAATTTCTGATGAGAAAGGTTGCTATACCGGTCAGGAGGTTATCACCAGGCAAACTACCTATGATAAGGTCACCCGAAAGCTGGTTGGTTTATTTTTAAGCGCTGAGACCCCGGTCGCAGCCCAACTACAAGCTGAAGGAAAGCCGGTTGGCGCGATCACATCAGCGGTGCTATCGTCTCGTTTTGGACCCATTGCGCTGGCGATCGTCAAACGACCCTATAACCAACCTGATACGCTACTGATCCTGAACGAAGGTGAAAACCCGATTACTGCCAGGGTGACCCAACTTCCGTTTGCACCGTAACCGCCGTCCTCCCACAGCAATACCCAAGGCTAATTTAATCTTCCAGGGTCGCGCTCCAATCTCGTGTTATACTTAGATATCCGAGTTCACTTCTGCTCGCTTCCTGGAAACCGTTTACTAATCTCCTGAAGCCCTTGCTAGACTGGACCGGGCAGCCTCCGGCACCCCGGAGCGACACGCGCAAGCCTGTGATATTTATTGATTGCAGGACGCTTGACTAAACCAAGGATTTCACCCGGGGCTTTGACTTATTGCGTGTCCCAAGGTATAATCCACGGTCGCGTGAAAACTGGATGAATGGGAGAGTGGCGCTATGGAACCGAACGATGTGGCGACTCCGGCAAATTTGGATGATATTAAACGGAAAACCCATTACACTGGCAAAGTGGTAAAAACCACTTTAGCGGGTGCGATTGTGGATATTGGGATGGACACTCCAGGTGTTGTCCACATTTCTCAACTCACCAAAGAACCGGTCAACCGGGTCGAGGATGTGGTGCAGGTGGGTCAAACAGTAGATGTGTGGGTTCGTCGAGTGTATCCCCAAAAGGGACGCGTTGAACTGACCATGATCGAACCACTGGAACTGGAGTGGCGCGAGATTAAAAAGGACATGGTCGTCAAAGGCAAAGTCAGCCGGTTGGAAAAATTTGGTGTTTTTGTCGACATTGGAGCAGAACGTCCTGGGCTGGTTCATGTCAGTGAATTGACCCATGATTATATCCGCAACCCAGGTGATGTTGTCAAAGAAGGCGACGAAGTTGAAGTAATGGTATTGGGTGTCAACCGGCAAAAGAAACAAATCAAACTCAGCATGAAAGCCCTGGAAGAAAAACCTATCAAGTTAGCCAAGGAAATTCAGGAAAAGCCGAAAGAAAGCAAAAACCCTGCAGAACCAGAAAAAGAAAAGGTAGAAGTAGTTCCTACGGCTATGGAAATGGCGTTGCGAGAAGCAATGGAACGGGTCAAAACCACTCAAAAAGCCCCGGAAAATAAAGCGAAACGCAAAGGCGCCGGTCAAGATGAATTAGAAAAGATCCTGACCCGGACGTTAAAGCAGAAAGTAAATACATCTTCAAGATAGCAGGTTTATTGCTCAAGCATAAAAGTACGTGGGCGACATATGTCGCCCACGTACTTTCTTTTTAATACTGCTCAGCCTTACAGCAAATCAACTGGCTGTCGGGGCGGGCGGACTCGAACCGCCGGCCCCCGCGTCCCAAACGCGGTGCGCTACCGGACTGCGCTACGCCCCGAACGGTATGAGTATAATGGACAGGCAAACAAGAGTCAAGGTGACATTTCCCCTTTGACAATGTTAAGAAAATCTGCCAGCATACCATACGCAGTGGTTTCCGGTCCGGGATCGGTTTCTATCACCGAAAAATACCCCAGGACATCGGTCTCAAACTGGGCAATGCTGGTGGTCCCTTCTGTGTTGAATAATGGCGAAGTTGGATCAACCAGCTCAGGTTTAACACTTGCCTCGACCTCTTTCCCTTGCCGGCGCGCTCTGCAAACCAATTTCCAACGCGCCCCTTGTGAGCGCGCTTCCTGCAAGCGGCTGGCATCCAATCCACGAATTCCCTCCCGCTGCACCTGATCTGGCTTCATGGGAATGCCCATCAGCACGGTAACCAATGCGGCTACTTTCACAGCCGCGTCCCAGCCGTCCACATCACCGGACGGATCGGTTTCAGCCACGCCAATGGATTGGGCATAGGCAATAGCAGATTCCATTGTGTCGCCCTGTTCCATACGCGTCAAGATCAAATTGGTAGTGGAGTTCAAAATCGCCGTAAAGCCCAACAGTCGCGCAGCCGGAAGTGTTTCCCGAAACAGAGAAAAGATCGGCGCGCCATCCATCACAGTCGACTCATAATAAAATTTCAAGCCCTTTGATTCAGCCAGATCAGTCAATTGGCGATGAGCATGCACGACCGGCCCCTTGTTAGCAGTGACCGCATGCATACCCCTTTTTAGAGCCGTTCCTAAATAGGTCACGGCTGGCTCACCGGTTAGGTAATCGACCGGGCTGGTTTCAAACAGCACATCCCCTTGGCAGCGTTGAATGAAGTCTATGGCGTCTTGCGGCTGGGGTTGTGAAGATAATTCCTGCAAAGAACCGTCCTGGCGATCCATCGCTGCCAGGGCCTGCTCGAGATCCAGTCCTGATGGATGAATGGCTGCACCGTGACGGGAGGTGTAGATACCTGTTACCTGGCAGGTCAGGTTAAATTGGGAAAGCATCTCGCTCCGCTTGCGGATCAACAGGCGTGCAAAAGCCTGCCCGACATTCCCAAATCCCAACAAAGCCAGATTATAGTTGGTCATTTTGCTACTCCTTTTGGTTTGTCAAAAACGGCCTTCAGGCGTAATTTCAAAGGGGAGGCCAGGGTTGAAAACGGCGGCCGGAATGCGGACTGGGAAAGCGACCCTGAGCCAATAAAATCTCAGCACGGTGGAGCATGGCTGTAACCTCCTCCTGGCTGAGGTGCTCCTGCAGTTCCTCAATCAGGGTTGAGTCGGTTTGCAGCGCCTGACCAAACTGGCTCAAATCAGCGCACAGGTCCTCTGGCAAGCTCTGCCCCGCAAAATCCCAAATCACTGTCCTGAGTTTGTCTTCCACATGGAAGCAGATGCCGTGATCAATCAGCCACAGATGGTCATCCGGATCAATCAGAATATGGCTGCCTTTGCGATCGGCGTTATTGATTAAAAGATCGAACAAAGTCACTCGGGGGAGGCGCTGGCGATCTATTTCTTTGAAGTTGAAATAATGGTATTCAGGATCATGCTCAATAAAGAGCTGCAACGAGCCTGGGCCTGCAGGACCTTTCTTTCGGTGGACGGTCGGCGGCACAAGCTGCCAGCCTAGAGCTTCGCTGACCAAAAAGGCCGCCACCTCCCGGTGGGCCAGGGTTGCAGGCGGGAAATCCCACAGCGGGCGCTCTCCCCGGCTGGGTTTGTACACAGCTGCTAGTTGGCGTCCGTCATGCTCAACCTGTACCAGGAAGGTATAATTCGACCCCCATAGGAACTCACCTTGGACCGTCAACCGACCCTGTTTTAAATCACTCAGGATATGGTCTATTGGCGCCGTCATGAAAATATTAAATCCTTGATCCAACGGATTGAGCAATGCATGCGCGAGTCTATCTAGCGTTCTGCGCTAATGTTTGTGCCCATTCTTCTTGGGGCAAAAGTGACCGGACGGATCCATCGGCTGACCACATTGCTGGCAGAGTGGACGCCCCTGCGCTGCAACCTGAATTCCCCAATGAGCCATTGCTTGCAGTTGCGAACGAGTGCACCAGAAACGGACTACCCCTGCGCCTTCGGGGTCTTCCCCCTCCGGCAGCAGCTCCCTGGCAACCAGGACGACCAGGTCATTTTCAGAGTCGTAGCCCAGCCCAACCTCGCCAACTCGAAAAATTGGGTCGACAGGCGGGTGAATGCGCATCTTTTCTTCAACATAATCTGCAGTTGAAGCCGATAAGTTCGGGAACTTCTCTTGTATCTCAGACAAGAATTGGTCGACTCCAATAGCCAAAGACTGGATCTGGATCTTCTCAACGATGACAGTGACAGTGCGCTCATTCTGCCAGCCTTGGATATAAAAGACCCGTTTACCTGGCTGTCCAATCGCATCGGTCGTGATATGAGTGACCGGATGAATATCGATCTCTTTTTCAGACATAAGTAACTCCGTTATCTACCTGTATTGAAACAGAACAACCTGAAATCTTCAGATGGTATGGCGCTATTAACCGTGGTTGGTCCGGGAATTGGATGTTTTGAACATCTATTTTGCACCAGAACCATGGCTGTGTAAAGGTGCAAATAAGGATAGATCGAAGTTCAAAGTCAGTAACCGGCTAATACCGTTATCGATGAATAATGCGTTAATGGAAGCTGGAGCGACTTGCAAGCGCTGAAACAAATCCAACGGCAAGCCGATGAAGTACGCCACAGCCAGCTTGATTGGGTCGGCGTGCGATACACACAGAATGATGTCCTTTGCCTCATAGTTACTGTGCAGGTGTTTAAGTTCGGCTACCACCCGGTTTTGCGCATCGGCGAACGATTCACCACCTGGGAAGCTGAATAAAGAAGGCGTCGCTTGCACGTGCTTCCAGATCTTCAAGCGGCTTAACCCCTTGATCGACTTATCCTGCCATTCCCCATAATGGGTCTCAATCAGACCTTCCCGAATAACGGTCTCTAATTCAAAAGCCTGAGCAACGGGCGCGGCCGTTTCTATTGCCCTCTCCAGTGGGCTGCTATAGATAGCCTTGACCTGTTCCTTGGGTAGCGCTTGGGAGAGCGCATTCGCAACAGCCTGCGCTTGTTGGCGTCCCGTTTCGTTCAAATGGACGCCTGGCAGGCGTCCCGCCAGGCGTCCGGTTTTTACATAATCGTTTTCACCGTGCCGGATCAGGTAGATGGTTGGCATAAATTTTCTGGTTAACTCCTATCGTTGCCCTTATGTTTATGTTTGATATCCTGGATGGCATCCTGCGACAGAGCAGGGACCTCGGTCGTGCGAGTGATGCCTAAAGCCGCACGTTGCGCCTCTCGCCAGCGTTTGAGCCGGTCTGAGACCTGGGCTTCGTAACCCTGGTCAGAAGGTTGGTAGAAATAGGTGCCCAGCAGTGGGCGGGGCAGGTATTGTTGCGGCAGGAAATGCTGCGGCCCATCATGGGGATATTGGTAGCCCTGTCCGTGCGCGAGGGCTTTGGCATCGCGGTTGGCATCCTGCAAGTGAGTGGGTACCTCGATACGTCCTTCTTCTTCGATAAGCTGGAAAGCCTTGAAGTACGCCCCACTGCTGTTGGATTTAGGGGCCGTTGCCAGATAAAGGGTAGCCTCCACAATCGGGTAAATGCCCTCCGGCAGGCCAATATAATCGAAAGCCTGAGCGGCAGCGTTTGCAACCACCAACCCGAGTGGGTCCCCTAGCCCGATATCTTCACCCGCCAGGATAATCAGACGACGCAGAATGAAGCGCGGGTGCTCACCGGCGTATAGCATCTTTGCCAGCCAATACAGGGCTGCGTCGGGATCCGAACCGCGCACAGACTTGATGAAAGCAGAGATGGTGTCATAGTGCGCGTCGCCGTCTTTGTCGTACAGCACTGCCCGGCGCTGAATGGACTCCTGAGCCACGTCCAGGGTGATCTGGGTTACCCGATTCTGGTTGGGAGGTGTGCTCTCTACCGCCAGCTCCAAAGCGTTAAGAGCATTGCGGGCATCCCCGCCAGCCACGCGGATCAGGTGCTCAAGGGCGTTCTGATCCACCTGGATGTCGCGCTGCCCATAACCGCGCTCAGGGTCCTGTAGAGCTGCTTCCAGAATGGTGCGCACGTCTTTGTCCTGTAATGGGCGCAACTGGAAGACACGAGAACGCGAGACCAGCGCGCCGATCACTTCGAAATATGGGTTTTCGGTTGTTGCACCAATGAGGATGAAGGTCCCGTTCTCAACATGCGGTAGCAGCGCATCCTGTTGAGCCTTGTTCCAACGATGCACCTCATCCACGAACAGGATCGTGCGCTTCTGGTACAGCCTGCGCCGTTCCAGAGCCTGCTCGATCACCTGACGTAGCTCAGCCTTACCCGCCAGCACTGCTGAAAGCGTTTCAAAGTGGGATTTCGTCTGATTAGCGATCACCATCGCCAGGGTAGTCTTACCTGTCCCTGGCGGCCCCCATAAGAGGATAGACGAGAATAACCGGTCTGCTTCAATAGCTCGGCGCAGCAG
>JAWOHN010000188.1:0-26505 GCA_046485135.1 Anaerolineales bacterium | reverse complement strand
CTGGGCGAAGGAGGGGATGAATCCGCACAGCAGTGCGGCTGGCTCAAGGATAGGTTTGGTCTGTCCTGGCAGATCGTCCCCGCCAGGCTGATCGAGCTGATGAGCGACCCGGACCCCAAAAAAGCCCGGCGCGTGACCGAGGCCATGCTGCAGATGAAGAAGATCGAGATCCCGCTGTTGGAGCAGGCATATAAGGGCGACTGATGATTATTAGCTTATGAAAGTGCTCTCTCTCCAAAGCCGAGCTAGTCGAAATCCTGTCACCGGAGGTCATGACCCAGCCAAGTTACCGCAAGCCGGCCAGCTCGAGCGACTCGAGATAGCCCCAACCCTGCGAGCGGCGGATTTGGATCAGCTCCGGTTGGACCTGCACCAGTGCGCACCATTCTGCATCCACTTCACCGAAGAGCGGGGGCGCGGCTTCCGGCGAGATAACCTGCGCCTGACCGCTCAATTCCCACAACTGGAAGCTAAAAACTTCTCTTACGTAACGCCCTCAAGGGCAGCGATGTGATTGTCCCAAATCTGGTTGGTTATTAATAAAATGGCAAGCTTCTTTTAAGAATGGTAGTGGACGAGACCATCTCTCAACAAGGAACTTGCCAATGTCTATTGTGGTTCTAAAACTCCCTGATGTCAAGGTAATTGGGGCTCAGCGAGCATTGGGTGAGTTATCGGATTTTTGACTGGCAGAAAGATGTACCCTGGACAAACAATGGTACGGAGCAAGTAATTGGAAGGATGAAGATGCGAACCCGAACAGTCAGGGGATACAAGAAAAAGAATGGGATGTTGCATGACTTGTTATCAGCCAGTTCGGGTTTGGCTACCTAAGGGGAGTGTTTGTCCAGGATTTCGCCCCTGTGCGTTTTTCCAAAGTCACCTACCAATTTCGGGACAAACACGCAGCGATGCCGCTCTTGAAATTTGCTTTCCTTTAAGGTAGGATGAATAATGAATATTGGTACATAATGAAATTCATAGATACTTATAAGTAACCACCATTTGTTAGTGTCTGCCTTTGGAAAATCGTGACCTCAAAAACCGACCCGAAGCATGTGGATAATCTACCCGCCTCGCTCAGCCCGTTCATTGGCCGGAAGCGGGAGATTGCAGAAGTCAGACGGCTAATTGAAGGGCACCGCCTGCTGACGCTAACCGGTCCAGGAGGCTGTGGGAAAACGCGGCTTGCGATTGAGGTGGCGAGAGGGCTGGTAGCAGACTATGAAGATGGAGTTTGGCTGACGGAGCTGGCGTCCCTGACCGACCCGGCTCTGGTTGCCCAGGTAGTCGCTTCCAGCCTGGGTGTGCGCGAGCGTGAGAGCGGCAGTGTTACAGATTCTCTAATCTCCCATCTCCAGACACGAAGTGCACTCTTGCTGATCGATAACTGCGAGCATATCCTGCACGGTTGCGCACAATTCAGCCTCAAACTTCTCGAAAGCTGTCCCGGCATGCACATGCTCTCCACTAGCCGGGAGCCGTTGGGGGTGCGCGGGGAGGCTGTCTTTACCGTCCCGCCGCTCTCGCTGCCCGACCCGCAGCCCTGGCGCAACCCGGCCAGCGAACAGAACAACCTCTCCAGGTACACACGATCGGAAGCCGTCCAGCTTTTCCTGACCTGCGCGAGCGCAGCTGCTCCTGCATTCAACCTGACCGCCGAAAATATTTCGTGGGTGGTGAACATCTGCCGCCGCCTGGATGGAATCCCTCTGGCTATCGAGCTGGCAGCCAGTCGGGTGCGCGCATACTCACCCCGGCAGATCGCCGAACGACTGGACGACCGCTTCCAGATCCTTGTTCGCGGTGCGCACAACGCCCCAGACCGGCACCGGACCCTGCAGGCGACCCTCGACTGGAGCTATGACCTGTTAACTGAGGGCGAGCGGGATGTATTCCATCAGCTTTCGATATTTTTGGGAGGCTGGACGCTGGAGTCAGCCGAGGGGATCTGTGCCAGTGGAGGCGGGCGCGCAGATCTAATGGCTATGCTGTCGAGCCTGGTGGACAAATCACTGGTGGCGGTAGAAACATTCCAGGAACGCAGTCGCTACCGCTACCTGGAGACCATCCGCATGTACGCCCGCCAGAGATTGGACGAGTCTGGTGAAACAGAAGCCATACTCGACCGGCACCTGGATTATTTCACCCGCTGGGCTGATAGAAACGCAAAGCACCTGGTCGGACCTGACCAGCCTGTATGGGTAGAACAATTTCTTAAAGAGCATGACAATTTACGATCTGCGCTGGAATGGAGCCAGACATCTCCGGAAAGGGCAACGCCGGGCTTACGCCTGGCAGGGGCTTGTGGGCAGTTTTGGAGACTGAGTGGCTATTTCAGCGAAGGGCGGGCTCGCCTCTCAAGAGCACTCGAACACCCTGCCGCTCAGCAGCGAAACACGTACCGCACCCAGGCGCTGCATTGGGCTGCCAACCTCGCCTATATACAGAGCGATTATAAAGCAACACGCCTGCACGCCGAAGAAGAGCTGGCGCTTAGCAAGGAGCTGGGGCCGACAGGCAAGAAAGGTATCGCCAGTGCCCTTGATATGCTGGGAGAATTAGCGACTGAGATCGGCGATTACGAGACCGCACCCAAGCTGTTCGAGGAAGCCCTCCAAATAAACAGAGAGATCGGGAATAAGGCAGGTGCGGCTGATATGCTGCTGCAGCTGGGCTGGTCGGCGATGCGCTCCGGCGATTTCGATCAGGCGGAGATTCGGCTTACAGAAAGCCTGCCCTTATTCCGGGAACTGGGCGTGCTGGCATACCTAGCGCTGGCGCAGGCAGGTCTGGGCGAGCTGGCGGTCCGGCAAGGACGGTATCTACAGGCAGTCGAGCTGCTGGAGGAGAGCCTGACACTACGCCGGAAGATGGGGGAACAATGGGGAATGGCGGCTTCGCTGGGCTCGCTGGGCTGGGTGGCAATGCTGCAAAGTGATTTCAGCCGGATGAGAAAATTGATTGAAGAGAGTCTGTCCATCCGCATGCAAATCGGCGACCGGGGCGGCATCGCCTGGTGTCTGGAAAAACTGGCTGAAGCGTCCATGCTCCAGGCAAAAATACTGCCCTACCAGCATCGCAAAATTGGATATCAAAAGGCTGTCCGGCTGTATGGAGCAGCGCAGGTTCTACGCATGCAGCTCAATTCAGTGATCGACCCAGCTGACCAGGCCAATTATGACAAGATGGTGGAGATGCTGAAAGATGCTCTGGATGAAAAAACTTTCCGCTCGGCCTGGGCAGAAGCAGCTGCAACCCCGCTGGACGGAATCATCGAGCATGCCCTAGCTCCCCTGATCACGCAGCAAGATGTGAATGCGCTTTCGAAGGCTCAAACCGCTAAAGTGAAGTACGGCGGGCTTTCAGTGCGCGAGCGGGAGGCGGCCATCTTGATCGCTCAAGGCAAGACCAATCGAGATATTGCAGAGACCATGGTCGTGCGGGAAAAAACAGTTGAGACCTACGTCACCCGTATCCTCAATAAGCTCGGTTTCCATTCACGTGTGCAGATCGCCACTTGGGCGATTGAAGTGGGGTTGGTAAACGCAAAAACAGACGATTAGCTCCGTCCAAATCTAGACCCACTCACTATACGGACTTTGAGACAATCCCGGGGGGACAATTTGATTTGTAGAGTTGCTCAGTCTGAAAGTGTAGTGTTTTCCCCGACGAATTTTTGATAATTTTCAGATAAAGTATATCTTGGTTGTAGTACATCCAACCCAATTTTTACAAAGGAGAAAAATCATGCCTCGCTACTTGGTCGAACGCACATTTCCCTCTGGTCTTGCCATACCGGTAAACACTGAAGGCGCTAACACCTGCCTGATGGTGGTCGGCAACAATGCCATGGATGGAGTCACCTGGGTCCATTCATATGTCACGGGTGATAAAGGCAAGACATTTTGCATCTACGACGCCCCCAGCACAGATGCAATCCGCAGCGCTGCTCAGCGCAACAACCTGCCGGTGGACCGCATCACCGAGGTACGGGTGCTCGACCCGTATTTCTATACGTAGTAAGAATCGTATTCGACAATAAATTTAGACCCTCGCCAAAGGAGAATATATGTTTCGCAAAATATCAATTGTAACCGGGTTGACCGCACTACTGTTAGTAATACTGGCAACCACTGCTATTTCAGCCAGCACGAACAACCTGGGGAGTGTCCGGGCGGCTACTGCCAAATTCCACAAACCCGAAGAAGCTCAGGCAGCCGGCTGGGATCTGGTTCCCGGGTTGGACCACTGCTTCGAAAACCCTGGGGTTGGTGCGATGGGATACCATTACATCAATACAGCCCTGCTCGACACGTCTCTGGACGCGCTGAAGCCAGAAGCAATGGTCTATGCCCCTGAGAAAAACGGCAGGCTCAAGCTGGCGGCAGTGGAGTACATCGTCCTGGCTGAAGCGTGGGACAATGAGGGCAACATCGAGCCGCCATCACTGCATGGACAGAGCTTCCACCTGAACGAGAACCTGGGTGTTTACGTGCTGCACGCCTGGATCTGGATGAACAACCCGTCGGGGATGTTCGAGGACTGGAATCCCTTAGTATCCTGCCCGTAGTTCTGAGCGGAATTACAGTCAACCATCAGCCAGCTCTCGGAAGTTTCTGAGAGCTGGCTGTGCCTTACATACACCCCAACTGGAAACGTTGATTTCCTTTACGCCGCAAAGCTGCCAGCGCTCTCCGTAGCGCAAGGGGTTGCAGCTGCTGTATCCAACGCAGGATGGTCAGGAATGCTGTCCGTAGGCAGGTGGAATGGTGTCGTGGAGGTATGGCAGGTGCAGGAATAGTTGACGTCGAGTTGAATCTACACTACACTCGATGTAGCACTTAACGTCCTGCAGGTTCACTGGAATGGTGAGCAGCTGTGGTGCGATTTGCGGGATGTCCTTTGAATGGAAAACAGGCCTATGCAGGATCAACCCTATCCAACCCGCTCCGAAACCCGTCAGTGGTATGACCGCCTCAGCCGCTGGTATGATTATGTCTCTTCCCCCTGGGAAGGGCCTTTCCGGCGAATGGGCCTGCAAGCGTTGGACTTGCAGGAGGGAGAAAGGGTGCTGGAGCTCGGCCCCGGCACGGGTCACGGTTTGGTGACCCTGGCCCGCGCGGCCGGATCATCAGGGTTGGTCTGCGGCCTGGACCTTTCTCCAGGAATGCTCTCTGTCGCCGGACAGCGCCTGCGCAAACAAAGCCTCTCCGCCAATGTCTCGCTCGTGGTAGGGGACGCTGGCGATCTGCCCTTCCCAAAAGACTCATTCGATGCGCTCTTTGCCAGCTTCGTCATCGAGCTGTTCGACGCGCAGGAGATCCCCATCCTGTTGGCGGGCTGCCGGGCTGTGCTGCGCCCCGGCGGTCGGCTTTGTGCGGTCTCGTTGAGCGCGGGCGGGCGCTCTTGGTTCATGCGTCAGCTGTACCAACAGGCGCAGGGACGCTTTCCAAAGCTGATCGACTGCCGCCCCATCCAACTGGCACAGGCCTTGGAAGCGGCCGGATTCGAATTACGCAGCCAGACCATGCGCTCGAGCCTGGACCTTCCGGTGGAAATTATCGTCGCGGTAAAAGGGTAAGCTTTGCCTGCCAGTCAGGCATCCAATCGTTCAAGGTCGTCCGGCGTGCCGCACAACAGCACCGGCATTTCGCGATCGATCCGCCTGAGCAAGCCAGCCAATACCGATCCGCTGCCGATTTCGATGAAAGTGTTCACCCCCTGCCGGATCATCAACTGGATCGATTCGGTCCAGCGCACCCGGTGCGTCAGCTGGTCGCGCAGGTCAGCCCGCACCTGGCGGGCATGGGTCATGGGCTGAGCAGAGACGTTGCCGACGATGGGCGTCCGAGGATCGGTCAGTGGAGCGGCCAACACGGCCTGGATGAAACCGGCCTGGGCGTGCTCCATCAAAGCGGAGTGAGCGGCGATGCTCACCGCCAGGGGAATGACCCGCCGCGCGCCGGCTTGCGTAGCCAGCGGTATGGCCCGCTCCAGGGCGGCTCTGGCTCCGGAGATGACCACCTGGCCGGGGCAATTGTCATTGGCCACCTGCACGCGCTCGCTTGGTTGGGTAGCCTCCAGGCTGGCTGCGTTGCAGATCTGCTCGACGGTGGGGATATCCAGGCCCATGATGGCAGCCATCCCCCCGGGCGAGATATGCCCGGCTTCTTTCATCACCTCACCCCTCTTGCGAACCAGTTTGAGCGCTTCATCGAACGGCAGGACGCCTGCTGCCACGAGCGCGCTGAGCTCCCCCATCGAATGTCCGGCGACATATGCTGGGTTGAAGCCGGGAAAGGTTTGCTCGAAAACGCGCAATGCCGCCATGGAATGCACGAAGAGGGCCGGCTGTGTATTGACAGTATCGTTCAGCTCTACCTCCGGCCCCTCCCAGGCCAGGCGGGATAGCGAGATGCCGAGCAATTCATCAGCTAGCTGGAATGTTTCTCGGGCAACGGGGTAGGCTGCAGCCAGCTCCTGTCCCATGCCGACGAACTGGGAGCCCTGCCCGGGAAACAGGAAAGCGGTGGAATGAGGTTGCAGGTTCATACTATGCGCAACGGGCCGTGAGTTTCACGGCCCGTCCTGTTATTATTTCTTTTCTTTCTCGATCTCGATGACTTCACGGCCTTTGTAATGACCGCAGCTGGGGCAAACCCGGTGCGGCAAGCGCATCTCGCCACAGTTGGGGCAGGCAACCAGGTTGTGGCCTTCCAATGCATCGTGCGCGCGCCGGCGATCGCGGCGGCCAGAAGAATGTTTCCGTTTTGGTTGTGGTGGCATGATTTTACTCCTCTTTCAGCTCCAACCCTGGAACATCCTGGCATGCCCTGGCGCCCGGGTCGTAAAGCAAGTTGCTCATAATAAATCCTGCCCTGCGGGCAGGCAAGGAAGGATTATACGATCAGGCGCCCAGGCTGTCAAGGCGAAATTTACATCTACCATCCCAAGCTCCTGAAGACGTAGGCGCCGCCCTCGGCGTAGAGGGTATCGAAGAGTGGGCTGGCCATAAGGGCGGTGGGGGAGAACGGCCCACCCCGTATGCCGCTGTAAACGTAATGGAGTCCGGCCTCACGCATCAGCGCCCACAGCTCGTCCGGATTTTCCCCCTGCTGGGAGACCTGCGCGCACAGGCTGTTCACCCGTTGGATCTCGTCCGGGTCTCCAAAGCCATACAGCACCGGCGGTGGGTGCGTAGGCTGCCCGCTCAGAGCACTGATCCAGGCCCCGCCGTCGTTGCCGGCGCACAGGCCATACCCCCAATTGAAAGGATTGATCAGGATCGTTTCGTCTACTGGGATATTTTGCTCAATCCAGGATAGCGCCTGCCGGTCGGCGGCCCGAAACAGATAAGTAGACTGGTTCACCAAAGGAAAGAGCTGCCGCGCGCCGGCCACTGAGAGAATCAGCCCAACCACCAGCAAGCCGCCTCTGAAAGGAAGCAACAGCCTGCTCCAGCTGGCTCTCTTGTGTAACAGCCATTCCAACCCAAAGATCACACGGCTGGCAGCGAAGCCCCCTAACAAAGCAACCGGCATGAACAAGGTGATCGCTACAGAAGTGTTGTTGACCACCTCGCCGCCGGGCAGCCCCAACGCACTCAGGTTTGCCAAGATAAACATCAAGCCAACCCATCCGAGGTTGGCAACCACAAAGCGCCGGCGGTATACCAACCCCAACAAGAATCCGGCGCCGGCTAACCACAAGGTGTAGGCGCCATAACCTGCCTCCAGGAAGCGCCAGGAGAAATCGGCGAAGGGCTCGGCAGGCAGGACGTTACCAGGTGAAAATGCAGGCAGCAGCCGCTCACGAATGACCTCACTCATCCATGGCAGAGTCAGGATTAAGGCGCCCAGTCCGAGCAAGGAACCGGTCGCCAACAGCTGTTTGGTGAAAGCGCCAACTACTGAACGGGATAATCGCTGGCGATCGCAGAACAGGCTGGCAGAATAAGCCAGCAGCAGGCAGGCCAGGAAAGCCGACGCCCGGTAATGCACCAGCAACAGGCCGGCCGTAGCCAGGCACGCCATGCCGAGCGGGATAATCCACTGGCGAGATATATTTAATGTAACTGCCAAACGCAACCGTGGGCGGGCGAAATCATCCTCAGGCTCTGCTTCATCTCCAGGCGCTTCATTAGGCGTTGAATTCTCCTCTTGGCTGGGTTTTGTGTCACCTTCGAATATGAGCTGGATAAAAGCCAGGCCTATGGGCAGAATCAACAAACCGGTCAACTGGGTGTACCGCCCCCAGCTCACATAATAGGCTGGCATGGGGGTGAATATGCCGCACAACAGGGCTGCGACAAGTCCGGCGCGCCGGTCTCGGGTCAAAACCGTCGTGAGCAGGTAAACGGTAAAGACGCAGGCCGCGTTGAGCACCTGCCCGTAAAGCAGCATCCCTTCCGGCAGGTCCAGACCCGACAGCCAGATGAATGCAGCCAGCCCACTGTGGAAACCAGCATGGTAGACGGTCGAGCCCAATTGCAGGTAGGGTGCATAGCTGGACGGAAAAGCGCCTCCATCCAGGATCAGGCGGGTGATCAGCGCGTGATGGACCGAGTCGACCCAGGCCGGAGCAGCCAGGTCTCGCACCATCATCAGTCTGACTGCCAGGGCAAAGATAAAGACAGCCACCAACAACAGGCCTGCCCAATCCCAGCGTCTCGGGCGACTCCCTCGGAGAGTGCGCCAGAGCACAACCAGGGCTATCAAAGTAGCAACGACCAGTACAAATTCTCTGCTCCATCGCAGTCCCAGGGTGGAGGTCCACAACATCAACACAGGCGCTAACGCCAGGCTTAACCCGAGCGAGAGAGCGATCTGCTCGCCTGCAGCGAATCGCCGGCGCAGGCCGGACAGATCCAACAACAGCCAGCCTGGCGCCAGGAGCACCAGCGCCAATGGGATCACCAGCCAGGCTTTGCTAGCCATTGCTCCCAGGTCCGCCAGGACCGCCCGCGTTTCGAACTCGTAGGTGGTGCGGAAAGCCAGGTCTCCCGCAAGCGGAGTTCCGTCCACGTAAGCAGTCCCGCCTGCATAGGCGTCCACATTCTGCCCCTGGAAAAAGACGCTCCCGTCTGAAGGAGTGAGCTCCAAATAATATTCCTGCCCCGCCGCTTCAGGGCGGGGCGGCAAGGCCAGGTTGATCGGAGCGCTATCCCGGATGGAAATTTGGCTGTTGTAAAGAGGTTGCTGCCCCTGGGCAGCCTCTTCTACGGATGGGAACAGACGCACCCCGACCCAGGCTGGCCCGCCCTGCTCCAGCGCCTGCCGGTGGACCCAAAAGGTCAAGCCGTTCAGACGCGCCCGTCGGGCAATGAAGGTCTGGCCCACCGTCATGCCCTCCCGGTACTCCACCAAAATTAACTCCCGGTTGATTTCTTGGGAGGTTTCAGGGTCGGGTAGAGTCAAGCAACCGGACAGCAAAAGGGAGGCAAAAATTGAGATGAATGCATAAAGGGCACGCTTATTTGCCATTGCCGACGTTTTCACGCAGGTAGGCCTCGATCAAGCTATCCAGGTTGCCGTTCAGCACAGATTGAGCGTTGCCGACCTCATGCTCAGTGCGATGATCCTTGACCATCTGGTAGGGGTGCAGTACGTAGGAGCGAATCTGGCTGCCCCACTCTGCCTTCGTATATTCCCCGCGCAGCTCGGCTATCTCTTCTGCCTTCTCTCTTTCAAGAATCTCCAACAAGCGGGCCCGCAGAACGCGCATGGCGTTCTCCCGATTTTGGGTTTGCGAGCGCTCGTTCTGACAGGTTACCACCAGGCCGGTTGGGAGATGGGTGATGCGCACAGCGGTCATGTTCTTTTGGACGTTCTGACCGCCTGCCCCAGCCGAGCGATATACATCTATACGCAAATCGTCTGAATTGATTACAATTTCAGCGACATCATCTACCTGGGGCAAGACCTCCACCAAGGCAAAGGAGGTGTGCCGGCGGTGGGCAGCATCATAAGGAGAAAGACGCACCAGGCGGTGGACGCCCTTTTCGGATTTCAAATATCCAAAAGCATAACGACCGCTGACTGCAATAGTAACGCTTTTTATACCTGCTTCCTCGCCCTCGCTCATATCGAGGACATCGGTATCGAAACCTTTGGCTTCTGCCCAACGCAGATACATACGCTGGAGCATATCTGCCCAATCTTGCGAATCGGTGCCACCCGCCCCAGCATGGATGGCTAAGAGCGCATCCCCGCGATCGTGCGGACCGGATAGCATGGCATCCAGCTCTCGCCGGGCCAATATTACATCGAAAGTATCCAGTTCCTGTGTAAGCTCTGGTCGCAGGCTTTCATCTTCAAGCTGGGCTAATTCAAGGGCTTCATTAATGCGTTGGTAGAACTTCTGCCAAGATTCAACTTCCTCCTTCAAAGCAGACAGCTCTCGCATGATCTTTTGGGCGAGCTCCGGGTCATCCCAGAGCTGAGGGTTTTCGGCCTGCTCTTGCAGGTCTGTGTAACGAGCTTCCTTATCGGCTAAGTCAAAGACGCTCCAGGAGATGTTGGACTTTGGCTTGGATCTCTTCTAGGCGCTCGATCAGATCTTGCATGCTTGCTTCTCCCTAGTAATTCAATACCCCATCCACAAAACGGTCAGGGTCAAATGGCTCCAAATCATCGGACTTCTCACCCAGTCCGGCAAACAGGACCGGCAGTCCCAGCTCACCCTGGATGGCAAAAGCCATGCCTCCCCGAGCAGAAGAATCCAGCTTGGCCAGGATGATCCCGTTGACCTTGACTGCTTCTTTGAAGGCGCGGGCTTGGGGGAGAGCATTCTGACCGGTGGTGGCATCCATCACCAGCCAGACCGCGTGAGGCGCACCCGGCATGGCCTTACCGACCACCCGGTTGACCTTTTTCAATTCTTCCATCAGGTTAAAGCGTGTATGCAATCGTCCCGCAGTATCGATCAATACGATATCCATATTGCGAGATATGGCCGATTGGACTGCGTCAAAAGCTACTGCGCCGGCGTCAGCGCCAGCCTGTCCAGAAACGATAGGCAGGTCCAGGCGCTCGCTCCATACCTCCAGCTGGTCCACAGCCGCAGCCCGAAAGGTATCGGCTGCACCCAGCAAGACGCGCTTACCCTGGCTTGTGAAATAGCGCCCCAGCTTGGCGATGGTGGTGGTCTTGCCAGACCCGTTCACGCCGACGATCAGGATCACAGCTGGTTTCTCTTGAAAGGCTGGCAGGGGTGCAGCAGACAGGCGGGCGCGCAACTGTTCTCGCAGTAACGAGCGTAGCTCATTGGCGCGGGTCAGGCCTTTCTGATCCACCTGGTCTTCTATTGCCGTCAGCACCTCATCGGCTGTCTCAATGCCCAGATCGGCCTGGATCAACAGCGCTTCCAGGTCGTCCCATAATTCCTCATCGATCTCGGTTGCTCCCAGCAAGGTGGCGATTTGCCCAAAGGTGGCTTTGCTGGTTTTGGCGAGACCCTCTTTCCACTTGCTGAAGATATTGGTCATAACGCTTGATTATATCATGGGGAATGGCGCCCTTTTGGGGGTTATGGTTCTCTGGTTGAGGGTTACGCTGCACAAATCACCCAATTTTCGGACCATCCTGGGTAAAATATACAGAGAAAAAAAGGAGGGACGATGAGCTCATATCAAACCATTGAGTGGCAGGAGGGCCTGGTGCGCATGTTGGACCAACGCCTGCTCCCCCACCAAATCGCATTCCAAGAATACACCCGCCCCGAACAGGTCGCCGGTGCCATCCGTGCGATGGTTATTCGCGGCGCGCCAGCCATTGGAGCTGCAGCCGCTTACGGATTGGCCCTGGCAGCCTACCACAGCCAGGCTGGTCAAGTCTCCACCCTGCGAGCAGAGCTCCAGCAAGCCGCCGGTGTGCTGAATGCTGCCCGCCCAACCGCTGCCAACCTGAAATGGGCCCTGGAGCGAGTTCTGAGGCGCCTGGCTGACCCAGACGTTAATACCCTCCAGAGCATTAAACAACTGGCGCTGGCGGAAGCTCAGGCCATTGCAGCAGAAGACGTGCAAACCAATCGCCAGATGGGCTTGAACGCCCTCCCCCTGATCCCGCCTAAGGCGACCATCATCCACCATTGCAATACCGGTGCACTGGCGACGGTGGATTACGGGACCGCATTGGGTGTGATCCGTTGCGCCCACGAGCACGGTCGCCAGGTGCATGTTTTGGTGGATGAGACCCGCCCGCGCTTGCAAGGAGCGCGCCTGACAACCTGGGAGTTGCAGCAACTGGGCATCCCGTACACCCTCATCGTGGATGGCGCTTCCGGTTATTTCATGCGCCAGATGGGTGTAGACCTGTGCCTGGTCGGTTGTGACCGGGTTGCAGCCAACGGCGACACGGCCAACAAGATCGGTACCTACAACCTGGCCTTAGTCGCCCGCGCCCACCAGGTGCCCTTCTACGTGGTGGGGCCCACCAGCACGATCGATATGAGCTTACCCAGTGGGGACCATATCGAAATTGAGCAGCGTGATGCGGATGAAGTCACTGTGGTAAACGGCATGCGCATCGCTGTGGATGGCGCTCGGGCAGCCAACCCGGCCTTTGACGTCACCCCGGCTGAATGGATTAGCGCCATCATCACCGAGCGTGGCGTGGCCTACCCTCCGTATACCGAGAGCCTGCCCAAACTATTGACCTTCAGGTAATTTGGTTATGAACGTCCCGCAGGTTTCTGTAACTCAAGCCTGTTCGTTTGGCGAACCTGCGGGACGTTTTGCCCGGCTGAAGTTTACCGATTTTGGCGAATGTCAATAATGACAAGCGCGGGAATTGGATCTGGGCAACCAGCAGATTAGGGGCGTGCTATAATTTCTCCCATGAATCCTTCCTTATCTCACCTAGATGAAAGCGGTCGAGCCCGCATGGTAGATGTGGGCGCCAAACCCGACACGGAGCGGGTGGCTATTGCCAAAGGCGAAGTCCACATGCGCCCGGAAACCCTGGAGTTAATCCGCCAGGGAGCTATGCAGAAGGGCGATGTGCTGGCAGTGGCCCAAATTGCGGGGGTGATGGCAGCCAAGCGCACGTCCGAGCTGATCCCGCTGTGCCACCCCCTACCGCTCACCCAGATCGATGTACAGATCGAGCTGGAGCAAAGCTTGCCGGGGCTGGTCATCACAGCTACCGCACGCACAATTGGCAAGACTGGTGTAGAAATGGAGGCCCTCACTGCGGTCTCCCTGGCTGCACTAACGGTCTATGACATGGCTAAGGCAGTTGAAAAAACGATGCGCATACAAAACATCCGCCTGGTCGAAAAGCACGGAGGCCAAAGCGGAGCAGTGATCAATGAATAAACCCACAAAACGCCTATGAATCAAGTAACCGTCCTATTTTTTGCTACCATCCGGGAGTTGACCGGAACCCGGCAGACCAGTCTGGAGTTGCCAGACGGCGCGCGCGTGGCCGATGCGAAGGCCATTTTGATCGAAAAGTATCCGTCGATAGAGCTGGCCATGGATACAACCGTGATCGCCGTCAACCGCGAGTTCGCCCCAGATGAAGACATCCTTCCTGAGGGGGCAGAAATTGCCATCTTCCCACCGGTGAGTGGCGGGTCACAACCACTGGCAGAGGCATATCCAACCATCTTCGCCATCACCGCTGCTGAGATAGACTTGAACCAGCTATTGGCGCAGATCACCCTGCCTGGCACGGGTGCAGCCTGCCTGTTCACCGGCATGGTGCGGGGGGTTACCCAGCGGGGCGATCCGCACCAGACCTCTTACCTGGAATATGAGGCCTACCAACCCATGGCAGAGGGCAAGATGCGCCAGGTGGCAGCTGAAATCCGCCAGCGCTGGCCGTCTGTTCAGGGGGTGGCTATCGTGCAAAGGGTCGGTCGCCTGGACCCTGGCACACCGACCGTGCTGATCGCCTGCACCGCCGCCCATCGCGACACCGGGGTGTTCGAAGCTGCCCGCTATGGCATCGACCGGCTGAAAGAGATCGTCCCAGTATGGAAGAAAGAGGTCGGGCCAGATGGGGAGACCTGGGTAGAGGGCCAGTACCACCCCACGCCAGAAGATTGAGGGGCAAGTATGAGAGAGCCCTGTTGAGCGGAATCATCTGCAGCAACTGCCGCCGGGATTACCCTCCGGACGGCGCACCTTACCGTTGCCCGGTGTGCGGCGGTCTGTTTGATTTCAGCTCACCCCCGCCGTTTGACCCCACTCAAATACAATACGACCTGCCCGGCCTGTGGCGCTACCGGCATACCCTGGGTTTGCCCCCTCAGGCGCCGGTGGTATCTTTGGGTGAAGGGGATACCCCGCTGATTTGGGCGCCGGCCTTTGAGCGGGAGGTGGCCTGGAAACTCGATTTCATCAACCCAAGCGGTTCATTCAAGGATCGTGGTTGCGCCGTTTTGACCAGTTTCCTGCTCTCCCGGGGAATCCAAACCGCCCTGGAGGATTCTTCCGGCAATGCGGGGGCTTCCTTTGCCGCTTACGCGGCCCGGGCTGGACTGCAAGCCCGCATATTCATCCCCGATTCCACTTCAGGCCCCAAACGCCGCCAGATCGAAGCCTACGGCGCCCAGGTCGTGCGGATCATGGGACCGCGCTCCAACGCCAGCGCAGCAGTCCACCGGGCGGTTGCAGAAGAAGGGACGGTTTATGCCAGCCATGCTTATATGCCCTTCAATTTGATGGGGTACGCCACCGCTGCATATGAGCTGGTCGACCAGATGCCTGAGCCTCCCGGAACCATCATCCTGCCGGTTGGGCAGGGTGGCTTCCTGTTGGGCCTTTGGCGTGGGTTTTCAGCCCTGAAAAAGGCTGGCTTGATCCAAAAAGCGCCGGCGCTGGTGGGCGTGCAAGCTCGGGCTTGCGCGCCTTTGTGGGCGCTGGCCAGCTATGGCGCGGCCGGGCTGGGGTGGACCACCGAAGGGCAAACCCTGGCTGAAGGGGTGCGCGTCAGCCTGCCTTTGCGCGGCGATGCAGTCCTGCAAGCGGTTGAGAGCAGTGGGGGTCAATTTATAGCCGTGGACGAAGAGGAAATCCTGCCTGGACGCGACCAATTGGCCCGGCGGGGGTTTTATGTAGAGCCAACCTCAGCCATCGTTTGGAACGCACTGGCACAGGTGGTCGGACGCGTCCCAGAACCGTTGGTTGTATTCCTGACCGGCTGCGGTCTAAAATCTGACACCGTGTAACTCCATCCTCCCCCAACCAGACCGGCGCTGCCGCCTGCAGGGGTAAGTACACTCCAGGAGGGAACATGCCTGAAAAAATTGTCATCACCGGTATGGGCGCCATCAGCCCATTGGGTTTGTCTGTCGCACAGACATGGCAAAATGCCCTTGACGGAGTTTCCGGTGTTGGACCGATCACGCTCTTTGACGCTGCGGATTTTCAGGTGCAGGTAGCAGCGGAGGTCAAGGGCTTCCAGCCCGAAGCGTATATGCCAGCCAGAGATGCCCGCCGGCGGGACAGGTTCGAACAGCTCGCCAGCGCCGCGGCCAGCCAGGCCATTCAACAGGCCGGCCTGGAAGTATCTGATGGTGAGGCGGGGCGCGTTGGGGTGATCGTTTCCTCGGCCGTGGGCGGTTTGAGCTCCCTGCAAGACACCATCCTGACCGTCGCCCACGATGGACCCCGGCGGGTCAGCCCGTTCGCCATCCCGATGTTGATGTCGAACGGCGGAGCCGGTATCATCTCGATCGACAACGGATTTCGCGGCCCATCCTTTTCGATAGCCTCAGCCTGCGCCTCCGGCGCGGATGGGATCGGCATGGCCTGGTTGATGCTGCGCGCTGGGGTGATCGATGTTGCGCTGGCTGGCGCCAGCGAGACGACCATTTCAACCGTTGGCGTGGCTGCCTTCGACCGCCTGGGCGCCATGTCTCGCCGCAACGACAGCAGCGCACCGGCCCCCTTCGACCGTGAGCGGGATGGCCTGGTGATGGGAGAGGGAGCAGCAGTACTGGTTTTGGAGCGTGAGAGCCGGGCTAAGGCACGCGCAGCCGTAATCCTGGCCGAATTGGCCGGGTATGCAGCCACCGCCGACGCCTTCCACGTAACTGCCCCCGCCGAAGACGGGTTGGGAGGCGCACAAGCCATGCGTCTGGCCATGCAAGCCGCTCAGGTCAATCCGCAGGAGATCGATTACATCAACGCCCACGGCACAGCCACACCCTTAAATGACCTGGCCGAAACCCGCGCGATCAAAGCAGCCTTTGGCGATATCGCTTATAATATCCCTGTTTCGTCTACCAAATCGATGACCGGTCATATGATGGGCGCTACCGGTGCGTTGGAAGCGATTTTCTGCGTACAGGCCATTCGAGAGCAGGTCATTCCACCCACCATCAACTACAGGACCCCTGATCCGGAATGCGACCTGGATTTTGTGCCGAACCAATCCCGCCCACAGGCCGTTCACACGGCCATCAGCAATGCTTTTGGATTTGGAGGTCATAACGCCGTTTTGGTCATTCGAAAGTATACTTAAACCTAAAGCGGAACTGATGGAACGCCAGATCCTCGGCCAAAGCGCCGGGTGTCTGCCGCTCCCTGAGTTCCCGGGAGGAATTTGTGATGAAGATCAACCAGAGAGAGCCTGATGAGTCCGCCCATCAGGAAATTCTTTCCAATTTGCAGTCCTTATTTTCCAATAAAAGTTTGCTTTACCGTGCACTGACGCACCGGTCTTATATGAATGAGCACCCAGAAGCCCTGGAGGACAACGAGCGCCTGGAATTTCTGGGCGATGCTGTGTTGGATTTCCTGGTTGGCGCCTGGTTATACAACCATTTCCCTGAGATGGCAGAAGGTGGATTGACGCGTGTGCGCGCCGCTTTGGTGGGAAATGAGCAATTGGCTCACTTCGGTCGCCAAATCGGATTGGGAGAGGTGTTGCGCTTGGGTCGGGGCGAGGAAGAGAGTGGCGGCGGCAACCGCTCGGTATTGTTAGGATCGACTTTTGAAGCCCTGGTTGGAGCGCTGTATCTGGACCAGGGCATCCCCGCGGTGAAGGAGTTCCTGGAACCCTTCCTGAGAACTGCTACCGAGCAAATCCTGCTGGAGCGCAAAGACCTGGATGCCAAAAGCTTGTTGCAGGAATGGGCTCAATCTGAAGGTTTCGGCACTCCTTACTACCGCACCACGCTGGCCAGCGGCCCTGACCACGACAAAATCTTTGAGGTCGAAGTGATGATCAGGGGCAAGGTTTACGGTCAGGGAAGTGGACACAGCAAGCAAGCTGCTGCCAAAGCCGCTGCCAAGTCAGCGCTTACTGCGCTGAACATCGAGTAAAATCCATCTTCTAATTTTGATAAATATTTCCCACCTATGCCCTCACGCTTAACTTCACTTGAACTGCAAGGCTACAAGACCTTTGCCAGCCGCACGGAATTTGTCTTTGCTGAGAATGTGACCGCCATCGTCGGTCCAAATGGTTCTGGCAAATCGAACATTGCCGATTCGATTCGCTGGGTATTGGGCGAACAATCCTACAGCCTGCTGCGCGGCAAAAAGACCGAAGATATGATCTTTGCCGGCTCAGAGCAACGCGCCCGGGCCGGAATGGCCTCAGCTACCATTGTGTTCGACAATAGCGATGGCTGGCTGCCAATCGATTTCAGCGAGGTAGCCATCACCCGCCGCGCCTACCGGGATGGGCAAAACGAATATTTGTTGAACAACCAGCGGGTTCGCCTGCGAGATGTCTCTGAGCTGCTGGCCCAATCCGGATTAGCCGAGCGCACCTACACGATCATCGGGCAGGGATTGGTCGATGCGGCTTTATCCTTGAAAGCGGAGGAGCGCCGGCGCCTGTTCGAAGAAGCAGCCGGAATTGGCCTGCACCGTTCCAGGCGGGAAGAAGCCCTTAAACGTCTGGACACCACCCGCCGGAATATGGAGCGGGTCAAAGACATCCTGGCAGAGCTGCAGCCGCGCCTGCGCAGCCTGGAACGGCAAGCCCGTCGAGCGCAAGAGTATGAGCTGGTCATGGCAGACCTGCGAGTTCAATTACGGGAATGGTATGGCTACCATTGGCATCGCGCTCAGTTTGAGTTGGGCGAAGCGCTGGAGCTGGCGCGGGGCAAAGAGAAGCTGCTGGAAGATACCCGCGAAAGTATGGCTGGCTTAGAAGATCAGGCTGCTGCCTTGCGCGGCAAGATTCAATCTCTGCGGGCGCAGTTAGGCGATTGGCACCGCCAGTCATCCAAATTGCATACCCAGCGCGAGTCGCTCAGTCGCGATCTGGCCGTTTCAGACGAGCGCTTGCGCGCCCTGCTCCGGCAGCGCCAGGAATGGACTAAGGAAATCGAGCGCTTGGAAGAGCAGATTTCTGTGTCAACCGAGCGCGTGGCAGAAGCTGGCGCAGAAGCACAACAATTGCAGACAGAGCTAGATGAGGCCCGCCAGCAGGTCAGCCTGGTCCAAAAGAACTTGGACGAGCGCATATCTGAGCAAAGCCAGGCGGAGCGGCAGATGCAGTCGGCGCGCCAGGCCCTGACAGGCTTGACTGCCCGCCAGGCCCACCTCCACGCTCGTCTGGCAGAGCGTGAGAGCCAGGCTCAACGACAGGCCGAGACCCTCAGCCAGGTAGCCAACGTCCTGGACACCGCTGAAGGCGAGCGCCAGGCTGCCTATCTGGCCTTGCAGGCTGCCGCTGAAAGGCTCACTCAAGCTGAGTCCCTGCGATCTTCCAGCGAAGCAGCTCTTCAAGAAGGACGCCACAGCCTGGCTGAAGTGGAAGCTGCCCGAGCCAGCGCCTTGCAAGAACATTCGGCGCTGCAAGCAGACATAACCCGGCTGCAAGCAAAGCTGGAGGTAATCGAGCAAGCCGAGCGGGCCCTCAGCGGTTATGCCGGAGGGGTTCAGCTGCTCATGCAGGCTGCCCGCCAAACGCAAATCAGCGGCGAACTGCGACCACTTTCCAGCCTCTTGGAAGTGCCATTGGAATATGAGACCGCCATTGCGGCTGGCCTGGGAGAATTCCTGGATGCCGTGCTGATGGAAGACTCCGGCCTGGAAACGGCCTTGGGTATCCTGGCAGGAAAGACTGCCCGGGCAGCCCTGTTGCCCATCGAAAATCTCAATCCCAATCCCACCCGGGTTTTGTTGGCTGAGGATAGCAGCCAGAATATCCTGGGGATCGCAGCCGACCTGGTGCAAGCGCCTGTTGAAATTCGCCCGGTCATAGAGCTGCTGCTGGGCAAGGTGGTGGTCGCACGCGAGCGCGCCTCTGCCCTGCGCTTCTTGAAGAATCACAGCCAAAGTACCCCAGATCTGCGCGTGGTCACCCTGCAAGGCGAGGTTTTCTATGCCAGCGGGCCGGTGCTAGCCGGCCAGGAAGGCAAGCCAGCGCCGTTGAGCCGGCCGCGCGAGCTGCGCGAGTTACGCGCCAGCCTGGATACGCTCAATCACCAGCTAGAAGAATCGGGCGCACACCTTCAGTCCATCGAAAACCAGCTTGCTGAGCTGCGCTCCCACACAGAACAGCTGGTTCAGCAGGCCCGCCAGGCCCGCCAGGGAGAAGAAAGCGCTCGCACAGCGCACAATAACAGCGACGTTTTACTGGATAAAACCATCCGTCAGTCCCAATGGCAGCGCGAGCAGCAAGCCCGCCTGCAAGCCGAGCTGGAGCAAGGAGAAGCAGAAGCTGCCAACATGCGGGCTGAGCTGCTGGGTTTAGAGGATGAGATCAACCAGGCCAGAGAATTGTTGCGCGAGCGCAACGCCATTCTGGAAGAATACTCCCTGGAAGAGGTCCAAACGCAACTTTCGCATTGGAAGATGCGCGCGGCCGTGGCAGAACGGGCGTTAACAGACGCCCACACCCGCCATGCGGAGCGAAAAGCCGCTTTGGATAGCCTGGGTCAAAGTCTACGCAACTTAAACTCAAAAGTGGCAGAAGCCAAGCTTGCCCTGCAGGAATTAGAGGGCGGCAAGAATGCTCTCAGCCAGATGGAGATTGAAGTCAATGATCAGGTGGAAGCCCTGCGCATCCTGATCCAACCGGCTGAAGCGGAGCTCAGGAAAGCCGAGCAGGAGCAGACTGCGCTGCAAACGCGTGAGAACAAAGCCCGCCAATCGCTCAGCCAGGCCGAGCACTACCATGCCCAGGCGCGCATTCAGCAAGCCCGCCGCCAGGAAGCGTTGGAAAGCATGCGCCGCCGGATTGAAGACGACTTCGGACTGGTGGCATTCGAATACAACGATGACGTCTCCGGCCCCACTCCACTGCCGCTGGATGGTATGGTGGAACAGCTGCCAAAGGTTGACAAGCTCTCGCCTGAAGCGGATGAAAATATCAAGCGCCAGCGGGCTCAACTACGCCGGATGGGCGCCATCAACCCGGAAGCGCAGCTTGAGTACCAACAGGTCAAAGAACGCTTTGAGTTCCTCAACAGCCAGATCGCCGATTTATTGCAAGCTGAGAGCGGCGTGAGGGAAGTCATTGCCGAGCTAGACCTGTTGATCGAGAGGGAGTTTCGCAAGACCTTCGATGCAGTTGCCCAGGAATTCCGCGAGATCTTCGCCCGTTTATTTGGGGGCGGCTTTGCCAAACTGGTCTTGACCGACCCAGACGATATGACCGGCACCGGCATCGATATCGAAGCGCGCTTGCCGGGACGCCGCAGCCAGGGCTTATCGCTGCTCTCGGGGGGAGAGCGCAGTCTGACCGCCACCGCCCTGGTATTTGCCATTCTCAAAGTCTCGCCCACGCCCTTCTGCGTGCTGGATGAGGTGGATGCCATGCTGGATGAAGCCAATGTGGGCCGCTTTCGCGAGCTGTTGCGCGAGCTGAGCGCCTCCACCCAGTTTGTCATCGTCACCCACAACCGCAACACCGTCCAGGTGGCAGACGTGATTTATGGGGTCACCATGGGGCGCGACTCCTCCAGCCAGGTCATCAGCCTGAAGCTGGACCAGGTCAACCAGCTGGTGGAATAGTTACCGAAAGTATTTAGAATAACCCAGAATTAACAACGGCCATTTACTGCAGGGTTTCGCCGGAATAACGTTACGATTACGAAAATGACTTCCGGCGAAAGACCTAGATTTCTGTAAGGAAACATTAATAATCCTGCGCTGCTTTTTGTTATATACTATAAATAGGTTGAAATCGGAACAGTGACAGCATGGGGTGCTAAAAAAAGGCTAGAACTGTGTTGGGATCCGCCGACTTTGTGAAAGGAGGTGGAAGTAATCTAAATATGAGTGAAGATCCAATAGAATAGAGCGGAACCATAAAATAAATGGTTCCGCTCATTTATTTTAAGCCGTCAAAGCCAGATTTTCCACCCCGCATCGAACCCGATTGATCTTGATATTGTTATAGTTTTATATTATAATATAACAAATGGATATCTATGACTTCCTATTTATAGACCCCAATCACGATTCAACCCTGGCCCAGCAGCTCAGGCAGCAAATTACCTGGCTGATTGTGAACGGAAAGCTCAAAGCGGGCGACCAGCTGCCTACCATCCATGTGATGGCAGACCGTTTGGGCATCAATCTGCACACCGTCCGTAGCGCGTACCAAAAACTGGAAGCGGACGGATTGGTCACCACCCGCCAGGGGCGCGGGACGCATGTGCTCCCCTTTGACCTGCAGCGCTTTGCCCAAACCAGCGGGTCGCTGCGCAGCCACACCGTGGGCGTCATCCTCCCTTCCTGGACCAATCCCTTTTACCACGCCTTCCTGCAAGGGGTAGAAGAAATTACAGGAGCAGATGACACCCTGCTATTCTTGTGCAATACCCATGACGATCCCCAGGCTGCCTGGCGCGATTTTGCCCGCCTCTCCGCCAAGGGTGTGGATGGTATCCTCGTCGTCTCTCACGATATCTGCGAGATCCTGCCAGGCGGATCTGAGCAGAGTGAAGCTTCTCAAGGGATCCCCTTTGTGACCGTAGATTGGCCGAGCTGTTCAGGCTACTCAGTCCAGATCGATCTGGAATCAGCCGGCTACCAGGCCACCCGCCACCTGATCGAACATGGGTATCAACGGATCGGCTTGATCACCTTTGCCCTGGACGTAGACAATGTTCGCCCGGTCAACCTGGGGTACCAACGCGCGTTAGAAGAAGCAGGAATTTCCCTCAACCCAGGCTATGTGGCTCGGGTGCCCGGCTTCGACTTAGTCCATGGGGCAGAAGGGGCGCGCAGATTGCTGGAGCTCAAAGAGCCACCTACAGCCATTTTTGCCATCGCCGACATGCTGGCTTTGGGCGCCATGCGCAGGATCAAGCAGGCTGGCCTGAGGATCCCGCACGATATCGCCCTGGCTTCTTTCAATGATATCCCCACTGCGGTGTTAGTCGACCCGCCCCTCACCACGGTAGCCTCCCCCTCCGTTCAATTGGGACGGGAAGCCATGCGAATGCTGCAAACACTTATCCAAGGAAAACAACCGGATCAGCCGCAAATTGTCTTACCGACCGCACTGGTCGTGCGCCAAAGCTGTGGTGAACATCTCTCGTTCTAGATCGATAACAGGAGGAAAAATGTATACACGCATGTTGCTCCACCGTATCACCGGTATGGCAATGATCGTATCGTTCCTGGTTGGGTGCAGTGGGCCGGCTGCAATTGCAAGGGAGGCATTCATGAGCTCAAGAAAAGCGATGATCCATTTTTTGCTTCCCATCCTGGCTGTCCTCATGGTGGGTTGCGCTGCATCCAACACCGTAGAAAGTAAATCCACCAGCGCTCAGGAAGTCATCGCTGAACAGGGGGTCCAAGAATGGGATCTGCTGTGGGTCAGCGATTCGAGCGGCTGGGGGGTTGCTGAGATCTATGGCGCATACCTGGCTGAAGATCTGGGCATCAAAATCAATGTGATGGACAAGTGGATGGGCTGGCTGGCAGCGGGAGAAATCCTTATGCCACTCAAGGGCGAACATACATACAACCTGGACCTGGAGAATATGCGCGCTTACTTCCAGGAAGCAGAGATCATCGTAATTTATGGAAATCCTGAGGGATCCATATCTGAAGATAACCCCATGGACTGGAATTGTGGCGCCGATGGGTTGCATGCCTGCTATGTCAATTCCTGTGGGATAGAAACATTCGAGCTGTATATCGAACACCTAAAAGAAATTTATGCGATCATTTTCTCCGAAAGAGAAGGGCAACCAACCATGCTCAGGACTTTCGATGCCTATAACCCACGCCTGGTCCGTCAATGCACACCAGACGGCGCCTTTGATGCTTGTTTGGAATGCTGGGAGAACTATAACAAAGCCATCCACCAGGCCGCAAATGAGATGGGCGTGCCGGTGGCAAACGTCTTTGACGCCTGGAACGGTCCGGATCATAGGGAAGACCCGAATGATAAAGGGTATACAAAAGACGGCGTCCATCCGAACGAACGAGGAGCCAGGGTGATCGCAGATTTGTTGAGAGCTACAGGCTACGAAATGATTATCCCCTAATCAAAATAAATAATTTAACTGGTGTGGATAAGTGAATCCAACAATAATACTTAACAGAAAGCGTTCGATAACTCGAAAATTGCACATTAAAAAGGTTGACTACTCCGAGAGATGGCGTAAGATGAAGGTGTGAACCAAATCTTTCGTATCCAGGAGTAGTCAGAATGAAGTGTATCACATTTGGGCTGCAAAAGGTATTGCAGAGAATCGTTCCCCAGGTCGATCTGGCGCCTTTGGCTGGAAAGCCGACCGGCAAGCTGCGGCTCTCTCCCGAGCAACTGCTGACCGTCATCCAAGCCGAGACCCTGGCCGACTGGGCCCTGGGGATGGCCCACCGGCTGCACCCACCGGCGCTGCCTGCAGGTCGGGGTGGCAGGCCCCGGCTGTACAGCGACCGCAGCATTTTGCTGATGGCGCTGGTGCAAATTGTGTGGCGTAAATCCTATGAACAAATCGTGGATTATGTCGCCACCCACCCGGAACTGGCCGATGCCCTGGGCTTTACACAGGGCAGCATTTGCAAAGGTCGCTATTGGGAGCGCCGCATGACTTTGGGTTTGCTGCCGTTCCTGTTCTTCTTCTTGGGGCTGGCCGGTCAGTTGATCCGGCTGGGTGTGATCACAGGCCAAGCCCTGATCGTCGATTCGACCCTGCTTTCGGCCTGGTACTCGGCCGATGCGGGAGCCAGCTGGCAGCAGTACGCCAAGAAAAAGGCCGTGTTTGGCTACAAGGTGCATGCGGTGCTGTGTCAGGTGAGCAACTTGCCGGTCTTCGTGCTGGTCACCCCGGCTCATGTGCACGACTCGCTGGTGGGCTGGTTCGTGGTCCTGGTGGCGGCTGTGCTGTATGGCTTCCGCGTTCTGGTGGTGTACGCCGATGCCGCCTATTTTGACCGGCGCTTCTTTCGAGTGGTGAGCGATTTCCTGGGCGCTCATCCGGCGGTGGACTACAATGTCCGCCGGGCAGGCAAACGCAAGCTGGCAACCTTTTTCTTCTTGGGCCAGTGGCGGCGGTTGGTCATCACCCCGCGCAGCGATATCGAGCGGCACTTCGCCTGGATGAAACGCTATTTTGGGTTGAAGTATTTTCAATGCTACTCCTGGCTGCGGGTGACGCAATTTGTTTTGCTGACCTATTGTGCCGCTTTAGCAGTGGCGTTGGCAGCTCAACGGTATGATCGGCCCGAGTTGATCCGCCGCCGCGCAATGGTGCTCGCACAAGTGTGATTGGTGGAGTTATCGAACGCTTTCTGTCTAATGTAAAAAAGTCATATTCAATAATTTGGTGACCATTTGTTGCAAAGGCAAAAGGAATCGACAGGTCTTTGGCATATGCTTTGGCCTGCTCAAGACCCGTTTCAGCCGGCAATCCTTCTTCCTTGGCTTCTACAATTGCAATTGGGAAAGAATCTGTATAACGAAGCAGATAATCAATTTTTCGACCTTCCCGATGATGCGCTTTATCTCCATGTAACACAATTCTTCCAGCCGTATATTGCACGTCCCTGCGATAAAAATGCTCTCTTCGAACGAGTTCGCTTCCCCAACCGGATGTTTCGAGTTTTGGATCAATTAAGTATGCGCGCGTGTCAGATTCGTTATATGTCATGAGATATTCTCAATTTATAAACCGGATTCTACTCGTTGTTCAACAGATTGATTAAAGAATACCTCAAAAGGCAACAAATAATCAAGGCATTTTCTTGGATGATGGTTCAAATGGCATGATCCACCCCCTATCGGGCGTAGGAAAAAGCAAAAAATGGCATGCCAGCGTACGAAATTCCAAAGCCGGCATGCCATTTTCGGAAATTATTTGCTTATTAAGGTTTGCGTTGATCGGATACAGGGAATCGCATCCGCGTTTTCTATCTAGGCAGCCGCCATGCTGCAGCACATATGATTTTTGGATTCAGGTAGAGCAAATGGTTGTATTGCCGCTTTCTTTTCCGCTTTGCGCGTCCGTCTGAGCAGATTAGCCAGTTTCTCCAATCGCCAACCTTCAGCCTGGCCTAATAAATAGTTGTGCCGTTCTACAATGACTGATCTGTGAATATCGATCAACATGTTTGCGTCTCCTTTATTGTGTGTTGTGTCTATATAGACGCAGGCGATTCTAAAAAGACGCAAATCAGCATGCCATCCAGGGCAAAACGCCCCGCAGGGTTCATTTCGATCCCACATTCTAAAGCATAGCGCCTGGGAAGCTGAGCTCCCAGACGCTATGCATGCCCGTTGTTTCCCCGGGGGGATCAGGGTAGGTCGACGTACTGCCCCAAGAAGGAGCGCGCCGTTTCTGTATCCATTCGGTAGGTCTTATCGGTGGCTTTACAAGGCGTGTCGCCGCTTACTGTGATCGAAGCCACAATTTTGGTTTCTTGCCCATCCAGGTGGATGAAGTGCGGCCCGCCTGAATCACCGTAACAGGTGCCGCCGGAGCCAGTCTTAGGATTCATCGAGAGGGTTAACCAGGGTTTGGTCAAGGATAAGAAGCTTTGTTCGGCCCGGTTGCGATCCAGGTTACCATATATATTTTCAAACGCTTTTTTCAGGCTATCTCTAACTGTCCCGTACCCGACAGCCGTAAACCTGGTATTCCTGAGAATTCCTTGCGAGTTTAACTCATCCAGCAAGCCGGCTGTAGGAAGCTGCCCGTACCCAACATCCGTAGGGAATTCATCCGACAGGATTACGGCTACATCAGCAATATCGTACATCGCAAATTTCCACGGGAATTCCGGGTGGGTTTCCCAATCATCAAGGGTTATTTCATAATTGGCGCCATTCTCCAGGTCAATGGTCGGGTCAAAAGTGATCCAAATTTTCGAGCCTTCTCCAAAGTTTGGGTCTGTCATTACGCCCAGCTTGCAGTGGGCGGCGGTTAAGAAGACACCTTCCGCAATAAGAGTGCCGGAACAAGCCTGGAAAAACCCACCATCAGGGAATTGCAGGACAATTGAACCTACAAATGGGTGAGCGTCCCCATCTGGAGACACAATTCGTCAAGTAAGAAACCCGGTCGGTGGACAGTATCGTGTCTCATATGCCTCGTTATGCAAGCCGCCTCTATCGAGTTTCGAACGCA
>JAWOHN010000152.1:0-5462 GCA_046485135.1 Anaerolineales bacterium | reverse complement strand
ACTGCCATCACACCGACCCCACTTGGTGAGGGCAAAAGTACTACCATGGTTGGTTTGAGCCAGGCTTTAGGCGCTCAACTAGGGAAGCGCGTTTTCACCTGCATCCGCCAGCCCAGCCAAGGCCCGACCTTTGGGATCAAGGGGGGCGCGGCCGGCGGTGGGTACAGCCAGGTCATCCCCATGGAAGACTTCAACCTGCACCTGACCGGTGACATCCACGCCATCACCGCAGCCAATAACCTTCTCGCGGCTGCCATTGATGCCCGCATGTTCCATGAGACCAACCAGACCGATGAGAAATTGTTCAACGCCCTTTGCCCGCCTGACAAGCAGGGCAATCGCAGTTTTTCACCCTCGATGCTGCGCCGGCTAAAGAAGCTGGGCATTGATAAAACCGACCCGAACGAGCTGACCGAAGCAGAACGCTCACGCTTTGCTCGCCTGGACATCGATCCGAACTCCATCACCTGGCGGCGAGTGGTGGATACCAATGACCGCTTCCTGCGTGAGATCACCATCGGCAAGGGGCCGGAAGAAAAGGGCATGACTCGTGAGACCGGCTTTGATATCACCGTGGCCAGCGAGATCATGGCCATCCTGGCGCTCACCTCCGATTTGGCTGATATGCGCGAGCGCATGGGCCGCATCGTCATCGGCACCAATAAAGCCGGCGAAGCCGTTACGGCCGAAGACCTGGGTGTGGCTGGCGCCATGACCGTGTTGATGAAAGAAGCCATCAAACCCACCCTGATGCAGACCCTGGAAGGCACGCCGGTCTTTGTCCACGCCGGACCCTTTGCCAATATTGCCCATGGGCAGAGCTCTATCATCGCTGACAAGATCGCCCTCAAGCTGGCCGATTACGTGGTGACCGAATCGGGCTTTGGCGCAGATATCGGCATGGAGAAGTTCTTTGGGGTCAAGTGCCGCTATTCGGGGTTGGTTCCCAATGTGGTGGTGTTGGTGGCGACAGTGCGGGCGCTGAAGATGCACGGCGGCGGCCCCAAGGTTACCGCCGGTAAACCTCTGGCGCCTGAATACACCGAGGAGAACCTGGACCTGCTGCGCGCCGGTTTGGGCAATATGCAGCACCATATTAAGAACGCCCTGAGCTATGGCGTCCCGGTGGTGGTAGCGGTCAACTCCTTCAAAGATGACACCGATGCCGAGGTTGAGCTGGTCCGCCAGGCAGCAGCTGAAGCCGGCGCCGAAGATGCAGTGGTCAGCACGCACTGGACGAACGGCGGCGAAGGCGCAGTCAAGCTGGCCGAAGCGGTTATCAAAGCGGCTGAGAAACCCAGCAACTTCAAATTCCTATACCCCTTGGAACTCTCCATCAAAGAAAAGATCGAGATCATTTGCAAGGAGATCTACGGAGCCGACGGTGTGGAATACCTGCCGGAGGCGGAGGCTAAGATTCAATTGTACACCCGCCTGGGCTTTGCTGGCCTGCCTCTGAACATGGCCAAGACTCACCTGAGCTTGAGCCATGACCCGAGCTTGAAGGGTGTGCCGAAGGGCTTCATCGTGCCGATTCGCGATATTCGCGCCTCGGTGGGTGCAGGCTTCCTCTACCCGCTGCTGGGCACCATGCGCACCATGCCCGGTCTACCCACCCGGCCGGTCTTTTATGACGTGGACCTGGATCTGGAGAGTGAGCGCGTCCTGGGTCTCTTCTAGGAAAGCTTAACCTGACTGATCCAAGTTGTTAAATCACAACCGCCGCATCTTTTTCGAAGATGCGGCGGTTTGCTGTTTGTAAGCTTGGTTCTATGGGCGTGGGTTGCGCCCGTCGGGCAGGATCAAAGGGGTGCCGTATTCGGGGTGTACGGTGACGCTCAAGGGCACCCGGTAGCTTTCGGTTAGATGTGCAGGGGTCAGCACCTCATCCGGGAGTCCAGATGTTCTCAAGCGCCCATCTACCAACAAGGCTACCCGGTCTGAATACAACGCCACCAGGTTGAGATCGTGTAGCGCCATGAGTACTGCCAGATGCTGCTCTCGGGCCAACTCTTGCACCAGGTTTAACAGCCCGGATTGGTGGCGCAGGTCCAGATGGGCGGTTGGTTCGTCGAGCAGCAATATGGGGGTGTTCTGCGCCAGGGCGCGCGCCAGCAAAACGCGTTGCTGCTCCCCTCCCGATAGCTCTCCGATCAGACGGTTTGACAAATCCAGACAATCGGTCCTTTCCAGAGCCCAGGACACTCGCATTTGATCTTGCCGGGTGGGTTTTCCCAGCAAGCCCAGGTAGGGAGTGCGTCCTAATAAGACGGTTTCATAAACAGTGAAGTTGGCTGGCAACTGGCGGGCCTGGGGCACCACCGCCAGGCGGGTGGCGCGCAAGTGGGGATGCATGTGGTTGATGTCCTGCCCGAGCACGCAGACCTGGCCTGCCCTGGGGCGCAGCACCCCGCTGGCTGCCCGGATCAGGCTGGTTTTGCCCGCCCCGTTTGGCCCGATCAAAGCGACCACTTCACCTTTGTAGACGTTCAGGTTGATGTCTTGGAGGACAACCTTGGTTTCGTAACTGACACTTAATGATTGTATTTCTAACATATCAGTATCCCAATTGAGCGCCTCGGCTACGGCGCAGTACCCACAGAAAGAAAGGAGCGCCTGCCAGTGCGGTGAGCACACCCACCGGAAGCGCTTCTGGAGCCATGATCACCCGAGCCAGCAAGTCTGCAATCAACAAAACGGTTGCGCCGCCCAAGATTGAAAGTGGGATCAAGCGGCGGTAATCGGGTCCCCATAGGATGCGCGCCAGGTGCGGCACGATCAAACCCACAAAGCCGATGATGCCCGAAAAGGAGACTGCCGCAGCCGTGACCAGAGAAGCCGCTGCGATCAGGATCAGCTTGGTGCGCTCCACCGAGATGCCCAGCTGTTGGGCCTGGTCATCGCCAAATTGCAGGACATTCAGAGAGTGCCCTGAGATGCACAGGATCACCAACCCGATCAATACGTACGGAAGGACTGCCCAGACCGGCTCCCACCCGCCAATAGAAAAACCTCCCAGCAACCAGGCAATGGCCCGGCGCAACTCTCCCTGCGAGCGCAACATGAGAAACGAGGTCAGGGCTGATGCAAATGAGCCCACCGCTACGCCTGCCAGGATCAGGGTTGTGGTAGGGATTTGCCCGCCGCTGCGGGCCAGGAAATAGACCGTCCCTACTGTCAGCAATGCGCCGATAAAAGCGGCTGCTGGGATTGTAAACAGCCCCAGATATTGGGTCGATAAGGGAGAAGCCATTGCCAGTACTGCGCCTAGGCCTGCTCCGGAGGCTACCCCAATCAGGTAGGGGTCTGCCAGTGGGTTGCGAAATAGGCCCTGGTAGGCTGCCCCGCTGCCTGCCAGGGCTGCCCCGGTCAGGGTTACCAGTGCGGTGTGTGGCAGGCGAATCTGGAACAGGATGACGGAAAACGCTTCCGGCCAACTCTCAGAAATATTCGCTCCTGGCAGCCGCGCGAAGAGCATGCTAACCAGTGTATTGGGAGGGATCAGCACCGACCCTACTGCCACGCTGAGCAGCACAGCTATAGAGAGCAGAGCCGCATTCAGCAGATAGGGGTGGTTGGTGAGGATGGTCCTCTTGATGGCCGTTGAAGATGGATTGGGGAGAGCCGGACTGGCCTGTTCTCCGGCTCTCTCCTTAATGGTGTTTATTTGAAGATCTCCGGATGGATCAGTTTGGCCATGGCTTCCAGCCCGTCCACCATGCGAGGTCCGGGGCGGCTGACCAGGTCATCGTTAAAGGGGAATACGTAACCGTTCTTTACTGCAGCAATTGACTCCCAACCCGGGCGGGCAGCAACCGATTCCGGCGTCACTCCATAGGCAGAGTCGCCTAATAGAATAATATCTGGGTCCATGACGACCAGCTGTTCGAGACTGATCTGCGCACAGGGACTGTCCAGCACGCTGGCAACGTTCGATCCGCCGGCCAATCCAATAAGCAGGTCCACAAAAGTACCTGCTCCGGCTGTGTACGGCGCGTTCGGCTCGGTGCTGTCCAATTCATAGAAAACGGTTGGGCGTGTACTGATCGTGGATGTCTGGCTGGTTACCGCCTCCACCCGCTCTTTGAGCGATGCGACTAAAACGGCCGTCTCGGCCTGTCGCCCGGTCAGTTGAGCCGATGTCTCGAGTATCTGGTAGATTCCATCGATGTCGGTCGGATTAGGCAGCAGGAAAACGGTCAGGCCCAGGTTTTCCAGGCTTTGCACCAGCTCAGGTGGGTTGATCTCGGCTGCCAATACCAGGTCTGGATTCAAAGCCACAATGGCTTCGCTATCATAATTCCCCCATGAACCCCCCACGCTTGGCAGAGACATGGCCTCTGCTGGGTAGTTCGAGAATTCATCCCGGCCGACCAACAGGGAGCCTGCCCCGATGGCGTACAGGATTTCGGTGTTAGAAGGCGCCAACGAAACGATCCGTTGGGGGACACCTTCGAGGGTGATGGTACGGGAAAGTCCGTCCGTCATGTTGATGACCGCCTGGGCGGTTTGGGCTGCGGGTTGGATGGCTTCCGCCGCACAGCCCGCCAGCAGCAGGCCGGGTATGATCAAGACCATGAGTAAGAGTAAATTGAAAGGTTTGCGATTCACGATTTTTTCTCCAAGTAGATGATCAAGGAATGTCCATAAGTGATTCTCTGGCGGATAAAAAACGAAACCCCTGTCGTCGGGACAGGGGCGGGAGTGATGGTCTTGTGGGTATTTGGGTCGTTCCCACCTCCTTGCCGCGAGGTTGTGGTGAACACGCATAGGGGGGCGACCTGGCTTGGTCAGCGGGCAATTGCCAGCGATCGCTTTTAGCGGTACGCTTGCTCTTGCCCGCCGTCCTTACAGTTGCGGGACAGCGCCGGACTTTCACCGGCTTCGCCTTAGCAGAGCTTTTCAGCCTTCCCATCCGGGGGTAAGGCACCCTGAGCGTGATTATTCAGTTGTAAAGATATTTTACGCCTTGTTCCAGGCAGCGTCAAGCCTACAGGCGCTTCTGTTTACAACGCTGCTGCGATACTGCCGATCACCATCGAGAGAATGATCAGGATCGCGATCACGATGGCGATGATTTGTTTGGTCCGCATCTGGCGTTGTTCTCGCCGGGATGGCGTTTTCTTCTTTTTACTGGTTGCCATAAATGCTCCTCTTTCTTAATAGAGAGTATACCTTAAATTTATTAGGAGTTACGCAGTTCAGTCGGAGATGTCTAGGAATTTGGGTGGTGTGCGAGCGGACGCTCGCTCACCACCCAAATTCCCGAGCCTTTTTCTTCGAAGTGCGTAAGTCCTATTACTTTTATTGTGATTTACCCGAAGTCCTTTCACTCAAGATGGGCTTTGATGGCTTCGGCAACTTTGCGAGGCAGGCCCGGTACGGCTTGAAGTTCCGCAAGTGAAGCCTGCTCGATGTTCTTAATTGAGCCAAAGTGGTTCAATAATTGTTTTCGCCGGCTG
>JAWOHN010000064.1:0-5220 GCA_046485135.1 Anaerolineales bacterium | reverse complement strand
AAATGACCCAAAAACATGTGTGGGTGACGGCGCATGCGCCGTCACCCACACATGTTTTTGGGTCATTTGAAAATTAATTTGTTACTGAAAAATTCAGGCTGTCCTCACTGGTGTTTTGGGCCAGATCGTACGCTCTTGCCCTGAAGGTATGTTGACCAGGCGTGGGAGACCATGACAGAGTGAAAGGCGCTTGAGACAGGCTGGCTAACAGGCGTTCATCGATATAAAACTCAACCTTTTGCAGGGCGATACCGTCGTTTGCTTCTACTTGCAGGATGATGGTTTTCTGCTGATCGGTAATAAAGCGCTGCCCTTGGACGGGCTGGGTAATGGATACTTGTGGCTCCTGGTTATCTACAGTAACCTGGATGATGGCTGTCTCGATCCTTTGATCGGCCCGTACGACTTGCAATTGCACAGCATACAACCCACTCAAACCGTTCAGGTTCCATTCAGCTAAGTTTCCGTTCCGAACTGTCTTGTGATTTGTCTCTCCAATTTGGATCCACTCGCGTGGGTTCAAACCCTGTCCGACCTGCAGCCGGTAGAATTCGAAGTCAGGTCCGGCTGCGCTGCCTTTGATGGCAACCTCGCCGCTGATATGTGAGAACATCCCCGGCGAGGTAATCTGGACATCTGCCAGTGGTTTTGGAGCACTGATGGCGTCATAGGCGTCTGGCGGGGTGGGTAAGCCAGCAATTTGGGCCCATTCGACTGCATTTGGCGGAACGACCAGATAGACGCGCTCTTCAACCAGCTCGGATGGCGTGAAGATAGTCGCCAGGCGCCCGCTTTCCCGGTTGATCTGGAAGACTCGATACAGGTTGTCGGGGCTGTTGGGTTCATTCCCGTCGATGAATGATTCTAGGACCACGGTGGGGCAGTTCACGGTTGGCAGCAGGCCAGATGGGTAGCAGACTTCCCGCCGGCTTATGCCGGTCGGAATGCTCCAGCTTTCAGGGGTCAAATCACGGCTGGCATATTGGATCACTGCGTGCCATAAACCGGCTGCGCCCTTTGCTGTCATTTCGCTGGGAAGCGTCTGTTGTGTGCTACTGGTTCCTCCCAGCCAAACCACGCTGGCGATCTGTGGAGTAAATCCAGCAGTCCAGGCCTGGCTTTCCGTTCCGATTTGCCCGATCTTTGCTCCTGCCGGGCGGCCAATTTCCAGTGCGTTGGGATGTCCCAGCGTGGGCCAGCGCGCTGTTTCATCGCTGAGCATATCCGTAACCAGATAAGCCAGTTGAGGGCTGACAATTGGACGAACCTGGGGGTTGCAGTTTAATGGCTGGTCGCCGCAGCTTAACCAAGCCTTTCCCTCGATATCCTCAACTAAAAGCACTGTGATCGGCTGAATAGGCGCCATCCCGTTGTTGCCAGATGCCGGTGTTGGAATGGTTTGCCCCGCTAAAACGCCCTGATTGGCAAAGACGCCGTAAGCCTGACCAATTTCTAAAAGGGATGTCTGCCCTCCTGAGAGCAGTGGTTTTTCCATCATTCCATTGATATCAAGGATATCCAGGGAAGATAAACCAAATTCACGGGAAATCCGCCAAACGCTTTCGGGTCCGATCTGTCCCAGAATTTGCGCGGCTGGAATCAAATAGTCATTTGCAAAGGCTGTCCTCAGGCTTACCGGTCCATAGTAAATCTGACTTGCATCAAGCGCTTGGCCATCAGTTGACTGTAATGGGATATCCCAAACCAGGGAGGCCGGTCCCATCCCGCGCGTAAACGAGGTCAAGTAAATGAACGGCGTCATCAAGGAGCCCGGCTCATAGGCAGACTGGTGCAGGTGGGTTTGGTTGGCCTGTCCATCTCCGCCGAGTGCCAGGACATATCCGCTGCGCACGTCCAGTACAACCACTTGGGCTGATAGGCTTCCTTGCCCAGCTTTGCTCTCCATTGCCAACGTTGGCAACAGGCGCGCTGCCTGGCAGTCTGTCTTTGGGGGCGCCGTATCGTCTGGCGCGCTCTCTTCCATCCGCATGACCTGCATTGATGCTGCACAACTGACCTGGATCTGAAGATCGTAGTCTAGTGTGGTCCAAACTTTTAAGCCACCTCTTTCCAGGCGCTCCGCGCCCAGACGCTTGTATAACTCTTCCAGCACCAGCTCGGTGAATGGGAAAAACAAATCTTCCTCAACCGGCTCTGGCGGACGGAGGTTAATGGTGGCTGCCTGCGCCTGGGCAAGCTGGTTCTGGTTGATGAAGCCTGCCTCATGCATGGCCAGCAGGGTTTCTTGCTGTTTTTGCAGTGTGATCTCCGTTGCATCTAAAGGGTTGAGGCCAGGCGCTGCTGCAGCGGCAGCCAGGAGAGCAGCTTCTGCCAGGTTCAGTTTATCGGCTGGCTTACCCAAATAGACTTGTGCAGCGTCACTGGCGCCATACACCAGGGGACCAAACTGGGCGCTATTTAAGTACCATTCTAAGACTTTCCCCCTTCCGTAGGTAGCCGTAAGTTGGGCAGCCAGTAAACGCTCGCGCAGGTTACGGCGTATTCCATCTGGCTCATCTGCCAACAGCAGATCTCTCACCAGGCGTTGTGCCAGGGTGGGGGAGGTGTTATCGAGCAATCCAGCCATGCTGAAGCCAGGGCTGCTCCAAAAAGTAGGTTCAGTTGTGGCCAAAATAGCATCGACCAGCTCAGCGGTTAAAAAGACCTCAACCTCCGGCCGGTTTACTGAGCTGACCTGCCAATCATGATCATTCCATAACTCTGGAGCCAGACCAAGATATTGGCGCTCGCTGGAAGAGGCTGAATTGAGTGTCCGGATGATATGCTCGCCGCTGCTGTCGTACAAGCGCGTAGGTTGCAGCAGAATTCCCTCAGGTGGATTCAAAAGCACCGGCAAGGTTTCCAGGGAAGGCAGGTCGCGCGTCAGGTTACTATACAGCCAGGCAGCGCTAAATACCAGCATAACCACTGCCAGGCTGAACAAACTGCTGGCGAGGACGCCGATTTTCTCCAGCAGCTTACGCCGGGAGAATTTCATCCGCTTTCTATGTACAGGGACATACGTTGGCATAGTTGCCATGCAGGAATTTTACAATACTTTCAGAATCTGGCCCTGTAGATAAGAATAGCAGTTATCCAGTTCATACTATTTCATTCAAGTGCATAAACTCTAAAGGGAGTTTTAAAACAGGAGCCGACAGCTGAATCCCCATTCACGGCTGCCGGCTTCTCTATAAGTACAGGGTCCCTCGCTTGAATCCCCTACCGCCTGCACTCCAATTTGCATACACAAATATCATAGCAGGCAGGCATTGCCAAAATGTGGACACAGATTACCCTGGTTGGATTTTTGGGTAAACCCTATAGTTCCAGGTTCCCTGCCAGGATCGTTTGTCGAAACTGCCGGTAACATTCCCTGACAAGCTGGCATTCCAGATCGAGTCCAATATTGGACTCCATTTCATCTAGGATTGTGCTGATGCGCTCTTGGCTGGATGAATTAAATTCACCTTTGGAATGGTAGCAGCGATTCAACATCGTCTGTGATTTCAGCTCGATCCACGGGTTGGGCAGGCAGGCCGCTTGCCTGGCGGTGGTTTCAAAGCGGTTTATGGCAATATCGATCTCGTTCTGGCGGTAAGCATATTCTCCTAACAGATTGATCGAGCGCAGGTACAGGGTCACCAGGGACCGGCGTCTGGTTTCCTTCTCTAGATTTATAGCCAGCCTCTGCGCCTGTTCCCATTGGCCCTGACTGGCGTAAACACGGGCCAGGGAGGCCTGGGTCAAAATATGGATTAATCCCAGCCCGGCTTCCTTGGCTGTCTTGAGCGCTTCCTGGAGATAATGCATTCCTAGCTTGCTTTGACCTAATTGGCAAAGCACATGTCCAAGGCGGAAGAGGATGTCTGGGGCGATGAACGATTCTCCTCCAATTTCGATACCCTTCCGGTAATGTTTCTCTGCTTGTTCTGGTGATTGCAGATAAAAAAAGATGTCACCCGATAGGCGGTTTCCTAAGGCAATAATATCTTTATGCCCGTATTGTTCTCCAATATTGATCATCTTTTGAGCGCTTTTGATCGACGATCCGAGCTGGCCGATATTCCGTTCATATAAAGCGCGGTTTCCAAGCAGGTAGCTCAGCATGCGCCAACTACTGGTTTTCTCAGCCAGTTCGATGCCTGTTTGAAAGCTGTCTTTTGCCTGAGCATATTCTCCCATGAAAACTTGAGCCAGGGCCAGGGCGCTGTATCCTGGTACATGCCGGTAGGTCCGTACATTCCGTACCTGTAGGGGTTGGTCGCCGATTGCCAGCAGAGCGTGCTGTCCGGCTTTAGCAGGCTGCCCTTGCAGGTTCATGATTACAGCCATATTGTAATGAGCGTTGGCTCGGGCTCGGATGATATCGGCCTCTTGATGATCTCGCGCCAGGTCCAGGGCTCTTTCAAAATCTCGTTCGGCCTCTTTCCAGCGTGAAAGCATATAGCACAGGACGCCTCGATCGATGTAGGCCTGCACCCGTTGCGAGATATTGTTGGTCGAATCCAATAACTGGATGGCCTGGGTGGTGTACTGGATGCCTTGCTCAAATTGATCACTACTCATACAGGCATTGCCCAGTCCCAGCAGGGCTGTACCGATCAGTAATGCGCTCCGCCTTTCTTCACCGATCTCAAGCAATAGTTTGTTCTGCTCTTGTAAAGCACTTGTATTATGGGTGTCGAATTTTAGCTCATTTCGCTCATTAAACAGGCGGTGGATTTGCTCGTCGGAGAGGTGGCAGCCTGGTTGGCGCAGCAATCCCTCTGCCTCCCGAAATGCTTGCAGAGCTTCCTTGACAGATAGAAGTTGGCGGGCGCGTTGACCCGCTTTGATCCAGTAGTCGAATGCTCGGCTCCATTCTCCCGCCGCCTGATTGTGGTAGGCTAATATGGCTGCTTGATTTGAGACATCCTCTTGCAGGAATCCCTCCATCGCAAGCGCAACCTGCTTGTGCAGCCAGCGAATCTTGACCGGGTTTATCTCCAGCAACAGGGTTTCGCGTATTTTGTCGTGGATAAAGCGACAAGTAAGCTCCCCACTTTTGGTGTGAACGCACTCGACCAGCTGCTGTTGTTCTAACTCCATCAGCGTCTGGACAATTTCTTTGCTGGAAAACTCTCCTGCTCTACCTAACAGCTCAGGGTGAAATTCGGTTCCGATCACGGCGGCAACTTCTAGAACAGAATAAGTCAGGGAGCTGAGGTTGCTGAGCCG
>JAWOHN010000003.1:0-3437 GCA_046485135.1 Anaerolineales bacterium | reverse complement strand
CGGCTGGTCACTTTGCCATCGAAATACACGTTGGCTTTTTTGATAATGGTCACATTTTCAAAGCGGTCATCGGTCATGGTTTGAGCCCTCCGAGGAAAAGTATAGCAGATGTGAAGCAACCTGTCAGCGTTGGTCGCTATAGTTTCTTGTGTTTAGGCAGCGATTCCATTGTATAATTTCTCACATGAAAGACGATAGAAGCGCACTTAGAAGTATCATAACTCGTTTTTGCGACGAATTGTCCCAAATGGGCATCCACGTGGATGAAGTGATGCTCTACGGCTCGCAAGCTCGGGGAACCGCGCTTCCTGACAGCGATATTGATCTGATCGTCGTCTCGCCCGATTGGGAGGCCTACAACCAGCGCGAGCGCCTGGAAATCCTGGGCGTGGCAGCCGCACGTATCCTGGAGCCGGTGCAGGCCAATGGCTTCACGCCGCAGGAAATTGCTTCTAGAAAACTATTGCCTTTCTGGGAGCATATTCTGAACACTGAGGCTGCGCCAGTGTAAGTGAAATGTGACTCTGTCAATGCAAAGTAGAAATGTCACCTAATCTGCAAAGTAGAGATGTCCCCTTTGCCAGGGGAAGGTAAAAAGACATGGTAGACTCATGGCACTCGTGCGGAGGATAGGAGCAACGCTGGGAAACTACTTACCTAATGCACTATTGAAGAGGGTTTCTCAAACCAGCGTTCAAATCACCCATCCAGCTCATCCGCTCAAAGGACAAATCCTAACCGTTTTACCAATGGTAGGGGGAAGGCTGGATGCATCTCAGATCTTAGTTGCCCTACCCAACGGGGAACAACAGCTCATACCAGCAGAATGGACTGATCAGGTAGAACCTCCTCACTGCTTGCCTGGCGCCTTATTTCTCTTTGAGCGCCTGGTTATTTTGCGTCAGAAACTGGATTGTCTTTTGGAGACAGAGGTCAAACAAGCTATCCTCACGGTCAATGAACCAGAACCAGACCGAAATGGAGGCAGCTATGGTGACCAACGATCTCCCAACCCTTTGGACGCAAATGAGCCCCGAACAGCGCACCAGGATCATTGCCATCCTGGTCGAGATGCTGCTACGCCAATGGAAGCAGGAAAGAGAGGCGCAGCATGACCCGGCATGAGCACAAAATCCAGGAGGTGCATCTATGTCGCCGGGCCTGCGTGTATGTGCGTCAATCCACCCTGGCTCAGGTGCATGAGCATCAGGAGAGCACTCGTCGGCAGTACGAAATGCATCAACGCGCCCGCCAGTTGGGATGGACGGATGCGCAGATTGAAGTGATCGATGAGGATTTGGGTCACTCAGCTTCCGATGCATCCCAAACCCGAACCGGCTTTCAAAAACTTCTGGGAAAAGTGGTTACCGGAGAAGTTGGAGCAATTTTCAGTGTGGAGATATCCCGGCTGGCGCGCCAGGATAGTGAAGGCCACCGCTTGGTTGAAGTCGCCGCATTGACAGATACTTTGCTGATCGACGAACAGCAGGTCTATGATCCTCACTTATCCGATGATCGTTTGATGTTGGGTTTCAAGGTGCTGCTTTCCAGCAATGAAATCCGGCTGATGGGTCAACGGCTGCGTGAAAATCAGTTTCGGAAGGCCCAGCGGGGTGAGTTACGCCTGAATCTTCCGGTGGGGCTGGTCTTTGTACCACACGTTGGCATTCAATTGGACCCGGATGAACAAGTTCAAGGAGCTGTTCGGCTGCTCTTTGAGCGCTTTCGTTTGAGCGGCCATGTGAGTGCGGTAGCAAAGTATTTCCACGAAAATGGCCTCTTGTTTCCTCGCCACAAAGGCTCCTGGCAGGGCAAATTGGAATGGTCTTCTCTGGGTATTGTACGGGTTCGCGCCGTTCTGGACAACCCGCTTTATGCGGGGGCCTATGTATATGGGCGCAGTAAACGATGCACAATCGTCCGTGACCAGGGTCAGATCAAACGACCCCGCCTGCCTCTGCCTCAAAACGATTGGGCCGTTGCTCACTGGAATGCCTTCCAGGGCTATATCAGCCAAGAAGAATACGAAGCCAACCAAGCCTGTCTGGCTCAAAATCGGGCCAGGCCGCATATCCCAGGTTCCTGGTCTCGCCGCCGAGATGGTCATGCTTTACTCACCGGAAAGCTTGTGTGCGGGCGCTGTGGACGGCCCATGCATGTGGGGTATCAAGGTACCGATGGATCGCGGAGCGTCTATGTGTGCAATTCTAGCCAGCTTCATCATGGCGAAAAAGCCTGCCAGCGGATGCCTGGCAAAACTATTGATGCGTTTATCTCCGAGCGTCTCCTGGCTGCGCTCACACCAGCACAGATCGAATTGAGCTTGGCGTTGGTTGAAGAGTTGGAGCATCAACAGGCGGAACTCAATAAACAATGGCAACGACGGCTAGAGGCGGCCCGCTATGCAGCGGGTCTGGCGCAGGACCGGTACGAGCAAGTTGATCCTGCCAATCGCCTGGTGGCGCGCAGTCTTGAGCAGCATTGGGAAGCTTGTTTACAAGAAATCACCCGCCTGGAAGTCGAGTTCGCCGCTTTTCATCGCAAGAAACTCCAACCCTTCCACCCTGAACAGAAACCGGCATTGCTTCGCTTAGCTGCTGATCTACCCAATATTTGGAATTCCCCCACGACAACCTGGACAGAACGCAAAGACTTGTTAGAATTGTTGATAGCCGATGTGACCCTGACGCGTCATGAAACCGGTATAACGGTTCAAATTCGTTGGTTTACCAACGCAATCGAAACGGGTCAGTTGCCTTTGCCGGTTCGGAATAACTTGCCAACCCCAGCCAGCCTGATTGAGCGCATTCGCCAACTTTGCGCCCAACATAGCGACAAAGAAATTGCCGAAATTTTGAACCGAGAAGGAACGAAAACGTCTCACGGAAATGTTTTCACTGAAAAGAGGGTAGAAATGACCCGCCGACGTAGTGGGATCTCCAAACGGTCTGTCCAACCCTAATCCTATTTTCCTCATGGAGTTTAATATGTCAGTACCTTCGGAGAGCGACTCCGAGCGCCGACACGAGGGCCGAAGACTGGGCAGATGCCGAAGGGCACTGCCCTTTTGCTTTCTGCCCAGTTTTTGGCCGAAAAGCGCAAAACTCACCGGTCCTATCAAATCAATCTGCGCCATGGGGAGGGGGTTCCTGGATGGGTTTGCCGCTGATATGGTTGCCATACTGTCGCCAGGGGTGATTGGAAGCAGGGGGTTGGGGAAGCCTGATCTGGCGATCGAGGGTTTTGGTATCGGCGACCTCCGCCTGGCGGGAGGGTTTGTGGTAGATGGTGTAGGGTAAGGGATTGTTTTTGTAGAGGATGGTGACTTCTCCTTTGGCATTCTCACAAACGGTGACTTGGGCATTGCGCAGGGTGTAGTCTGGGCGATCAGACTGGATGTCAATAGTCGGGTCATGTTTACCACCCATAGTCGGGTC
>JAWOHN010000166.1:0-37276 GCA_046485135.1 Anaerolineales bacterium | reverse complement strand
ATATACACCGACCACTCCACCACCTACTGCAACCCGCACATTAACCCCTGTTCCTCCCACGGAAACGCTGACTCCGACCCCCACCATCACATTGACCCTGACCCCAACAGCAACGGTCACGCCTTCCCCGACCCCCATGTATGCCATTGTGAGCTCTAGCCAGGAGAGCGGCGGGGCGCACCTGCGCGCAGGGCCGGGCTTAAATTCCAGGATCATTCGTACCTACTTAAACGATACTCCCATGCTGGTTATCCCAGGAGCCATCCTGGAAGCGGATGGCTTATTGTGGCTGAACGTGGTTGCTCCAGATGGAAACCAGGGCTGGATGCTTCAGTCCTTACTGCTGGTTCCGACCCCAGAGAGCGAATAGAATTTCAACCTTGTTTTCAGATTGGGAAATGCTGGGCATGCACGTCCCCCTCAGAACGATAAATCACCCGGTCGAAATGCGCCTGGCAACAACTCTCCAATCGTCTGCTCCAGGACGATCTTTCCATCTTTGTCCGCAATGATCACAATTGTGTCCAGGCCAAATTCTGACAAAACCTGCCGGCAGCTACCACAGGGCATGCCTGCATTGGGCGTCACCACCGCGATGGCCTGAAAGCTTCTCTCCCCTTCTGATACCGCTTTGAAGACCGCCACCCTCTCCGCGCAAATGCTGGTTGGGTAGGCCGCATTCTCGATATTTACCCCGCTGAAGATTTTTCCAGAGCTGGTCAGCAAAGCTGCGCTGACCGGGTAATTGGAGTAAGGCGCATAAGCGCGTTCCAGATTTTTGATCGCCACCCGGATCAGCTCCTGGCGGATTTCATTTGTTAGCATTGCTCTCTTCCTTTTCATCTTCTTGCCCGATTGGCGCCCAACGAGCACGTACCTTTCTTATACGCCGCCCACTGACCTGGTCAACGGTTAAGAGCAGGTTTTCGACCTGCAAGTTTTCTCCGTTGGCTGGCACCCGCCCAACTCGGTTGTAGATGAACCCCCCGATGGTATCGGCTTCTTCTCTCGGCAGATAACTCCCCATGATTTCATTGAAATCATCCAGATCGACCCTGCCCTGGAAGATGTATTCCCCTCCCTCCAGTTCCTGGTACGGGGATTCTTCCGCCTGGTCGTATTCGTCTTGGATCTCTCCAACAATCTCTTCCACGATATCCTCAAGGGTTACCAACCCCGCTACGCCGCCATATTCGTCAACCACAATAGCCATATGGATTCGGCGGGACTGCATTTCGCCTAATAACTCATCGACCTTTTTAGCTTCGGGAACAAAATAGGCTGGTCGCAGCAGCTCGCGTAAAGAAGTCATCTGGTTGCCTTCTCGCCAGACAGGCAGCAAATCTTTGGCATACAACAGCCCCAGGATATTGTCGATGCTCTCTTCATACACGGGCATTCTCGAGTGACCCGTTTCCATCAATATATCTACAGCTTGGTCCAGCGTAGCCTGGGACTCCAGGGTGGTTATGTCGATGCGAGGCACCATGATCTCCCGCGCCAGGGTATTGCCCAAACGGAAGATCGAGTAGATCATCTTGCGCTCTTCCTGCTCCAGGATGCCTCCTTCAGGAGGTGAATCGACCAGGCTACGCAGTTCTTCATCTGTGAGATCATTAAGAACTGTTTCAGATCGGACTAACTGCCTGGATGTTCCCCCCGTAATCGAAAGCAGTGGATAAAACAAGTAGGTTACCAAACGGGTGAAAGAGCTTAAGCGCAAGTTCCACTGATCGGGATTGCGCTTTACCCTGCCTTCAATGACCACCTCTATCCCCAGGACGACCAAAGCTGCCCCTGCCAAAGCAACCAGGATAAGCACAGGTTGGGGGGCATTATCGAATGTTACCAGCGTGAGCAACAGGCTCGTACCTGCCAACAGAAAATGCGAAAATCCTTGCGCCAGTTCAAGCGCAGTCCGGTAGTAGGCGTTGGAGCTGCCATTCAGACCGTGGGTGGTATGGCTTTCCTTCGGTTCCCCATATGGGGTAAAGCGGGTAATGGGGTTTACCCCCAGGGCGGCCCGGGCAGCTGTGCTGGTGAAACCGGCTGCCAGGAAAATAACGATCAAAGCCGCCAATAAAATCGTTGTTTCAGTCACTTTTCTCCAATTTCTTGATGGTCCTGGCTGGCATTCCGACAGCCAGGGAATTGGGCGGCACGTTTTTAGTAACCACCGCCCCTGCACCTGTGCGAGAGCCTTTCCCAATTTCCACTGGGGCCACCAACATCGTGTCGCTGCCGATAAAGGCCCCCTCACCGATCTGTGTGTGGTGTTTGTTCTTTCCGTCAAAATTACAGGTGATCGTTCCCGCACCAATATTGACCTCTGAACCGGTATGGGTGTCACCGACATAGGAGAAATGGCCCATTTTTGTGCCGGGTCCGAGATACGAGTTTTTCACCTCTCCAAAGTTTCCCATATGCACACCCTCAGCCAGATGGGCTCCCTTGCGTAAATGCCCAAACGGACCGATATCCACATTATCTTCCAGGACGGCCCTGTCCAGGACGGATGCAACCACTGTGCAGTTGTTGCCGATTTTGGTATCGCTAACAATGGTGTTGGGTCCTAAGCGGCAATCATCACCGATAGTGGACTTTCCTTGCAGATAGGTGTTCGGCCAAAGGACGGTGTCTTGACCGATCTGCACTCCTGGTTCAATATAAGTGGTAGCAGGGTCGATGATACTGACGCCTGCCAACATCCAGGCCTGGTTTATGCGCTTGCGCAAAATGCTCTCAACCTCAGCCAGGTGCACGCGGGTATTGATCCCCACCAGCTCTTCGTTGTTTTCAGCAACTAATGCCTGGACCGGCTGGCCCTCTGAGGTGGCAATGCCAATCAGGTCGGTCAGGTAGTATTCCCCTTTAGGGGAAAGCTGAATCTTCTCCACAGCCTCCCACAACCAGGCTGCCTCAAAGCAATATACGCCGCTGTTTAATTCCTGGATTTGCAATTGTGCTGGGGTTGCCTGGGCTTCTTCAACCACGCAAAGCACCTGATCTTCTTCTCCGCGCACCACACGCCCAAACCCGCGCGGGTTTTCAGCGATGACCGTCAACATCGTTACCGGTCCAGGATGGTTCCGCTGGGCATTTATCAATTGGCGCAGGCTTGCAGGGGTGATCAGAGGCATATCGGCATAGGTTACCAATACCAGTTTTGATTTGCCTTGCAGCTTCGGTTTTGCTTGCAAAACAGCATGCCCGGTGCCCAATTGCGGCTCTTGAACAATATAATCGGCTGTGTCACCCAAGACCTGGCGGACCTCATCCTGCCCATGTCCAATGATCAGGACGGGTTTTATGCCGGTTGCCTCTTGTGCAGCCCCAACAGAGTAACTAGCCAAAGGTCGTCCAGACAAAGGATGCAGCACTTTGGGGGTTTTTGAGCGCATGCGAGTGCCCTGTCCGGCAGCCAAAATTATAGCGGTCGTAGTCATAAGGTTCTCCGCGGGTCAGAGGGCTTCCATCTGTTCTTTAAGATATGGTAAATGGTCATAAGCGAGGAACAGCCAGGTTAAAGAAAAACAGCGAGCTCCAAGCAATCCAAACAGGATGCCTGTAACCCGCATCAATGTGTACCGGTATGGATAAATGTGGTTCTTCGTCAGACACGAACTCAATCATCTCAATTAGGCTGGGGCGCCCGGATTCGAACCAGAATCAACGGATCCAAAGTCCGCTGTGCTACCATTGCACCACGCCCCAATTATGCTTGCTGATTGGCAACTCGGTTTGAGTCTCCTTCTCCTTGACTTACAACGGGCAGGGATATCCATGCAAGAAGCCATCACAGCGCCAAAGATTATAACAAACTTTGCCGAAGATAGCCACCTTTTCGACTCTTTATCCCATTGGATAGGGTCGGGAACTACTCGTTCTCTTCTGGCGCCAGGCCTAACTGGCGAGCTTGGTCGTAGGTGATTGCGCTGGCATTGCTGCTGTCACTGATTGGGTTGCCCTTCACCAGGTTTTCCCAAAACTGGTCCAGCTCATCCGGCTGGATTTGCTGTGCAGATTCTTGATTTAAGATCTCTGCCAGTTGCCCCTCCTCTACCTGGGGGGTTATGCTGTCATCATCCACTGAGATCGCCGGCTCTGAAAGGACAAACGATGAGTCCGGATGTTCTTGTAGCATGGGCAAGAGCTGCTGCATGGCCTGGAAGAGAGTGTCTAATATCGTGGTGGGGAAACCAGTACTGGATTTTAATAACACCAGCAGGGCATAAGTAGGGCCAGCATTGACCGCGCATAAATTGTGTTGGTTGCCTCTGATAAACAACATGTTTTCAGGAACTGGGTTATTTAATGACACTGATAACCTGGCCCCGGCGCTCAGGGCCGATAACAGAGAAGGAATCAATAATGTTTGCGCTTCTCCAGTAGGTAGTTCCCCAGCCTGTGCCTGGATCTCACCCCATTCATTCAGCAGGATGACTGCCTCAGCCTTCAGTTCTTGTCTGATATTGGACAGATGTTCGGGCAAGCTCTCATCCGCCTGGGTCTTTTCCAAATCTGGGATGGGTGTGTGGGTAGCTTTTTCTGCTGCTCCCAGGGCTTTTATTACAGCCTCCAGGAAAGCCGCCATTTGAACCGGCTTGATAAAAAAGGCCTCTGCTCCTGCCTCAGCGACCTGCCGGCGAATATCGGGATCTGGGAGACCGGTAATCAGGATCACCTTCAAGCTGGGGTTGCGCTTGCGCACTTTTTCCATGAGCTCCAGGCCCGTCATGCCTGGCAAGCGGATATCGGTAACCAACAAGTCAACTGGTTGGATGGAGATCACGACCAGCGATTCTTCGGCTGAAGGCAGATCAAGCACTAGGAATTCTGGGCCGAGGGTTTCGATTCCCGCTCGCAGCATGCGCCTGACCTCGTGCTGGTCGTCGACGATCAAGATATGTTTGACCATGATCTTATTCCACTCGCCAACAAGCGGTCCAATGATCGGGGCTGACCTCCTTAAAAACAGGTTGTTCGGTCGCGCAATGGGGCATGGCCACCGGGCAGCGAGGGTGAAAACGGCAGCCAGATGGAGGGTTAACCGGGCTGGGCACATCTCCCGGCAGGATGATGCGATCTCTGCGAATGGTCGGGTCAGCAACCGGAATGGCTGACATCAGAGCCTGTGTGTACGGATGTAAGGGGTTGCGGAAAAGGTCTTCGCGAGAGGCCAGCTCGATAATCTTGCCCAGGTACATCACTGCCACCCGGTCGGAGATATGCTCAACAACGCTGAGGTTATGGGCGACAAACAGGTAGGTCAGGTTAAACTCAGCCTGTAAATCCTTTAATATGTTTAATACTTGTGATTGGATGGAGACATCCAAAGCTGAGACAGGTTCATCAGCAACAATGAATTGGGGGCGCAAGGCCAGCGCCCGCGCGATGCCAATCCGCTGGCGTTGGCCGCCAGAAAACTCATGCGGATAGCGGCGCGCATGATAATCTTCCAGCCCAACTTTATGCAGCGTTTCAATGGTCAGATCGAAGCGCTCTCTTGGGGAGCCAATATTGTGGATTTTTAAGCCCTCGATAACTGATTCACCAATTGGGACGCGTGGGTCTAATGAGGAATATGGATCCTGAAAGATGATCTGCATATAACGGCGCATGGTCTTGAGCTCGCGCGGATTTAATCCCAAGACGTCCACTCCATTAAAAAACACAGAACCAGAAGTTGGCTCTATCAAACGCAGCATTGCTCTACCGACAGTTGTTTTCCCGCAACCCGATTCGCCCACCAGACCAAGCGTCTCGCCTGCGCGAATGAAAAAGCTCACATCATCAACTGCTTTGACCTCGGCCACTGTACGTTGGAGCAGACCACCCCGAATAGGAAAATACTTGACCAGATTTCGAATCTGGACCAGCTCTTGACCGTCTTTCTGGGCCTTGGAAGACATCGTGGTGGGGGCTGTTGTTTCCGTCATTCAGTTCCTCGCTTACATGGGTCTCAATTTGCCGCTCGGCGCAGACGAGATTTCCAGTGGAGCCCGGTGATTGGCGTTGCTTTGATAAAGCCAGCAGCGAACGATATGATTCGGCCGGACATTGATCAGATCCGGTTCTTCCTCGTTGCATATAGATAGGTCATGCTCCACCCGAGGCCGGCAGCGTGGAGCAAACTTGCAGCCTTTGGGAAGGTCCACCAAGTTAGGGACCGAGCCGGGGATGACGTCCAATCGCTCGGTGATTTTTCCTAGGATGGGGATGGATGCAATTAGCCCCAGGGTATAAGGATGGAGCGGTTCGGCGAAGAGATTGCGTACGTCAGTTTGCTCAACGATCCTCCCAGCGTACATAACAGCCACCCGGTCTGCCATCTCAGCAATCACCCCCAGGTCATGTGTGATCAAGATGACAGCAGTGCCCATCCGGTTGCGCAAATCTCTCATCAGATCCAAGATTTGGGCCTGGATGGTTACATCCAGGGCAGTTGTTGGTTCATCCGCAATCAAAAGGGCCGGGTTTAGCGCCAGAGCCATGGCAATCATCACTCTTTGGGCCTGGCCTCCTGACATTTCGTGAGGATAAGCTCCTGCCTTCTTGGCAGCATCGGGGATGCCCACTAAGCGGAGTAGATCGACCGCCTTTTGCCAGGCCTCCTCTTTGCTCATCCTTTGGTGGATTTTTAGCACTTCTGCTACCTGGTCGCCGACCTTGAACACAGGATTCAGACTGGATTGGGGCTGTTGGAAAATCATCGACATGCGGTTTCCCCGCATTTGAACCATTTCCTTTTCATGCAGCTCCAGCAGTTTGAGGTCCTCAAACAAGACTTCGCCTGCAACGATCCGCCCGGGTTGGCCGATAAGCCGCATGATGGACAGCGAGGTGACGCTCTTACCGCAGCCCGACTCTCCCACCAATCCCAAGACTTCTCCGCGTTTGACGAAAAAATCAACCCCGTCAACAGCCTTGACCACTCCGGCATCCGTGAAAAAATATGTCTTCAGGCCTCTGACCTCCAGTATCTTGTCATTCTGGCTGGTTGCCTGACTTGAGGTTGTTTTTATGGAGCTCATGCGGGTTCTTCTCCTGCAGTTTTATAATCGTAGCTGCTCAAACTGGCGGGGAATATATCGGAAATTTAAAAAATGGTCAGGGATCAAACGACCCCTACACATGTTTTAGGTTTCTAACCTACAAAGTTTGTAGCCTGAGCAATGACTTAGATTTTACTATAACATGGCTGTAAACAAAACAAGAGCAACCTGGCTTTTCAGGTGTCGCGGGGTCCCACTTCGTTTGTTCCCAAAGAGCCAGCAGCGTAAAAAGATTGGAGTTCAGCAACAGGTTTCTGGTGCACTCCAAAAAGGCTATCAGGGTGGGCAGGAATCGCCGTAATCCAGCTCTTCCAGATTCCACAAACTGTTAGGGTTGGATGGCTCGAGTTGAAATCCGCACAAGTCTGCCTGGGCTGCAGCAGTCCGCTGGTGGAAATAGAGCGGTAGGACGGGGAGCTCTTCTGAGAGGATCAATTGCATCTGGCGGTAGGCGTCTGCGAATTCAGGGCTGCCCTGCAGGGTGGTCCGGCTGGTTGCACAGGCCCGGTCAAAATCTGGGTTACGATATCCACTGGCGTTTGCACCCCCCCATCCTTTGGGGAAATCTGGATAAGGGCCGGGAATTTCTGCGCTGGTGAAAAATGAACATGGGAGATCAGAATTAATTGTCCAGGCCAGTTGGGCTGCGTCAAACTGCCTGCCAAAGACCGGCCCTTCCGGACCGCCGGCATAGACCTGTGCGGCTGGTCCGAATTCCAGGTTTGCCTTTATCCCACACAGAGCCAGGGACTCCTGAATGATTAAAGCAACTTGTTGGCGCTCGCTCTCATCCGAAGCCAGGTAAGTGAATTCAAAAGGTGAGCCTTCTGCCACGCCTGGCACCCCGCTTGCAATCCGAGGGGTAAGTGCGTTGCCGTCATGATCGACCCATCCGGATGCTGTCAACAAAGCCGCAGCCGTTTCAGGGTTAAATACATAACGGGTTGCTTCAGAGAGGTAGAGCGGATGACCCGGCAAGACAAATCCGTCTGCAACAAGCGCCAGCCCAGAAAATACCTCTTCAGATATGCGTTCTCTGTCGATGCAGGAGGCGATCGCCTGGCGTACCGGCCTGGAAGCGAATAAGTTGGGTCGGGTGCTGTCGAGGGAGCTGATCCCAAATATGATCTGCTCCCAGGCGCCCCCCGCCGCGACCCATGTGCTGATGTTGGCGTTGGATTGCAGCGCCTGGAGCTGGTCCGCCGCGATACCGCGCAGTGCTGCTTCGTCTGCCAGATGGCATTCACCATTGAGCAAAGCTTGCACAGCTTGCTGGGGATTGGCTGTGAAGCGAATTTCCAACCGGTCAAACTTTGGCAGACCTTGCTCTGCCCGGAAGTAATGGGGGTTTTTTGTAAATGAAATCTGCTCGCCAGGTGTCCATTCATCAATGACATAAGGACCCCAACCGAGAGGCGTTTGACCGGCAATTTCGCTCTCAGGTAGGTCGGATAGCGGCACAGCCCCCCAGACATGTTGAGGCAGTGGTGCAAAGAAATGTTCGGAGTAGTTTGGATTCTGGCCGCCTGGCAAGCCGCGCCATTCAACGGTCCTCTCGTCAACTGCCTGGTAGGAACGGGTTATGCTTACTACTTGTGGGCGATAGGCCGGGTAGAGGGCTTGCGCTACCTGGAAGGCGTATAGTGAATCTTGAGCAGTCAGGGGTGCTCCATCAGACCAGCGAATATTTGGCGCCAGCCGGAATCGAACAACCAGGGTATCCATCAAGACAGGCTCTTGACCGCTGAAGACCTGGGCGCAACCCGGGTTGGTACACCCGCTGGGACGGTATGAAATACCTGCTTCCAGTTTCACCAAGTTGCCATCGTTATCGATAATCGCATCACCCGCGCTTACTTGCACAGGTTCAAAGAACGCCCCCCCATTTTCAAGTAAGGGGATTTGCTCCAAGATAACCGCTTGCAGGTTGAAATCGACCTGATCCAACGGACCATCGTAGAGCGCTTGTTGGATGCTGCGGGCTGTTGCTGATGAGGCGCGGTAAGGGAAGAGCGAGACTGGTTCTGTCCCGCTACAAATTGCCAAGAGACGCGTCTCTGCTATCACTGTGGGAGTGGCGGCTGCAGGCGTTGGGTCATCAAGCCCATTAGCCTCAGGGGAAGCTGATGTTGTGATTGGCGCTGGATTGATGGTTGGGGTGATTGTTTGAGGGGAGCAGGCTGCCAGCAGACTGGCTATGCTTATGCAGACCGCGCTGAAAATGACTATGGATTTGGGCACGCTAGTTTTTTGCCTTCGCCTTTAAGTAAACTCACACTTGAGATCGGTCAGCCGGTCGTTCTGCCCGGAAAGAAGCTGAGACTTTAATGCTTCTCGTCCATAATGCAGACGGGATTTTACAGTTCCAGCAGGGATTTCCAGGATTTCGGAGATTTCCTGGATAGAAAGGTCGTTTAGATAGTATAGGACAACCACCATCCTTTGCGCAAGCGGTAACCGGGCAACGGCGTGTTGTAGTTGTTGGAGTTCCTCTGCCTGAATTACGGTTTGAGAAACGGTATTCTTTTTTGTCCCTACCAACCATTCCGCGATATCTTCGATCGAGCGAATCAGGCGCGCGCTTCGCTTCACCCAGGTGTAAGATTGGTTAGCCGTCATCCGGTAAAGCCAGGGTTCCAGGGGCCGCGCTGGATCAATATGCGTTGCGAATTTGTACAAACGCAGGAAGACATCCTGGAGCAGGTCTGCCGCTGCCTCATCATCTCCGGTGATGGCAAAGGCAGTGCGGTGGACCAGGTTTTTGTGACGATCGTACAATAGACCCAGAGCTGACAGGCTACCGTTTTGTAGTTGCAGAACCAATTGTCGATCATCCATTGTTTTCACAAAGCCATCCCATCCTACCGCCGGTTAAGGGTCTAAAAGATACATTGGAATTTACAGTTGTTATGTCCATCGAAACTGCACCTAACATCTAAATATTCCATTGACTCTGAAATCGCAAAATTTCAATTTAATTATACCAAGTAGGGCAGAGTTTTTCTTAGATACAACTTAATATTTGGCAGGCACTACTCAATTCGATTATATCTTGTCTATTCGGATTCTTCTTCTCCCAAGCGGATGCGTTGGTAAGAGCGATAGCGTTTGGGGTGTACCTTGCCTTCTGCGATGCCTTTTTGAACGGCGCAACCCGGTTCATGCGTATGGGTGCAGTCGCTAAATTGGCATTCAGATACCAGCTCGCGCAGTTCAGGGAAATACCCGTCAACCTCCTCCGGCTCGATATCCCACAGGGCCAGAGCTTTCAACCCAGGTGTATCTGCTACATAGCCCCCCTCTGCCAGGGGGAAAAGCTGGCGTACCACGGTTGTGTGGCGTCCTTTGCGGGTGGATTTACTGACTTCTTTTACCGATAAGCCCAGTCCGGGCTGGAGAATATTGAGCAGGCTGGATTTTCCTACCCCAGATGGCCCTGCCAGCAGGGATATCTTACCGATCATTTTGCTCTTCAACTCTTCCACGCCAGTGCGCTGCTTGACCGATGTATAAATCACCGGGTAACCCAGGTGGTTGTAATGGTCAAAGATTCCCTGTGCTTGTTCTAGCCCAATCAGATCGATCTTGTTTGCCACAACCAGGGCAGGTAGACCCTCTTTTTCCGCGATTACCAAAAAGCGATCCAACATGCCCAGGCGCGGCTCAGGATTGGTAACTGAAAAGACAAAGAGGGCTTGATCTGGGTTTGCGATGATGATCTGCTGGTATTCTCCCCGTGGAGTAGGCGCCAGACGCGCAATCATCCTTTGACGCGGTTCGATCTCCTCGATCATTCCCCGGTCTTCCTCCAGACGGCTGACCTGCACGCGGTCGCCCACTGCAACGATATCGCCTGTACGCGGTCCTCGCTTTAACCGGCCGCGCAGGCGGCAGACCAGAGCACCTTCAGCGGTTTCAACGCCGAAAAATCCAGATTGAACGCTTGTTACCAAACCTCTGAGATAATCCATTTGGATGAGCTTTTCCTTGTCTTCCAGCTTTGTCTAGGGCTCGGAGGGGGTTTCCTCCCCGGAGCCTGATTCCGATTCGGGGATATCCGTTGGAGATGGGATTGGCGTATCGGTCACCTCGGGTGTAGGTGTGCGGACAACGCCAATTTGTGATTCCCACCAATATTGGGTGAGGGGTTGGCCAGAGAAGTAAATTTCAATAACTCGCCGGAATATTGGAGCCGCATAATCTGAACCCTCCCCCCGATTTTCGACCAACACAGCTATAGCAATGTCGGGCTTACCCTCTCGTTCAGAGAAAGTATAGCCTGCGAACCAGGAGTGCGGGGTAACGCCCGTTTCAGCCGTGCCCGTCTTGCCGGCGATCCTCACCCCTACATTCGCAAAGCGGTGACGGGCTGTCCCACGCGGGTCTTCGACCACCCTGACCATAGCGTCGTGAATGGTCTGGCGGGTCTCTTCCGTAATTGGCAGGCTTCCTTGCGCTTCCGGAGCAAACTCGTAAGATGCTGCTCCATCCGGTGGGGCAATCCGTTCGATCACGGATGGCCGGTAGAGGGTGCCGCCATTACCAAGGGCAGCAATGAAGCGAGCCACTTGAAGGGGTGTGACCAGGGTGTTTCCCTGACCGATGGCCGCATTGGTGGCATCCGTTTGGCTGGTTGGGTCCGGTATAAATCCAGCCTTTTCCTCCGGAAGATCGATGCCAGTCAGGCTGGAGAGGCCAAAGCCGCGCGCCATATCAGATATTGCGGTTGTCAAGCCCTGATTATATAAGTCCAGTCCGATATGGAAGAAGTAAGGATTACATGAGCGCATCAGGCCTTCAGGCAAGTTGAGCGGGCCGCTGGGCGGAGTGCGCCCATCCTGTAGAAAGCGCTCATAGGTCCAGTCTCTCAGCTCGACTCCTTGCAGCTCGGTGAAGAGGTAACCGCAGTTGTACACGGTTTGCGGTGTGTACAGCCCAGACTCAAGCCCAGCCGCCATGGTTATAATCTTAAAGACAGATCCCAAGGGATACTGACCCTGGATTGCCCGGTTCAGGGTGGGCGTGGAAACAGGATCAAAGACCTGGTTGATCAGGAACTGGCGGTTAAAATTCGTGGCTTCAAACAAGTTCGGGTTGAAGCTTGGAGAGGATGCCATAGCCAAAACTCGCCCGGTGTCTCGCTCCAGGACGACAATGGCGCCGAGAAAATTGCCCAGAGCTTCCTGTACCTTCATTTGCAGGTTCTTATCCAAGGTAGTATAGATTGCCTGCGAAGGCAGGGGATTTGTCTCAGCCAGTTTGGTGATTATCTTGCCTTCGGGACTGACTACATATAAAGCGCCACCGCGTTGGCCGGCCAGGTAGGGTTCACCCCATTGCTCCAATCCAGAACGCCCCACCCGCTCATCTTGCCGGTAGCCCAGGCGTTGATATTGATCGACCTCTTCCACCTGGATCAGGCTCATATAGCCAGTTACATGGGGGGCCACGGATACCAAACCTCCGTCGAAATAATAACGCGAGCGGAAGGATTGCATGATTACTTCTGGGAATGCTGCCAGGGCTGATTCAAATCTGGAGATAACCTCAGTGGAGAAATCTGCTATGGGCAGGTACCAGTCATTATTCCGGTAATTCTCCAGGCGCGGCTGCAAAATCTCAGGGCGCAATTGTCCCTCGCTCATCCGCAGGAGCAAGTTGAGCAGTGAGCTATCTTTTTCAGCCGGTAATCGTCCGGCGTCTACCCCCACCGCTACAGCATCGGACTGCGCCACCAGGGCTCGCCCCTGGTTATCGTATATATTGGCTCGCGCAGGGATGCGGTATTCCATGCGCAAGTAATTCCCACCACTTAGATCTGCCAGGATGAGACCATCGTCCCACTGGACGCGCCACTGCCCATTTTCCAGGCTCAGGTTCATGACAGATTCACGTGGTGTGAAATCGCCAATCAGGATGCTGTGCATGGTGACACGATAGCTAACCTGGGCATTGTAGGGGTTCACCAGGGCAGAGCGGATTTCATAGTCAAGAGCCGGCTGCTTCAAGGCCGCTTCTACAGCCACCCGGGTATGCTTTCTGATAAATTCTTCTTCATCGATTGCATCCCGGCTGACGGAGGTAAGCAGGGCATACATAGCAGAAAAGTCTTCATTTTGCCAGGCTTGGAGATAATCGTTGGCCGTCATGCTCGGATCAGGCGCGCTGGTTGTGCGTACCAATACCTCGCTAAGGGTAGCTGTTGGCTCTGCAAGAGGGGTAATTGGTTGGGTTTCGACCGTTCCGCGCTGGCATCCGCTAATGAAGACCAGCAGGATTAAGATCAACCAGAAGTTTCGCTTCATAAGTTTCTCTTCAAATGGGTTAGCTGCCTGCAGACCGGGCATTGATTGTATTGGTTAGTGGAGCTATCTGCGGGCAAGAGATAAGGCGATTTCACGCCTTGTTTCTCCAGCAGGCGGGCCAGGGTACACACCGGTAAACCGACAACATTGGCATAACATCCCTTGATCCTCTCTACGGGATTAAACTCCTCATGTTGGATGGCGTACCCGCCAGCTTTGTCGTAGGGATCACCGGTGGCAATATAATCGTGCATTTCGGTTTCGGAGTATGAGCGCATATATACTTCGGTCACGCACATATCCTGGTCGATCGTGTTTCGACCCGCCTGCAGTACGACAACGCCGGTCAAAACCTGGTGGACGCGGCCTCTTAAGCGCCTCAACATTTCCACAGCTTCTTTTTCGTCCTGTGGTTTAGCCAGGATCTCACCTTGGGGATCGACAACGGTGGTGTCAGCTCCAACGATCAGGCTGTCGCGGGGAGCCAGACCTGCCACCGCGCAGGCTTTGCTTTTTGCCATACGCAGTACATATGGTTGGGGTTTTTCGTCCGGGTGAAGATCTTCATCAATTCCGGCTGGCAACACTTCAAACTGCCAACCTCCCATCGCCATCAGCTCCTTCCGGCGGGGAGAAACCGAGGCTAGTACCAGCTTTTTTTCTTTGCTCAAACCACGAACTCCAATTGTTGTTACCGTTTCCTACCCAATAATTAAGAATTGGATATATGTGCTTGGATAGTTTCTCTGCGTAGGCTATTGCCAGAGCAGGTTCGAATTAGGATAGTTTACTATAAATTAGGCTCTTCAGGTGTTACCGTAAGCGACCTCAGATTTAGCAGTGTGAATAGCGATCATCCGCCCGCTTGATATCCAGCACGCCGCTCAGTTTTCCTGTCAGTTTTGTGTCCAAATTGAAGGAGAGCTTCTCCGAACGAGAAATTGTCATCCTGGCAACCACGGCTGCTCAGGTCAACTATTGGACTCGTCTGATCCAGGCCCTTGGCTGCCCCCCGGAAGGTTATTCGGGGCAGGATTTTTATTGATCGTGGCTGTTTGCCCTGGTTGTTTGGGTTAACCCGTTGTAAAATCTACTGTCAAGGCAGGTGTGGTCTGTTGTTTGATGCTGCACCTGTGAATATCCATTGCTACTTTTAATCCAATATACCTTTATCCCGGGAGGTGGCTATGCAGGCGCTCAAAGATCGAATTCTTCGTGAGGGTAAGAACCTGGGTATTGGCATTTTGAAGGTTGACGGTTTTATCAATCACCAGGTAGATCCCAGCCTGATGCAAGCTTGCGGAAAGGAGTTGGCGCGCCGCTTCAGAGACATCGGCGCGACCAAGGTCCTTACGGCTGAAATCTCTGGGATTGCTCCGGCCCTCACCACAGCCATGGAATTGGGCTTGCCGGTGGTCTATGCTCGCAAGCACAAGCCGATCACCATGCCAGACCAGGTCTTTCTCACGCTTAGCCCTTCGCACACAAAAGGACGCATGGTAGAGCTGATCGTATCCCCAGAGTATCTGGCTGGGGGTGAAAAAATCTTGATCATCGACGACTTTCTGGCCAGCGGAGCTACCATTCTTGGACTGGTACGGCTCGCCCAAACTGCCGGAGCGGTTATTGTTGGCATTGGGGCTCTGATTGAAAAAAACTTTGAAGGTGGGCGTGATCTACTGGCTCCCTTGGGCGTGCAGATCGAATCTCTGGCCCGTATCTCTTCTATGGATGGGGACGAGATTATTTTTGATGATCAGCTCAGCGGATAAGGCGCTGCAAAGGTCCTAAGCAAAATGGATACGATTGCCATCCTTGACTTCGGTTCTCAATACGCCCAATTGATTGCTCGCAGGGTGAGAGAGATCAATGTTTATTGCGAGCTTTTCCCTTGGGATACACGCGCCGAGCGGGTGCTGGCGCTTAAGCCAAAGGGATTTATCCTTTCCGGAGGCCCAGCCTCCATTTACGAGCCAGATGCGCCACAGATCCCGGAGTATGTACTGGGCAGTGGGCAGCCAGTGTTGGGAATCTGTTATGGGATGCAAGCCTTGACGCATGCCTTAGGCGGAAAGGTTGCCCCCTCCTCTGAGAGAGAATATGGCCTGGCCCAATTGAAAACAACCCGCTCAACCCCGCTTTTACCCCAGGAAGAGCAGCGGGTGTGGATGTCGCATGGCGATCGCCTCGTGCAGATTCCGCCGGGCTTCCTCCCACTGGCAGAGACCGAAAATTCTCCCATCGCTGCGATCGGAGACCCTGACAGAAACTATTATGGTGTGCAATTTCACCCGGAGGTCCGTCATACTCCTGCAGGGAAGGAAATCTTGCGCCGATTTGTGCTGGATATTTGCCAGGCCAGCCCGAAATGGACGCCCGAGTCGATCATCCAGGACAGCATAAGGCGTATTCAGGAGCAGGTGGGGAATCACAGGGTGCTTTCAGCGGTGAGCGGTGGGGTTGATTCTAGTGTGGCCACGGCCCTGGTCCACCGGGCTGTGGGAGATCAGCTCGTGGCAGTATTTGTCGATACCGGCATGCTCCGGCAAGGCGAAGCAGCTCAAGTGGTAGAAGTTTTTCGACGCACGCTGGGCGTGGAACTTATTGCGGTGAATTCCGTATATACATTCATGGATGCATTGCGTGGCATAACCGAGCCCGAGCAAAAACGCAAAGTGATTGGCGAGCTCTTCATCCGTACATTTGAAGAACAAGCCCGCCAATTGAGCTCTGCTCATGCGACCGATCCAGCCCCGCTACGTTTTTTGGTGCAGGGCACAATTTATCCGGACGTGGTTGAGTCGAGCGCGCCAGACCGCGCTAAAGCAGCCCGGATCAAGACTCACCATAATGTCGGCGGGCTGCCCGAGCAGATGCAGTTTGAGCTGGTAGAACCTTTGCGCTATTTGTTCAAAGATGAGGTGCGTGCTGTGGGTGAAGCCTTGGGTTTGTCCCACGAATTGGTCTGGCGGCAACCGTTTCCGGGCCCTGGCTTGGCAGTTCGTTGCCTGGGCGAGGTCACCCCTGAGCGCCTGGAACACCTGCGCGCCGCAGATGCAATTTTTACGACGGAATTGGCCGCTGCCGGATTGTTACAGATGAGCGAACAAGATGGTCAAGACAGCGGCACCGCCCAGGCTTTTGCGGTTTTGCTGCCTGTGCGCTCGGTGGGCGTGATGGGTGACCACCGGACCTATGAGGAGACCGTTGTCCTTAGGGCGGTTACCACGGAGGATTTTATGACCGCAGACTGGGCTCGCTTGCCGCATGAGTTGTTGGCGAAAATATCCAACCGGATCGTCAACGAAGTCGCCGGGGTAAACCGTGTTGTTTATGATATTACCAGTAAACCTCCCGCCACAATCGAGTGGGAGTAACAGATTTCTTCAGTGTAGAAAAGGAGTAAATCAAGATGGATTTCGGAGCAGTTCTCTCACGCGCTTGGCAGATCATCAAGAAACACAAGGCTTTGTGGATCTTTGGAATCCTGGCTGGTTGTGGCAGCGCCACGACTTCAGGAGGGAGCTCGGGTACCCGGTATTCGTTTTCAAGCGATGAATTGCCGCGCCAGTTTGATCCCTGGGTGCGCCAATTTGAGCGCATTCCCGACTGGCAAATTGCCACCTTCCTCATTATTATAGGGATTATCATCCTTGCGCTGGTCCTTCTGGCCATTATTCTGGGCACGATTGGCCGCATCGGTTTGATCCGCGGCACTTTCCTGGCCGAGAAAGGCAGCGAAAGGATCGCTTTTGGAGAGTTGTTTTCTACCAGCATGGGTTATTTTTGGCGAGTATTGGTGGTCAACCTGGTCGGGGGGATCCTGGTTGGGTTTGCCTTCCTGATCCTGGCCATCCCGATTGGGATTCTCACCTGCGGCGTTGGTCTGTTATGCCTGGTGCCCATGATCTGGTTTGCGCAACTGGTCATTGAGCAAACCAATATTGCCATTGTGATAGAAAATTCTGATATTGGGGATGGCATCCGCCGTGGGTGGGATGTTGTCACCAAGAACCTGGGGCCCATGATCGTCATGGCTTTGATCTTGTATCTGGGTGTTGGATTGATTGCCGGCGCTATCATTGGCCTGCCGATTGCCCTGGTCGTGGGTCCGGCGGTGGTAGGGTCCATCTTCGGCGCTGTCCAGGAAATCCCTCAGGTGATTGGTGGTAGTGTGTTGATTGCCGGATTGTGTCTGGTTACCTACCTGCCAGTTTTGCTGGTGCTGAACGGCATCTTAAGAGCCTACATCTCTTCGGCCTGGACATTAACTTACATGAAGTTGACCAGCCGTCCGGAAGTAGTTGAGCCAATTCCGCCGGCTGTCTAGGATGTTTCTCCTATGGGTCATGGTGATTTTCTAAGCTAGAATTTCAGTTAGGAGGGTGGGAGCCTGCTCACACTTGCTCCCACCCTCATATTTGCCTCTATTTTATGATAGAAGCAATTGAACCCCCCTGTTCGCCTGGCTAGCATGTGTTAAAATCCGGTTATGGTTGATTCTACGCGTAAGTTCAGCCTGGGGCAGGTTTTACCCTGGCTGTTCTTCATGCTTGTGTTTCTGGTGGCAGGTCGTGCAGTTGCTCAAATAGCCAGCAGTGCTACGATTATTAACTTTGAGGTCAGTGCTTTTCCTCGTATGTCTGCGTACTTAACCATCCAGGACGAGCAGGGCGACTTTGTTCCCGGCATCCAGGCCGATCAGGTTGTTGTGTTTGAGAATGGGGTACCCCGCCCACTCTCTGAATTTAATCTGTTAAACTCCGGCGCCGCCTTTGCGCTGGTCATTAATCCAGGCCCTTCATTTGCGATTCGAGATTCCCAGGGTTTTTCACGCTATGATCATCTCTTGAATTCACTCAGTGAATGGGCAATGGGACGGGAGGGGCAGTCTCAGGATGATTTGAGTTTATTCATAACATCGGGTCCAGAAATGTACCATCTCTCCAATCCAGAAGAGTGGTTGGCCATTTTGGTGGGACACCAGGCAAATTTTCGCAGTGCCCAACCCAGCCTGGATGTGCTTGACAGAGCCATTGATATCACGGCTGGACCTTCTCTACGCCCGGGTATGGGCCGGGCCGTTTTGTTTATTACACCCCCTTTGGATGGGGATTTTAGTTTGGGTTTACAAAGTCTGGCCTCCCGGGCCAGGCAACAAGGGGTACGGATATTTGTTTGGATGGTGGCTTCTCCAGATGCCTTTAGCGGCCGCGCAGCAGAACAACTGGCAGACACAGCCTATCAAACGGGTGGTTTCTTCTTTACCTTCTCAGGCATCGAGTCTATTCCCGATCTAGATGGTTACCTTGAACCTCTCCGATCTATCTATCACTTTGGATATGATTCGCAAATTGACGTAGGGGGAACACACGAACTTATTGTTGAAATCTATTCTCAAAGGGTCTGGCGGGATGGGGTTTACACTCCTGGGGATTTGCTCACTGCAACAGTTCCCTTCACTCTCGATTTGGACATCCGACCTCCTAACCTGGTATTTATTTCGCCTCCTTCGGTAATTGAGCGCAAAGATGGCAACCCAGACGCTACGGATCCTTTAACGCTCTTTCCTCAGGAACAAACCCTTGAGTTCCTGATTGAGTTTCCCGACCGCCTTCCTCGTCCACTTGTTGCTACCACCTTATTCGTAAATGGGATGCCGGTAGCGCAGAATACCGATCAACCCTTCGATCGTTTTCAATGGAACCTGGCTGGGTATTTAGAGAGCGCAGATTACGTGCTGAGGGTTGAGGCGGTTGATGACCTCGGCTTAACTGGCGCGAGTATTGATTTACCCATCAGTATTACCATCAACCGCCAGCCTCGCAGCCTGATATCTATTTTTACGAACCGGATGCATCTTTTGGTTGGTTTGGCGGTCTTCCTCTCAGGATTAGTGCTGTTCTTGGTCCTGATTCTTGGCGGTGGACTCCGTCCAAAGGTGTTTGGATTTACCCGAGGGATAAAGGGAAAAAGCACTCCACAGATGCGATTTGCGCGCCAGCGCGTTGATCCGCTAACCCAGCCGGTTGACCCCCAACAAGAACCATCTTCCCGGCGAATTCCGGGATGGATTAATCCATTAAATTGGACTCAACGATCTGCTACCCAGAAAGTGAGCGCGTACCTGACCTGCTTATCTGAGAAAGACCAACAAAAGATGGTTGCCCCGTTGCCGCTGACCAGCGATGAGGTCAGCCTTGGTCGAGACCCGCTGAAGTCAATCTTGGTATTGGATGATCCCTCGGTTGATCCCTTGCATGCTCGTGTGCTCCGAGAAGGTGATCGGTATCGCATTTTAGACGAGGGCTCTGTTGCAGGTACTTGGGTAAACTATACGCCGGTCTCAAAAGAAGGTACACTTTTGGAACATGGTGATCTTGTGCATATCGGTCGGATGGGTTTCCGGTTTATGCTGCGGACACCCGCTCGTCAGCCAAACCCCGTTGTTCTTCCACAGGAACCTCCCAAATGATTCCAGCAGAGCGAACGCACCTCCAGGCCACAGTTGTAACCCATCCTGGAATGAAAGGAAAACAAAACGAAGATCGCTACGGGGTATCTGCACATATTTATCATTCTCAAAATCCTATTACTTCAACAATAGCTATCATCTCAGATGGAATTGGGGGCCATAGGGCAGGCGAAGTGGCAGCTGAAATGGCTGTTGAGATCATCAGCCGCAAGATTGCAGAAAGCAATCCTGCCAGGCCACAAGCAGCTCTCAAGGCAGCCATCATTGTTGCCAGCCAGTCTATTCGCGAGCAGGCCGAAAAGGATCCTTCTAAGCGCGGGATGGGCGCGACTTGCGCCTGCGCCTGGATCATTGGTGACCGCTTGTTTACTGCCTCGGTGGGGGATTCTCGTGTTTACCTGATCCGCGGTGAACGCATTCGACAACTGACAGTTGACCATACCTGGATTCAAGAAGCCATCGATAAAGGCTTGCTCACGATTGAGGAGGCGGCTGGTCATCCAAACCAACATGTGATCCGGCGTTTCCTGGGATCAGAAAGCCCGCCTATGCCAGATATGCGCTTGTTTTTCGAACCACACGATAGCGACGAACAGGCGATATCGCGCCAGGGAATGCGGCTCTACCCAGGTGATTGTTTGTTACTTTGCAGCGATGGGCTGACTGACCTGGTTGCGGATTGGGAGATTCTGGCGCGCATCAAACAACTGCATATCGAAGAGGCGCTCAATGGTCTGGTGGATTTGGCAAACGGGCGGGGCGGTCACGATAATATTACAATCATTGCCCTTAAGGCGCCAGAGCATATTTCCTCCCAACACCAGGACATAGATCCAGCGGCTACCGTTCCGCTGGCGATCAGCAGCCCTAAAAAGCAGGAGATTACACTTAGGAAAGCCCTGTTTTCCTGTCTGGGTTTAAGTATTCTGCTGTTGGTTGGGCTTTTGCTGGCTGCCACTTTTGGTTGGCTGGGATTGGGTGGTCCTCTGGACCCGACGCCTACCCTGACGCAGACACTGGCGCCAACCCAAACCGCCATCACGATAGAGATTGTGAACCCAACCGCTACCCTGGCTCTACCGCTGGCTCCTTCTTCTACATCTGTTCCAGCTCTGCCCCAGCCTACCTATACGTCCTGGCCGACTTCGACACCCGCCATATCGCCTGCCTTATTGAGTACCCCCATTCCCACCCCCTCGTTGCCTTCTACTACTCCCTGATATGTATGGTTTTTGGGGGATAGACGTAGTGGAACCTTCTCCCTCTGTTATCTTCTCCGGTAAAGCTTGAAGAACCTTATTTGTTTGTGCATCTAATGACGAAATCAGGGCAGATCTGCGTAGTACACCCGGTTGCCGATGGCCAGGAAGATTAAACGATTGCTGCTGATGGTGAAGGCGGTGGCCTCTCCTGTGCCTAAATCTGTCAATGAGCGGAACTGGCGTTGGAAGGTCAGGCGCAAACTGAAATGATAGATGGCTTGATTGAGCGGGTCGAGCATATAAATGGATGGATCGGGAGGGGAGGTGTACTGGATTTGAGTGAAGGGTGCATCGGGGATGATTGCTCCGCTTTGACGCCCAATTCTGGAATCGTAATAGGGGGTTGGATCCTGGCAGCGTGTGGGGGATTCCTGTAGGCTGCTGTACGTGCAGGTAGTGATATGACCATCTGTGTGCAAAAGGTAGAGATCATTGCGGTTGACAGCCAGGTCGATTACATCCGGCATGAACGGGATTTGTGAGCCGAAGAACAAGCGCGGTTCCTGATTGACGTCAATGCCGCGATAAATCCAGACTGCGTTGGCAGGCGGATCGAGCACGTACAGATTGCCAGCGTCAGTGGTAAAACGAATGGGTTCGCGCCAGTTGGTCTGTGGGGGAGCAGGGGAATTCGCCACCGGCAACTGGCCTGGGATGCAGTACAGCAGGTTGGCGCTGGCATCCATACCCAGCACGGTTGCTTTCAGGTTGTTTCCTTTAGGTAGGGGGGTGATATCCACAAGTGGACCGACCATCGAGGTTGGTGAACAAGAAAAATTGGGGTCCCGCTCATAGCCTTTCCCGGTCAGCACAGCTCGAATGACGTTCCCGTTAGACGCGTCCAAAAGGTATAGGTCTGTGTCGGTGGCGAACATACGCGTGATTTGGGCAGACCCTGCCAGCCCTCCCACGATTGCATTTTGAAAGTTGATGCGTTGGATAGCATCCATGTTATCTAAGGCCTGGCGAGCATGGGCGCGCAGGGTTTCTGTTTCGGTGGTGACCATAAAGGATTCGGCCTGGTTGACAAAATGAAGGCTGATTTCCCAATCGGTCCGAATTTCAACAGGGTCATTTTGGGTCGTTGCCTGTTGTGCGGCAGCCAAGGCTTGATCATAGAAATGTTGGTATTGGGCGCTGCGACCGCGCTGGAAATACATCATGCCGCCTGTGGTAGCAAAGACCACACCGACTGCCACTGCCACAAACATCATTGTAGAAGCTGGGATGGTAAACAAGTTTTCATCTGGGAGCACCCGCTTTAAGAACCCCCGCAGTGCAATGGATATCCGCTGCCAGATCGACAATAGAAATGCCGCCGCCAGGGAGATCGCTTTCCTTGGCAGAGCAATTTTTGCCTGCTGATCCACCCCATTCGTGACAGGTGCATTTTCGGCGGTGCTGTTTTCCGTAGGCGATTTTTTCTTGCCAAGCCAGCGGACTTTAGCCCGTCTGGGGGTTTCTGTGGGTGTTTTTGGGGTTGCCTCGCCGCCCTCAACCGATGTTTGCACAGGCGCTTCTACAGCCGGGAAAGGAGGATCCTCAACCAATTGCTCATTTGGAGTTTGGGCTGGTGTAGCTTGTGGTTCGTCGTCATCCCCTCCTGGTTCAGCCTGAGGCGGCGCGGCTGTTGGCATCTGATAGTGTAGAGGGAATAACGGCCCTGTCTCCGGCAGGCTTTGATCGCTTTCCTGTATTGGGTCGCTTACATTCTCATTACCCGCCGGTTCGATTGTAGTACCCGTCTCTGCAGAGCTGGAAAGATCCGCATCCGCCTTCGAAGGGGTCTCCATCTCCGCTTCCGGATCGGGAGATGCCGGAAGGCCGCTGCCTGCAGCCGCTTGGACCATGGGCGAAGCGGGTTTCGGTCGCATCATGCGCAGTTTACCCGTTCCCAGCAAGGCCTGGATCAAGATTGCATTGAGATCATTACCTGCCTGGCTAATCAGCCTGCGGCGCAAGCTTTCAATTCCCTGTTTGTGAGCATTTTGCAGAGCCGCGCTTGTCCATACGCCCGGTGGTTGTGGAGAAAGAATGATCAAGTCATTATTCTGCAGGCGGAATTGAAAGAAACGCATGGAAACCGAGCGGGCCAACCCCAGGCCTCGCCCCGCCGTTTGGGGGTCATGCAGGTGTTGGGCCTCTGCAGGATTGATCAGAAAAGCATGTGCAGGGCCGCAATGCCCAATGGTGAGCGTGTCATCGCGCAGGACAACCACCTGAAAAATTCCGATGCCCTGGCGCCCACTGTTGGAGCTGCGCAGATTGCGATCCAGAAGATACTGGTTGAGCGTGTCAGCGATCTTACGCTGGGCGCTGGTGATTGATCCGGGAGATTTATAGTAGGTCTGAGCCAGGCGCGCCAGCAACTGTTCTTGTTGCGCCTCGGTCAACGGCGCATTACCAGTCAAGGTAAAATACAAGATGAGGCGGTCCCGCTCGCGTCCCCGAGCTGTCTTACGAGGAGGGGTAACCATGTACAAGCCAGGAAACCCAGCTAAATTTTGGATGTTTTGACGAGAGAGAGGAAACAGATTTAAGTCGATGGACATGGAACCCGGTTGTTTGTTAGAAGGTTGGTTTTCAGGATACTGTTCAGACATCGTTGGATGAAAATAATACTTGAGGAAATTATACTGGTAAAATGCGAGCGTGTGAGTTATATCAGACAGCCAGTCTGGTGATAATTGCGCTTTCCAGAGCGTCCAATATCTCCTTTGGGATGGTGCATGCAATTAGCCGTTATCCACATCTTGTCTGAGGTGATAGCCCTCAAAGATGAGTGAAATGATCTGCTGGTTAACAGTGCAAGTCACGTGCCGTTGTTTACTGTTCCCGGTTGGGTTTTTATTGAAATGGACCAATGAGAACAACCGCCGCGATTTTAACTTCATGCGCGGCGAGGAGGAATATAAGTTTCGTTTTAGCGCCGTAGATCGCTGGGTGGTGAGGGTGCAGTTGATAAATTCAGCGCAGAACCAATCTGGGTAAGCCGGCTCCCCGTCTGCTTACTTTTTCCGGGTGCTCGCTCCAGATGCCGGGTATAGCAGTGTCGCAAGAGGGGCAGGCGCCTTGCTTGGTCAGGTGATACTCCAAAATTGTGTAGCTGGTGCGTTTGATCAGTATTCTGCGGCATTTGGGGCAGTATGTGTTTTCATACTCATTCACCCGGCTGGGTAGATTGCCGGCGTAAACGTAGTTCAAGCCGGCCTCCTGTCCGATCTCTGCCGCCCTCAGCAGCGTGGCCGCCGGTGTAGGGCCTGGGTCGCTCATTTTGAAATCCGGGTGGTAAGCGGTGACATGCCAGGGGATGTCGGCTGAAACGGAGTAGATATAGCGAGCTGCCTCCATCAGCTCCTCTGTGCTGTCGTTCAGGCCTGGCACGATCAACGTGACGACCTCCACCCATAACCCGCTTTCGTGTGCCATGCGGATTGTGTCCAGCACATTTTGCAAGACTCCACCCAACCGGCGGTATTGGCGGTCTTGCATGGTCTTGAGATCGATCTTATAACCGACGATATGGGGTCGCAAGTACGCCAACACCTCGAGTGTGGCGTTTCCGTTGGAAATGTACACGCATTTCATACCCGCCTGGTTAGCCAGCTGGAAGATCTCTACCGCCCACTCAGATGTGATCAGGGGCTCGTTGTACGAAGATGCCACCACGCTTGCTCCGGCCCTGCGTCCGGTCTGAATGATTTGCTCTGCAGTGAGCCGGCGGATATAAGCCAGCGAGACATCAGAGGCCCGCTCACGCAGCGCCTGTGAGGACACCCAATTTTGACAAAATGAGCAGTGGAAGTCACACCCCAGCATGCCAAAGGTCAGGGCGTCGCTGCCTGGCAAGATATGGAAAAAGGGCTTCTTTTCGATTGGGTCTGCCTGCAGAGCCGCTACATACCCCCACGGAACGCGCAGCTTTCCGTCTTGATTAAAGCGCACCTTACAGATACCGCGGCGGCCATCTTTAATCAGACAGCGGTGGCCGCAAGCAAAACAGCGCAGCGCGTTATCTGGCAAAGCTTCGTAAAGCGTTCCTTCTACCGTTAAGTCATCCAGGATTGTGGCGACAGTTGCCATCTCTCATACTCCCAAGAATTACCGATATTAATAAAGCAGCGGTTTGCTAAGGAATGCATATCTTCTGCCGTGCCATGAACAAGCGCCTGTTGGATATAGCATGAGCGCTGGAAGGGATCAGACAGGTCAATCTGGTCGGTGCTCCAGACAGTATAAGCAGGTAGGCGTAAAGTGGTTATCGGCTACCTTATTTACATTATAACCTCGGTAGCAGGTATTTCGCCCGCATCTGAGCGGAAATCAGGCAGATGGACGAGTGTTTGCTTATTCAACTCCCCGGTTATGATCTTATTCGCGGTTTTGTGTACGTCCACCAATGCCATTATAATTAGCGATATTTATTCCGCCAATGACCTATTCATCAAAAAAACTTTCGAATGGGCATTGGCAATCAGGTCAGGCTGGATCAGTATATCAAGTTGGTGCGGCAGTTAAATCATCGATGAATAAAACAATGTTCAGCATTGTCATCCAGGCCGGAGGGGCCTCCCGCCGGATGGGGCAGGACAAAGCCCTGATCCCCTTTCTTGGTCAGCCGCTCATTACTCGCATAATCCAACGGGTGAGCGGGTTGGCAGATGAATTGTTGGTTAATACGAACCGTCCAGACGCGTATGCATTCTTGGGATTACCCACATTTCCAGATGTGATCCCAGAGCGAGGCGCTCTGGGAGGGGTGTACACCGCCCTCGCGATTGCCAAACATCCGCTGGTGGCAGTGGTAGCTTGCGATATGCCTTTTGTCAACCCGGATTTGCTGGTCGCACAGCGCGCCCTTCTGGTGGATATTGGCTATGATGCTGTCATACCGGTTACCGATCACGGCGCGGAGCCGTTCCACGCTGTTTACCGGCGCGATACCTGCCTGCCATTTGTCAAGGCTGCCCTGGACGCAGGAAACTGGCGAGTAAATTCTTGGTTCGAAAATGCAAACTTATATTTTCTGCCCCCAGAAGAAGCCCGCCAGCACGATCCACTCCAGTTGGCTTTCCGGAATGTCAACATGCCCGCAGATTTGCGTGCAGCAGAACAACTGGCGAAAGACATCGGCTGAGACTATTAATTGGCCTCCTAAAAACCCCCTGCACCCATCAATTCCTGTATATATTAGACCAAACCAGGTATAATTTGGCGTCTAATTTTTCTTTGGGGAGGTCATATGAATACGCTTGATATCCAAAGCTGGGTGGCTGGAAACTTATTTTCAGCTATCAGTCTCGGCGTCTTGGTTGGGGTAATCTTGTTCTTGTTCACGCGCAATATCATCGCCCGCGGGCTCATGCAACTGGCTGCGCACACGAAAACTAAGGTGGATGATGTGCTGGTCAAACACCTGCGACCGGTGCGCATCTCCTGGTTAGGTCCGCTGGCCGTTTTATACGCATTTGCTTTCCTCTTGCCAGAGCACCAGGAATGGATCCGCGATATCTCCTTATTCTTTATTATGTGGCTGGCGGTGCTCACCTTCAACTCGTTGCTCAATGCACTTAATGAGATTTATGAAAGCCGCTCCAGTTTCACAGGCGTCAGTATTCAGAGTTACCTGGATATTGTCAAGATTTTGCTTGTGATTGTTGCCATCATCTTAAGCGTCTCGCTGCTCTCGGGCCAGTCGCCAATCGTCTTGCTGACCGGATTAGGTGCACTGACCGCCGTGCTGATGCTTATCTTCCAAAACACGATCCTATCGTTTGTGGCCAGCATTCAGATTGCTACCCATGATTTGATCAAGGAAGGGGACTGGATTGAGGTGCCCAGCTATGATGCCGATGGGGACGTGATCGATATCAGCTTGCACACCATCAAGATCCAAAATTGGGACAAAACAATTTCGGTCATTCCCACCTACAAGATCGTGGACGTGGCCTTGAAAAACTGGCGCGGCATGCAACAGAGTGGGGGCCGGCGTATTCAACGCTCGATCCTGATCGATATGAACAGTATCAAAATCTGTAATGACGCTATATTGAACCGGCTCGCTAAGATCGACCTGATCCAAGAATATCTTGAATCCCGTCTGCGCACGATCCGCGAATATCAGGCTGCTGACCCGGAAAAATATGACTCGCCTTTAGATGGCCCGCAAATCACCAACAGCGAAGTCTTCCGCGCCTATATTGTGGCTTATCTGAGAAAGCGGGTTGACGTACACCAAACGGAAATGCCGTTTTTGGTGCGAACCTTAGAGCCAGGTCCCAACGGGTTGCCGGTTGAAATCTATATCTTCACCCGCACAACTGAGTGGGAAGAATATGAGAGCATTCAAGCGGAGATTTTTGACCATTTGATTGCCGCTACCGGCGAATTTGGCTTGCGTGTCTTTCAGCAACCGACCGGATTGGATTTTGCTGCGTATGCGCAAAGCCTGGGTGGGTAGATGAACTTTAAATCCCCAATTTTGCTGATCATTGCCATTCTGCCTGCCCTGGCCTGCTCCCGCCTTGGTCTCTTCCCAACTCCTACACCTCTGCCGCTACCGGCAGATTTGGCTACCACGCCACTCCCTGACGGCAGCCAGCCAGGCAAACTTGAGGCAACCTATGTGTCAGCGGTTTCTGACGATGGTTTTCAGGACGAGCGCTGCTATAAGCTCTTTCGCTTCTACCCAGATGGGGTGGTGTTGTACGCAAACTTTACCTGTTTGGATACCCCTCCAAGCCTTGAAAGTTGGTCAGAGATTGATCGGGTGTTTGATCGTCAAAACCAAAATGTATTGCGCGGCGATTATTACCTGCTCGGTCAGCGTATCTGGGTTCGCATCGTTGTTCACGATGCAATTCACGAAATCACCAGCTTGAGGTCTTTTCAGGGAGAGATATGCGATCATAAAATGGTTTTACAGGAGCCAACCAAACATTATTTCACCGGCGTTCCGTCCGCGTTAATGCAACCAGTCCTTGAGTTTATCCCTCTGCAAATCACTTCTTCCCATGAGTCCCTCTCAGCAGACTGTCATGTGGCCGGTTTCAGGCTGCTGTTTCGTCCCACGGTGGTCTTGTCTGGCGGTCGGGCTGAGTACCAGATCCAAACCGATCCTGGTGAAACCTGCACCTTGCAATACACCGCTCCAGATGGCGGATTGACCCAGGCCCAGGGGACAGGCGCTGTCATCGCCGACAGCCAGGGTATCTGCAAGTGGATCTGGGAGTTGGGTGAGCTGGAAGGGGATGGCTTGGTGACGGTGACCATTGATCAAATCACGCAAGATTTCAGCATTGATGTTCGCTGACCCTGACAAGGCGCCGAAAAGCGACCCCACTTGAGAAGTTCTCTTTGCCCAGCGCCTCTGCCAGCAGGGATACGCTGCGCGACGGATATTTCTACAATCACACCTACCAGGATTTTGTTTTGATGAGCATTCTGGAAGATGAGTTTTGGGAATCACGTTGATCTTACAGAAATCCTCCTCAATGCCTCCCCAAACTTCTCGATCTCCTCAACCGTGTTGTAGTGCACCGGTCCCACTCGCACCATGCCGCCGCTGGCCTCCACCCCCAGCCGCTCAGTAACTGCCAGTGCATAATAATTGCCGTTCCACACGTTGATATTGGCTTGGCCTAAATACTCGGCCACTTCCTGGGGGTGTTTGCCTTGCAGGTTGAAAGCAAAAGTGGGCACACGCTCTTCCATGCGGCGAGGGTCTCTCAGCCCGTAGATGGTGATCCCTGGGGTTTCTTCTAAAACATCCAAGACCGCCCGGCTGATGTCAAATTCATAGGCCCGAATAGCGCTCATGGCTTGCCTGAGTTTGAGCGCGCGGCCTTGAAAATCATCCTGAAATTTTTCGGCATATTGCTTACCGAAGGTCTCACCAACCCATTCCAGGTATTCGATTGCCCCCAGGACTCCGGCAATCCCTTCGAAGTTTCCCGTGCCGGTTTCGAACTTGCCGGGTGGGTCTTGTGGAGCAGGACGGACCCGGTAGGCGGTTAATTCATCCAGCAGCTCATATTTGCCATATAACACACCGGCGTGCGGGCCGAAGAATTTATAAGAGGAGACAGCCAGGAAATCACAACCAAGCGCCTGCACATCGATGGGACCATGCGGAGCGTATTGGACGGCGTCGACATACACCAGCGCCCCAACGGCATGCGCCATCTCAACGATCTTAGCGATTGGGTTGATCGTCCCAAGGGCGTTTGACGCGTAGCCAACAGCCACCAGGCGCGGCTTAAGCTCCAGGGCTTTGGCGATCCCCTCCACGTCCAGCGTTCCATCTTCCAGATGAAAATCGACCCAGTGAAGGTGACAACCCCGCTCTTCAGCAACCAGCATCCAGGGCGAGATATTGGCGTCATGATCCAGGCGGGTAACCACCAGGTGGTCGCCTGGCTTGAGCGTGTGCGCCAGAGAACGGCTGAGATTGAAGGTCAGGCTGGTCATGTTCGGCCCAAAGACGATCTCTTCCGGCCGGGCAGCATTTAAGAAATCTGCTGCGGCCGAGCGGGCTTCATCCACCAGCGCGTCCGATTCTTGGCTGGTGGCAAAAGCGCCGCCGTGATTGGCATTATGCTCCGTTAGATAGGTGTTAATCCGCTCGATGGAATCCCGGGCGATCTGAGTTCCACCAGGATTATCCAGATAGATCAGTGGACGGCGTAGAGCGGGGAAATGCTCGCGTACGGCGCTGAGGTCGAGGGTCATTGGTTTCCTCCTATAAGTAATTTTAGGAAAAGAGGAAATTTTGGATGTTACGTGCGGTTCTGCTATACGTAACATCCAAAATTCCAACCTGTTTTCATTATACCGAACTCAGGACAGTTAATATTCACAAACAAAATCCCCAGGGATCAAACCTGGGGAAGAGATGCGTGCGTTAACCCTTTTCTAAGTTACCACCACAGCCGGAAGGAGGTGCGGGTCTGCTGCTCGAAGCCTTCGTAGCTGGCAGAAACTAATATTTGCACAATTCCATACCCATCCTGCTGGATGGGGAAGCTCAGGCTGGTGACGCCGTTCTCATCGGTGGCGGGCATCCGATGGCTTTCTTCGTGTCCGTTTTTCGAGCGAACGATGAATTCTACCTGAGCGCCTGAGATCGGGTGCAGGTTTTGATCCTGGATGATCACGTACAAAATCTGTTCGCTGTTTTTGGAGATGACCGCTTTTTCAGGGAAGGCGCGCACCTGTAGCTTCAAGATGGTTTTAGGAATGTAGTCGTCATTTCCTGACAGCAATTCTCTGGGATTCTCTTTGCGGGCTTCAAAGTACAACCGCCCCAGATCCATCAGGGTTACGCGATGCCCAGAAGGCAATTCAGGATGCCATTCAAAGCAAGCCATTTGGAAGCACTGGACCATGCGCTCGCTGCGTAGCTCGATTTCTGAGATAGGATAGCCGAACTGAGCAATGCCACCATTTTTCTCAAAGAAATCCAGGAAAGCATAGCAGACTTGGTGATTGGTTTCGGGGAAATGCCGGCAAGCCGGGTGATTTTGGGGCACCTGTAACACATCCCCTGGTTTGTTCATGATCTCACCCAGGTAAATGATCTCACCCAGATGAGTCATCTGCACGCGCAGCTCGGGTGGGTTCTCAGGGTGTAGCTCAAAGTGCGCCCTTTGGAAATATTGGACTTTGCGGTTGGTGGTGGGGTTGTCGATGACGCCTGTGATGGGATAACCGTAGATCTTGATCGGGTCAGATGCTTTCTCGTAAGCGGTCAGGAAATCGCCATTCACGGAATGCCCGGTTTCGGGGAAGTAGCGTGACCTTTCGCTCTGGGCAGAGGAGGTCTCCGGTCTGATAGACATCCCCAGCAGCAGTAGAGCGAACAGTAACACTACACGCATCTTTGCCATACAAGCATTATATACAATATCTGTTTAAAAAGCAATAGGCATTTCCAAGCAATTATGAATTTGATCCCCTAGTTTCTACCTAAATTGCCAAAAGTCTTTGCAAATCTTTGCCAACGCATTCGTTGGATTGGGCAGGCAATACCTAGCGAGTTTCCAGGTTATTCAGCATGAGCTCGGCCAGCGCCGCATCCGGAGCCAGGACCCAAGTGGTAACAGCTCCGTCCAGGTTAAGCTGAGTGTATGCCTGAGCGTCTTCCCAGGTCCAGGTATTGCCGGCGGAGGAGGCTCGAACCCCAAACCGGGCGTTGGCATAATCCTGGAAAGCTTCACTGAACTGGCGTGCTTCGCTATCGTTTTTCCAGGCCGTCTTTAATATCAGAACAGTTTGGTCGGTTTCATCCAGGTAATAGACCGCGTAGAAATCACCCGCCCAACCATCGGCGGCTTCCCTGGATCGCTCCTCATCAAGCCTGGCTTCTTCATTTAATGCTTCAGAAAGAAGCAAGTAGGTATACCATTCTCCCAAAATATTGCGATCCAGCTCCCGCCAACCCCCTTCCAATAAGGGCAGGTAATCGGGCAGTTCAACGGTGACCGGGGTCACATTTGGATAGCGTTCTGGGTGCAGGATTTGCTCTGTGGAAACAGGTGGATTTGTATAGACCAGGTCGACGGCTGCCCAGCCGCCGGCATCATGAATTGTCTCCACGAATGCATGTCCGTAGAAATAGGGAAATAAGAAATCTTCACTCAGGAAGGAGGGGGCAGCTTCAAAAACAGGGCTTTCATAGCCGGTGTAGAATTCTTGGATCTCCTGGATATCCTGGTTTGTGGCATGGGTAAACAGCCATTGCAGTTCTAAAAGGGAGGCGTCTCCTTCTAATAATGACTGGACAGCCGCGCAATATTCTGTGTTTGATTCGCAGTATTCTTGTTCGAAGAGCAGCCCCTCCTCGATATTATAGTGTTGGTCTTGCAAAGCATGGACATACTCGTGCGCATAGGTTAAACGTTCTGGGCCGCTGAAACCGCTGCCCTGGATGACATACATTTCCTTTGTATCACTGTCGTAATAACCTACGATCTGCTCTGAATACAGCTCGACAAATAGATCGTACAGATCGAATTGTGGATCCAACAGGCCTAGCGCGGCCAAAACAATCGCATCGTCTCGGGCATCTTCACGGTAGTAGTCTTCCAGAAAGTCGTTCATCACCCGCTCTCGCAGCTGCTCGGGAGTGAGCAGGTAGCGATCGACGGTCTCCAGGGGTGGCAGGCCGCGTAGATCGGCAACCTGCGCCTGGATCTCATCCATTTGCGTGACGACCTGAGCCGGTAAGGAGCTTTCAGGGGCTGGCTCTACAGTGGGTGTTAGCGCTGGAATGCCTGAGTCGCTGTCATTTGGCGCTGGGCTGGGTGCTCCAAGTTGAGACTCAGGTCCATCCACCCCGCCTTCCACGGGTTCGGTGGTAACCGATTGCTCAGATACAGTAACCGGGTATAGGGTGAATATTCCAAGTCCAGCCAGCCCGATCAAGCAGATGCATAAAACGATGGCTATGCTGATAATTGCACAAGAGATAAGCACACGACGAGAACTAGTTGACATAACACCTCGACTGTTTAACATGTAAGATCCAAAAATTCAAGCTTATTTTCATTATCCCGAACTCAGATTTTATTGTATCCTCCTAAGGATAAGATAGCAATGGGGTTAGAAGGGATTAGAATATCGTTAGAAAATTTTTGTCTTCCCTCCCTTGCTACTTTTTCAGCTTTGAGATACGATAGGCTGGAGAGATTGACGAAAGACCTATGCTTAATTCTCGCTCTACTCGTTTAATTATATTTCTGTCTGCAGGCGACCTTGTGACTCTGGCCCTGGTGACTCTATATGGCTTTGCCAGTCATGACTTGCTCGGCTCAACCGGTTGGCGGTTAATGTCCACATTTGGCCCTTTGCTGTTGAGCTGGTTTTTAGTCTCTCCCCACCTGGGAGCCTTTGACTTGCAGCGCGCAGCTCAGCCCCGTGAACTTTGGCGCCCATTTTGGGCAATGGTCTTGGCTGGCCCCCTAGCTGCATTCTTGCGCGGGCTCATCTTGGATGCCCCGATCATCCCGGTCTTTGTGATTGTCCTGGGAGGCATATCTGCTTTGGCTTTGCTGGCCTGGCGGGCGCTTTTTCTGGTGATTTTACGCCGGCAGAGAAAAAATAATGGATGAAGCAGCTTTGATCCAGGCAGCTCAAGCGGGTGATTTGAACGCCTTCAATTCCCTGGTCCAGACCTATCAAGACATGCTGTTCAACCAGGCCTACCGGGTGATGGGCGAACCAGAGTATGCTGCGGATGCCACCCAGGAAGCGTTTATCTCTGCATATAAAAAACTGCACTCTTACCGGGGTGGGTCGTTTCGGGCTTGGTTGCTACGGATTGTTACCAATGCCTGCTATGATGAGCTGCGCCGCCGCCAGCGCCGTCCAACCACTTCCCTGGAACCTTTGGACGATGGTGGAGATGAGATCGAGTCGCCTCAATGGCTGGCAGACCCTGGAGAAACCCCGGAGGATTCCCTGGAGAGAGCAGAATTGAGCTGGGCCATTCAGCGTTGTCTGAATGATCTCCCCTCGGACTTTCGCTCGGTTGTGGTCCTGGTCGATGTTCAAGGCCTGGATTATGCAGAAGCTGCACAAGCGATCGGCAAGCCGGTTGGAACGATCAAGAGCCGTCTGGCCCGCGCGCGCACCCGTCTGCGTGATTGCCTGCGCGGTTTTGGGGAACTTTTGCCGGTTGGATTTCGTCAAGGGGTAGAGAATTAATGAGATGAGAATAAATATATCCAACCGAGATTGGGAATTACTTTCCGCTTATATGGACGGGCAACTGAGCAGCAGCAAACGTGTGCAGCTAGAATCCCGTATGCAAACAAATCCCGAGTTAAGAGCCGCTTTAGATGAGCTGACCCAGACTCGGGCTATGCTGCGTAGTTTGCCGCGTTTGAAAGCGCCGCATAGCTTCAAGCTTACTCCCGAAATGGTTGGTCAAAGACAGCCCAGGCGCCTGTATCCCTTCTTTCAGTTTGCATCGGCGTTGTCCAGCTTGATGTTGGTCCTGGTTTTATTAAGTGATTTCCTTGGTTTTGGCCTGTCAGCTCCCTTGGGGCGGATGGCTTCTCAAGCTCCTGAAGTGCCGGTAGCTGCCGAGGTCTTCGTTGAAAGCGCTCCCGAAAGCCTGGCTATGGAGATGCCGGCGGAAGAACCCATCGATGCTGCCAAGGCCGTTCCCGATGAACAAGCGCGCATGGTTGAAACCGAAGAGCTGCAGGCTTTGCTGGCGCAGGGGACCCCCTTCCCAGAACCGGCGGCAGGGGTAGAAGCAGAAGCTTATCTGGCAGCGCCGGCTGCTCCGCAAGAAGACGCTCCAAACTTAATGATGGAAGCGACAGAAGCCCCTGCTGATGTAAGCGTTGCAGGCGACGTTTTAGCCGAAATGCCCCCACTGGCCCAGCCAGCGCCAGAAGCTGAGGCAGACCAGGCCTCCGCTGCAGTTGATCGTGCGTCGCCAGGATTTTCGAGCATACGCATCCTGCAGATCACTCTGGCCTTGGTGGCCGTGGTGACCGCCTTTGTTGCGCTATACTTGCGCCGGATTGGCGGATAAGGGATGTTATCTGACGAAGTAAATTTCTGCCCCCGCTGTGGGACAGCCGTGATCGATGCCATGCGCTTTGGCGCAGTCCGGCGAGTTTGCCCTAACTGCCGCTGGATCTATTTTGCTGATCCCAAGGTTGCCGTAGCTGTTCTGGTGGAAAGAGATCATCAGGTGCTGCTTGTGCGGCGGGCAAATGACCCGCAGCGCGGCTTTTGGACCCTGCCAGCGGGCTTTGTGGATGCAGGCGAAGATCCTGCTCGGGCAGCAGAGAGGGAATGTGTAGAAGAAACCGGGTTGCAAGTGAGCGTCACCGGTTTGGTGGATGTTTTTGCGGGTCAGGAGCATGCCCGCGGAGCCCATATTTTCATCGTTTATCGAGCGGATGTCGTCTCCGGAAGGGAACATCCTGGTGATGACGCCGATCAGGTAGGTTTCTTTAGCCTGGATCAGCTGCCCCCCCTTGCCTTTGCAACCACAGAGAAGATCCTGCATAGGGCGGGTATATCGACCTGACAAAACTGTAAACTTAAAAAGGCTTAGTTAGGGGTAGTTTGTTGTTTTTTTTGTCCATATCTATATTCAACATATTATTGTTAAATGATCTTTATGGTAAACTTTAAAGAACTGCGAACAAGCAGAGTGTCATATCCCAGGTTATCTTGATCATCATATAAAAATTGCATAAATGGAGATGTCTATGAATACCAAACGCTTCCTACCGCTGTTGTGGATTCTGCCTGTGTTTTTGATTGTCAGTCTGGCTTGCAGCGCTACCGGCTCGACAACGCCCCCACCTGCTGAACCAGTAGTAACCCAGGCGCCTGCCCAGGAAATCCCAGAAGAGCCCGTCGTCACTGAGCCTCCGGCTGCGGTTGAACCTGCTGCTCCGCTTCAGTCTGGATCGATTTCTTCCCTTTCAGATGTCGAGAAAGCCGTAGTCCGCATTGTGGCTGAAGGGTCTTTTGTCGATCCAGAGGTCGGTTGGGTTGTAGATGTCGGAGCCTCTGGTACGGGCTTTATCATCGACCCATCCGGAATCGCAGTTACCAATAATCATGTTGTCACGGGCGCGGCTTTGCTGAGGGTATATATCAATGGCGAAGACAGGCCTCGCAATGCCAAGATTTTGGGGGTGTCCGAATGCTCTGATCTGGCGGTCATCGACATCGATGGGGATGGTTTCCCTTACCTGGATTGGCACGAGGGAGAGATCAAAGTGGGCTTGAAGGTGTATGCAGCCGGCTTTCCACTGGGAGATCCCAACTTCACTCTCACGGATGGGATAGTCTCCAAATCATCTGCAGATGGAGAGACCAGCTGGGCCTCGGTAGACTCTGTTATTGAACACTCGGCCAAAATCAACCCGGGTAACTCCGGCGGGCCTCTGGTTGACGAGGATGGAAAAGTTGTCGGCGTCAACTATGCCGTGGTATCCTCGACAGACCAGAACTTTGCCATTCAAACCCGGGATGCCCTGAGTGTGATTAACCAGCTGCGGGAGGGCGCTGATGTTGATTCGATTGGCGTCAACGGCGGCGCTGTCTATGGCGAAGTGAGCGGCTTACCCATTTATGGGGTATGGGTGCGCTCGGTTGCTTCCGGCTCACCGGCTGATAAAGCCCTGATCAAACCGGGCGACATCATCTATGAAATCGAAGGGAAACCGGTCGCTCAGGATGGTACGATGGCCGATTACTGCGATGTCATTCGCAGCCGGCGCTCGACTGCCACAATGTCCCTTACCGTGATCCGCTTCAACGATCTGTCCTTGCTGGAAGGTCAGCTTAACGGCCGTGAGTTGGAAGTGATTGGCTTCTTCACCGGTGAAGAGGCAACTTCCACTGGAAGCACGCCCAGCGGGGATGTGCTTGAATACTATGATGATACCAGCACCATCTACGTACAGGTGCCCGGCGATTGGACCGATTACGACGGCGGCCAGTGGATATATGACGGCGAGGTGATCGGTGTGGCAATCTCGGTTGCCCCCAATCTTAATGATTATTGGGACTATTGGGATGCCTCAGGGCTATTCTTTGGTGCTTCGGATACCTTCGCTCGCTACGGCGGCTATGTCCAGTTTCTGGATTATTACACCAGCGATTACCGCTCAGGCTGCACGTTGGGCGGGCGCAACGATTACAACGATGGCCTGTACAAAGGCAAGTATGATTTCTATTACAACTGTGGTGGACCGGGAGGATACGATGCGTATGTCCTTTCAGCCGTGGATATCCAGGCCCCCACGTCATCGATCATTATCCTCCTGATCCAGGTCCCGAAAGGGGATGAGGATACCATCATACTGATTTGGGACTCCTTCCTGGTTGGTGAGATGTAGCATTGTCAAGTTAAGAAAAACCAAAAACACGTGTGGCTGACGGCGTATGCGCCGTCAGCCACACGTGTTTTTGGGTCATTTGATAATTAATTTGTTACTGAAAAACCCAGGCTGTCTTCACTGGTGTTTTGGGCCAGGTCGTACGCTCTTACCCGGAAGGTATGCTGTCCAGGCGTGGGAGACCAGGATAGAGTGAAAGGCGCTTGAGACAGGCTGGCTAACAGTCGTTCATCAATATAAAACTCAACCTTTTTCAGGGCGATATCGTCGTATGCCTCTACTTGCAGGATGATGGCCTTCT
>JAWOHN010000134.1:0-5548 GCA_046485135.1 Anaerolineales bacterium | reverse complement strand
CGCGAACACCCGCTGGAAGACGATCTCAAGCTGCTCAAGTGGAGCGACGACGTTTTGGAGGGCAAAGGCTACGTCGAATGGTATCCCTTCGAGCACCCGCAGTTGGGAGCGGTCGAGTTGGGCGGCTGGGACGGCGTCTATGCCTTCCGCAATCCGCCGCCGCAGTTTGTGGAGAAGGAAGTGGCGCTCTTCCCTGATTGGATCATCTGGCAATGCCTGATCTCGCCACGCCTCGAACTGTACGAGGCGAGCGCCAAACCGTTGGGCGACGGGACGTACCGTGTGCGGTTGGTCGTCCACAACACCGGCTGGCTCCCCACCTACGGGACGAAGAAAGCCGTGGAGAAGAAAGTTGTGCGCGGCGTCATCGCCGAGATTGCGCTGCCGGAGGGCGCGACGCTGGAGACCGGCAAACCGCGCGAGGAACTGGGCCAACTCGAAGGCCGCGCCTACAAACGCGCCTTCGGCGACACCGACCCCACCGAAGACCGTCTCAAAGTCGAGTGGGTCGTCCGCGCCCCGGAGGGCGGCGTCGTCAAGCTCGTTGCCCGTCACGACCGCGCCGGCGTCGTCCGTGCGGAAGTGACACTGAAGTAAAGAGGCAAGAGGCAGGATGCAAGAAGCAGGAGGCAGGAAGCAAGAGGCAGGAGGTGAAGATGGAACAGAAGTGGAGGAGTTTGGAGGAATGGATGGCGCAGGTACCGGAAAGCATAAAACGAGATCCACTGTGGAATTTCCAGGTTTATCCGAAAACGCTCTTCCTTGCCGATCTGGCATGGGAAGATACACATCGGTGGATGACAAATCCACGTGGAAAGGAGTTAGCTAAACAGTTAGTCAGGAGCGCCGGGTCTATCTGCGCGAACCTCGAGGAAGGACATGGGCGTGGCTTTGGTAAGGACAATGCCTACTTTCAGCGTATTGCGTTAGGCTCTGCCCGTGAATCTCGTGGGTGGTACTATCGTGGGCGGCATCTGCTGGATGAACAAGTACTTCAGCATCGCATCAATCTACTTGACGAAATTATCGCCGCTCTCGTCCTTTCTTCCAGTCAACAACGGGACTTCTCCTCATCACCAACGGCCCCCATGCCCAGCGGCTGGCACCACTGCGAGAAATCCCTGGCTTGCATCTCGTAGATCGAACGGCTGAAGTGGCTGCGAGGGTCAGAGGCGATTGTGACCGGGATCCCCAAGCGGGTCTCTTCAGCGAACTGCTGCAGATGGTTGTACCAGCGCGCCACGACCGCTGCACCGGGCACCTCCCACAGGTTGAAATGGTGCAACAGGTGGTCTTGCATGTGGGTCTTGGCTACTAAACCAGACCATCGACCCGTGGGGGGCGCATCCAACGAAGCGTCTTCGTTGACCACCGCCCCGCTGATGAACAGTGCCCCCGCCTTTTCTGCCAACGTCATCTGGCACAGCAGGTCTTCAACCCGGGCACCAATCGGCTGGCGTGGGTCCTCATAAACATCCATGATACCGTTTTTGTTCAGGTCACGGTAGGTGACGCCGTTTTCCATCCGAACCAGGCTGGAAAATTGATGGAGGAGATCGGGTTTATGGGGCATAACTGGCGCTCCTTTCTGGGTGAGGGTGATGAGAAGGATTATAACTGAGTTGGATTATAAATGCATCGGAATCACAATCCAAACCCGCTCTGCGGCTTCCCAATATGTTAACCGACCTCCCCGACCAATCATTGCATTTTACAGATTCGTTTGGTCAATCCAGCTGGTTTTCCAGCAAATTTACCCCTACCTTCAAAGCAGGTTTCATGTTGTTATCATTACATCAAATATGATATAATGATTACATAAAGAAAAGGGAAGATCATGATTCGCACTCAAATTCAATTAACGCCCGACCAGGTCAGGTGGCTAAAACAAAAAGCCGCCGATGAAAACACCTCCATGGCAGAGGTCATCCGCAAGAGCCTGGATATTGTTATGCATATTAATGGACCAATTAACCTGGTCGATCAGCGTCAGAAAGCGAAGCAAGTGATTGGCGCACTGTCTGGTCCCCGTGATTTTGCAGAAAACCACGATCAATATTTATCGGATGCTTATCAGCAATGAACTTTTTCATCGATACCTCCGGTTTCTTAGCAGTCCTCAATCAGAACGACCGCTTTCACGCCCCCGCCAAGGGGACCTGGCTCGATATCCTAGCAGATGATTCCGTGCTCTTCAGTAGCAATTATGTGCTGCTCGAAACGACCGCCCTGCTTCAGCATCGCTTCGGTGTGGATGCCTTACGTCTCTTCCACAACACCATCCATCCCATCCTGCGCATCATTTGGGTCAATCAGGATATCCACGAACTTGCGATGGGTGTATTGCTGTCTCTCAACCGCCACCAGCTCTCACTGGTTGATTGCACCAGTTTTCAAATCATGCGAACGGCCAGCCTTGAACAAGTCTTCACCTTTGATGAACATTTTTCTGAACAAGGCTTCACCGTCACACCAAAGCTGGATTAACCCTAGCCTCAATCCCCGATTAACATCCCCCGTAAATACTGCTGGATGCCCTGCATCTGGCGCTGAGCGTTTTCGTCCAGTGCCCCGCGTAAGGAAAACAGCTCTAAAAAGGTCGCCATCACCGCCCCCTCCTCAGCCATCCCCAGCGACATAGCCGTCTCCATCACGTAAACCAGGTCGTTGAAGGCCGCTTCAAGGTCGGCAACCAGGGGCCTCTCCAGGATTTGCCGGACGGTCACCCGCTGTACAGCAGCCAGGCGACGGTCCTCTTGTGCCAGAAAGGCGTTCAGTGTGTCCAGGTGTTCCTGTGCCAGGTTGATCTCACTCGCCGCCAGGTTCTCAGCCAGGTGCGTCGGTGAGGAGGTGCCCGTTAGCGCACAGGCCACCTGCGGTTGCGCCAGAACCCAGGCGATCCCGATCTGCACCGCCGTGGCGCCATACGCCTCCCCCAGCTTTGCCAAGTGTTCCCGTACCCGCACGGCGGCGTCAAAGCGTTCGCGTTTGAAGAGCGGGTCCATCCGGCGGATATCACCCTCACCAAAGTGATGCCCGCTTTCAAAGTGCCCGGAAAGGATTCCCCGGCCGGTGACGCTAAAGGCAATCGCCGCCAGGTTGTGCTGCTCACAGATGGGCAGTAGGGTATCAAGCGCGCCACGCGCCACCGGGCTCAATTCCATCAAAATCGAAAACAAGTTCCCTGCTTCAGCATAGGCCCCCACCCGATTAATCGGCAAATGGCTGACCCCGTAGTGCCGGATCAATCCCTCTTTAACCAGGTCCTCCAGGGCTGACACCGTCTCCAATACAGGGGTATGGGGGTCATCAAAATGGATCTGGTACAGGTCGATCACCTCGGTCCCCAAACGACGCAGGCTGGCCTGGCAGGCCAATCGCACCGCGCCGGCCGAAAGATCCGGTTGCCCCCCTGTGCCGCTTAGCTTGGTGGCGATGTACACCCGGTCACGCACCGGCGCTAAAACCTGCCCTAAAAAGGTCTCAGCGTCGCCGTAGCCCTCAGCGGTATCGAAAAAGTTGACTCCCTGCTCAATCGCCGCACGCAGCGTGCTTTCAAACCCTGCTGTATCAACAGCCCCATAGGCGCCGCTCAGTGCATAACACCCCAACCCGATTCGAGAAAGGCGCAAATCCCCAACCTTGTGGTATTTCATCCGCTAAACCTCCGGGTCGGCGTCCTCCTCCGCAGCTTCAGGCTGTTTGTCATCCTTGTCTTCGCCTTCCAGCAAAGCCATTGTCTCCTCCAGGGTCGGAATGGGAAGATCGTCGTCATCCTCCAAGTCGATGGATTCTTCAATGTCTACCGCTTCAAACACGTCTTCCTTTTCATCAATCAGGGCATCGGCACCGGCCGGCAGGGTTGCCATCTCCTCAATATAAGCGATAAAGAACCCGACCATCCGGGCACAGTTCTCGATTGACAGCCGCTCGTTGACAGCGTGGACGCTCTCCAGGTCCGCTTTTTCGATTTGGATCGGCATGAAGCGGAATGCGTTTTCCGTCACTGGGGCATAATGGCGGGCATCGGTGCCGCCCAAAACCAGGAATGGGGCGGCTAGCGCCTCGGGGAAGGCTTCTCGCACCAGGCGTGAGAGCCAAATAAAATACGGCGACTCCACATCTGCCACCGGGGAGGGGTCCCAACCCGAGGGGCCTTCCAGCCTATCACCTTCAAACGGCGTGACCTTAACGCGCTCATCCGCAATCCGTTCCAGCACCATTTCATACACCGAACGGAGGTCATCCCCGGGCAGCAAGCGGAAGTTGACCACCGCTTCAGCCTTAGCGGGCAACACATTGTCCTTTACGCCAGCCTTGATGATGGTTGGTGCAGCAGTGGTGCGGATGGATGCGTTCAACAGCTTCGATTTAGACAATTGCTTCTTAAGGTGGCCGCCATACAGCCAGGTATTGGCAAATTTCATGCGCTGCGAGAAGGGCAGCGCTGAACCGAGATAGCTCATCAAGAACTCGACCACCTCCAGGTGCGCAGGGAGCGGCAGGGCTTCCAACCTGGCAATCGCCGTTGAGAGGATCCCAATGGCGGTCTGCTGAGCCGGCATCGAGGAATGCCCACCATCTTCCGTCACGGTCAGGCGCAAGCTGAGGTAACCTTTTTCGGAGATTCCGATCAGCGCTAAGGGAGCCGTTACATCCGGCAGTAGATCTTCGTAAACGGAACCGCCTTCATCCAGCAGGCACCCGAGCTTGACGCCGCGCGCCGCCAGCAGTGCCGCAATCGCCACTGCACCGTTTTGACCCCCGATTTCCTCATCATGGCCAAATCCCAGGTAAACCGTCCGCTCAGGTTTGAACGCTTGCTTCAACAGGTATTCCACAGCTTCTAAAATGCCCACCACGCCGCACTTGATGTCCAGCGTCCCCCGACCCCACACATAGCCGTCGGCGACCTCGCCGTTGAAGGGTGGGTGCACCCAGGCCTCGTCCTCCTCATCCGCTGGGACCACATCCAGGTGTGAGATCAACATAATTGGTTGCAGATCTGGGTCACTACCCTCCCAAGTGTACAGCAGGCTGTATTCATTGACCGTTTCCAGCTTTAGATGTGTGTGAACCAGGGGGTAAAGAGTCTTAAACAATCGGTGCAGGCCTAAAAAGGCGTTGCCATCGATTTTTTCAGGGTCATCATAAGAGACCGTCTTGTATTGCACCGCCAATCCCAGCCGCTCAGCCACCGAATGGCCGTCCACAGTGGGAAAATTGCGCAATTTAACTTTTTTCTGTGGGGGCGAATACAGGCTGGTTCGTAAAATTACAAAACCGAACAGGAATAGCAGCAAAACGACCAGCCCGATCCCCAGTGAAATCAGTACCATCTCCATCGTGTCCTCTTTTCAATCTTATGGGTACCACCTTATATCAAACGTGTGGGTGTACCATGATGGTGTGTCTAAAACAGCATGATAAATCCGTACGAGATATGCTGATGGGGGCAATTATATCACCGGGATCGATTTTTCCCTAAAAAATCCCAGCAATGCCTCCCTGTCATGCGTGTCAGGGATAGCCCGCCCAGGGATAAAGG
>JAWOHN010000043.1:0-4542 GCA_046485135.1 Anaerolineales bacterium | reverse complement strand
AGCCACGTAGAAGCCGCCCACAAAGGGCCAGATGCCGCCGTTGTGGTATTGCTCTGGCAGGTTCAGGTTGTTGTTGCGGTAGTATTCGCGCCAATCCTTGTTGCCGGGATGGATGACCGGGTGCAGCACGCGCACGGGATAGGGATCGGCGATGCCGACCTGGTTCAGGTACTCCAGGATGCGCCGCTCCTGGGCCGGATTGGCGACTCCGAACAGGATGGCCAGCAGGTTGCCGAAGACATCGCAATAGTCGCCGTAATCGCGAAAGGCCACGTAGGGCAGGAAATAGGGGCATTTGACCAGCACGGGGTCCACCTGGCTGAGGGTGTGCTTCCATTCGGTATGCCCGGGGCAGTCGGGACCCAGCTCGCTGGTCTTTTCTTCTCCCACCCACAGGACGATGCGGATCTTATGGCAGACATCATCCGCCAGGCAGCGGTAGGGCTCGGGGTCCTGCCCGAGCAAGGCCGCCAGCTCCTGCATGGCGCGCAGGGCCGCGTACCAGAGCACATTGTCGTACAGCACGTTGAAGCGGTTGGCGAGCAGGTCGGCCCAATCGGCGGCTTCGTGCACTTCCAGCAAGCCGCAGCCGTTCGAATCCTGGTAGCGCAACCACAGCAGGGCTTTTTCCAGGGCGGGCCAGGCCGATTTTAGATATTCAGGGTTTGGCTGAATGCGCTGCTGGAAGGCATGCCCCAGGATGAACCACAGGTTGGAGTCGACCGAGCCAGCGTTGGTGTGGTCCAGGCGTCCGGTAGCCACGCTGACGTTGTTGGGGATGGCGCCCAGCTCGGATTGTTGGGAGGCCAGAGTTTGCAGCGAGACAAGCAGGCAGTTTTCGTGACCAGGGGTGTACAGCGCTCCTAAAGAGGTGATGACGCTGTCGCGCGCCCAAACATGCGGGTAGCCATCGGGCGAGGCCATCAAGCCCAAGGGGCTGCATTCGCTTTTCAGGATGGCGTGCGCTTTTTGGAGGGCCAGCTCGGTAATTGAATCCATAATTATCTCCTGGCGATCAGGCGCCCAAAATGGCTTCCAGGGTGGTGCGCCTCTCGGCGTACATTTCTTCCTGGTAAACCGGCACACATTCGGCCAGCTCTCGCTTTTGCAGCAGCAAGTTACAGGCAAAGGCCATGCAAGTCTCTTCTCCGCACGCCCGGCAGTTGGTTTGCGGCAAAAGCGTCCACAGGTCCAGCGGACGGGGAGCGCGGCGAGCTCCTTTGGCGGCTGCCAGATCGGCGCGGCCTTCCCAGGTGGCATTGATGGCGTCTTTGAGCGAGGCCAGCAGCTCAAGCGCTTCCTGGACGTCCTTTACCTGGGTGATGAAGACTCGCTCAGGGTAGACGGTCAGGAAACCGGACGGGCGACGGAAGGTGACTGCCCCGGCCCCGGGGTTGTAGGCGATCACGCCCGGCAGGGAAGCCAGGTAGGGTAGCACCTCATCCAGCGGCCGGTTTGGGCGACCAGTGACGATGATCTTGCCCGGCTCAGCCAGGCAGGGGGTGGTCTTGGAGAGGGAGATCGACTCGAGGTACATCATTAAGGACCCTTGAACAGATCTCCACTGACGCGGGTGATGCCCGCACCGGGCACCTCGATCATCACCTTTCAACCACCTTCCAGCAGCTGGCGGGCTTTGCCCTTCAAGTGGGCCTTCAAAAACGCGAGTGCGCCGGCAGGATCGTCGTCGATCAACACGCGCAGTAATTCGAGCAGGTCTTCATCGCTCAGGGATAGTTGAATAATTTTTTTCATTGGGTTGTCTCCGCTCTCAACCGATCGCCGGAGCGTCGATCAAAATTGCTTCTAAAGCGGCTCGTTTCTCTGCATGGACCGGCTCCAGGAGTGTCGGACAGTCGCTGATTTTTCGTTGCGAGGCGGCTAATTTTAGGGCAAAGGTATAGCAGGTCGGTTCACCGCAGTTCTTGCAGTTGGTAATGGGCAGCAGCTTATAGATTGCCATAGGCGCCGGCCGCTGGCGTGTCTCCAGGCTGGGCGTGATCTCAGCCCGACGATCCCAGGTCCGGTTGACCAGGTCCACCAGCCCTTTCAATTCTCTTTCCGCCCCGCTGCGATCTTCCACGTTGCTGACCGCAATTTCATAGGCATGCAAAGCGATGTTGTGCCCACCCTTCTTCCAGGTCAGGGCCGGCGTGTTTGGATAGTAGACCGCCCCGCGCAAAACAGCGTTGAGGTAAGGCAGTGCATCCGAGATATCGGTTGAAAGGCGGGCGCGCGCCGCGTAGCGCTCAGCCCCCGGGTCGCAGGCCGGGGTAAAGACTTCGAGAGCGTAGTCCTCAATCAGCTTGTTCATTTTCATCACCCAATATGAGAATTTGAGCCTCCGCGGCTGCCAAGTCGAGCGGGGCTTCGTCGCTCAGACCCAAATCTTGTTTCCACACCACCTCACCGGCTGCATCCACCAGTACCAAAGCCGGGGCGCGCATCACTCTAAAGCGATGAGCCAGGTTGGAGTGGCGGTCAAAATCCAATTTTATTATTTCTATTCCAATTTCGACCGGCACATCCCAATACGCCAGCTGGGCTTCAGCAGCCTGCACAACCACCATCTGGCATTCACACCCACGGCTGAGGGTAAAGAAGACCAAAGCCGGTTGCCCGTCTAATTCCAATGATGTGCGCGGGTCTAACCAACCGCTGTAAAAGAGTTTTGCCAGCAAAACCATGGCCAGGATCACGCCGAAGGCCGCTAATCCGATTCGTTGGCGGGCATTCCGGCCGGCCTGCTGCTTGCCGGTTGCATCCATGCTCAGGCAATCCACAAGAAGTAAAAGCCGACCCCCAGGACGATCACGCCGCTGGCTTTTTCGATCCGATCATTCCAGCGGCCGAGTTTCTGGAAGTTTTTCAACACACCGGTAAAGGTGCCTGCCAGCACCACGGGCACGCCTCGCCCCAAAGCATAAACGAAGAGCAGGACTGCCCCATAGAGCAAGGCGCCTTTCGCCATCACATAGGTCAGTATAGCCGCCAGAACAGGTGTGGCGCATTGGGAAGCGACCAAGCCTGAGATCAGCCCCAAAACCAGCGCGCCGGGGATGCCTTTCAAGCCGACCTTTTCGCGCAAGCCGGAAAACCACATGGGCAAGTTCAGGTGAATGACCCCCAACATTTGCAAACCGATCACGAAGCAGATCGCCGCGACCAGGTAATACCACCAACTGGTGTTGGCGCCGATCAGCCCGCCGACCAAAGCAGCAATGATGCCCAAGGCCATGAAGGTAATGGCCAGGCCAAGAGCAAAGGCTAGCGAGATGGTAAAGGCCTGCCGGCGGGGAAGGTCTGGGGAACCGCCCACAAAGCCCACGATTAAGGGGATGGTGGCGACATTGCAGGGGCCCAGACTGGTGAGCAGCCCACCCAGGAAGACCAGCGCCAGGCCGAGAACAGAAAACGAGCTCAGTATTTCGAAATCAAGCGTCATCTTTATGGTTCCCCCGAAAGCGCCGCCAGCATGCTGCTGAGCTGGGAGGCTTCCATTACCCCAATGTAAGGCTCGGCTTGCCCGTTCCGGTCGAAGAAGATCAGGGTGGGAATGTACTGCAAGCGAACACGCCGTAAGAGAGCCAGGTTTTGCTCATCATACACGTCGATGTCTACCAGTGCAACCGCATCCTGAAATTGTGGGTAAACCTGTGCGACAGTGTCTACCATGATGAGGCATTGTTGGCAGTTGTTCGAGTGGAAGAAGGCCAAGACAGGCTGGCGAGACTCCAGGGCAAGATCCAGCTGGGCTTCGGCCAACATGTCTGAATTTGAGAGCAGCGCGACGGGTTGGGGTTTCTCTTTGAGGACTAAAATAGCAGCAGCCAACACCAATAAGCCCCCCAGGATGAAGAATTGCGGCATGCGGCTGGGTTGGCGGCGGCGTTGCTTGGTTTTCTTCGTTTTCTTCGTCATCTACCCCTCGGTTTCAGTCAAAAGTTGTTCGATGGCTTGCATGGCGTAGGTGGCATAGATAGCAGCCGGACCGCCGCCCATCAGAATGGCTACGCCGAGCGTCTCCAGCAGCTCGGCCCGGGTTGCGCCGGCCTGGATGGCGTCGTGGGTATGGTAAGCGATGCAACCCTCGCAGCCGGTGGCGATGCTGATGGCCAACGCCATCATCTCTTTGGTTTTGCGGTTGAGAGCGCCATCTTCCACCCCTTTTCGGTGCAGGCGGGCGAAGCCAGACATGGGGCCGGGCAGCTCGCCGCCTAACTTGGTGATGTTCTCTTCCAATTCTTGGCGTAATTTCAGGTAATCTTCGTGCATAAGGTACTCCTATAATGATTTGAACCGCAAAGTCGCCAAGAACGCAAAGGGTTACTAGCAATACTCTTCGTGCCCTTGGCGATTTTGCGGTGAATTGTTTTGGATGGATAAAAATTCATGGCGATTCATTTCTCTTTGGGATCAGAAACCGTTAACCACTCAATAACAAGTAGACTCTTTGCAAAGCCAGCAAAACCAGCGCCAGGGCGAACAGGCGCGTGAGGGTCAAGGATTTGACCCGTTTGGCCATGAAGCGGGCTCCCAATT
>JAWOHN010000035.1:0-3142 GCA_046485135.1 Anaerolineales bacterium | reverse complement strand
CCGGTCATTTGTTCGCTGACCTGCCACAAACGTTTGGCGATGGACTCGTCGTAGGCTCTTTTGGCAGCCCGGGCGGCTTTCTCTTTAACAAAATAACTACCGCTCACTCCCTCCACTTCTGGGGAGGTGGCAAGGTTGATACTGGTGCGGGCACCTTCCTCGGGGGAAATGCCGAACCGGTATGACAGGCGAATCATAGCGCCTACTAACCCGCGGTTGTTATAGCCAAAATTTGTGGCAACAAAACCCGGATGTAATACGTTGGCGGTGACACCGCTGTTCTCCAAACGGCGGGCCAGCTCAAAGGTAAACAGGACATTGGCCAGCTTGGATTGGGCGTAGGCAAGCCAGCCAAAATAGAAGCGCTTTCCTTCCAGGTCGTCGAAATTGATCCCGCCGCCTGTATGGGCATTCGAAGAAACGTTGATGATCCGCGCTGGTGTACTGGCTTTAAGCGTATCCAGGAGCAGGTGAGTGAGGAGGAAATAGCTCAAATGGTTCAAAGCCCAGGTCAGCTCGATCCCATCCACAGTATCCATGCGTTTCATGAAAATTCCACCGGCGTTATTAATCAGGATATCCAGCCGATGGTATTTTTGGTGGGAGCGTTGGGCCAGATCGCGCACCTGTGCTTGCGAGGACAAGTCAGCAACCAGGAAATTGACCGCCTGGTTGCCTGTTTGGGCGCGAATTTCCGCGACGGCAGCCGCGCAACGCTGTTCGTTGCTGCTGACGATGACCACTTGCAAGCCCTGCCTGGCAATCTCTAACGCAGTAACCAGGCCAATGCCGCCGCTAGCCCCGGTGATCAGGCATACTTTATTTGAGATATCCATGTTTTCCTCAATTCGACGTAACTACGCGGTAGCTATGTACTCAATCGTGTTTGGTGCTTTTTAGGATTTACTTAGGCGCTGTCCCCGGAGGACCTGCTGGGGACAATGGCTTCTGCGGTCTCGATGATCTCTGCTCCCCAGGCGCCGCGCGCCAGCTCTTGGAGAGCTTGCTGGAAAGCCGGGAAATGCTCCACCTCAAAACGAGCGGTGACGGTGACATCGGCTGTAAAGTTCTCCTCGATGATCTGCCCGCCATGCGCCGTTACCAACAGGCGCACCCGCTCAAAGGCGGAGTAGGGCAAGGCCATCATTACGGTGTGAACCGGCACCTTCTCGGCCAGCGGGACTACTTCCAGGACAGCTCGCACGGCATCCCCATAAGCCCGCACCAGGCCGCCCGTGCCCAGCTTGGTCCCGCCGAAATAGCGCGTGACCACGACCACGGCATCCCCCAACCCGCTGCCGGACAGCACCGCCAGTGCCGGGCGCCCGGCCGTTCCAGAGGGCTCTCCATCATCATGGCAGTGAGCCGTCACTGAAGTCCCGTGCCCGATCAGGTAGGCTGGCACGTTGTGGGTGGCGTCGTTGAGCTCAGCCTTGATCCCGGCGATGAACTGCCTGGCTTCCTCAACGCTGAAGGCCGGCGCAATGGTGGCGATGAAGCGCGAGTTCGACACTTCGATCTCCGTGCGAGTTTGTTGGGCCGGGATGGGGTAGCGTTTCATCTCAACGGAGTGTATCCTAATGGTCTGTGCACGTCAACAAGTTTTACCCAAGATTAGAGCGCCAAAAGGCCTTGACGAATGTGTTTAAGTGATTATACTAAAGTTAATAATTCGTATAACTGATATCGCAATTGCTGCAGCGCTTGGCTATATCTTCGGGCATCTGATTCCAGGTTGGAAACCAACATTTTATCAACCCGACCATGCTGCCTCACACTGTTACAACTAGCCGGGATATGGAATAAGGGAGGTGAACATGTATTACCAAACAATTACTATTGGCACAAAGCCCGGCGTTAGACTGCAGGCTATAGAGGGAATGAAAAAATATGCTGCCTGGGCTAAGGAAAAGTACGATGTACCAACCCAGGTATTGGGAAACATGGCCGGAAATGTATATGAGAATCATATTGTCCAGACTTTTGCCAGCCTCGATCAAATGCATAAATTCGGGGAGGAACAGGGGCAAGACCCAGAGTTCTCTCAATGGTTTGAAGAGAATAAAGACGTGTTAGATTGGAAATCCGCCCGGATTAACCTATTTAATGTGCTATAGGGGCGGCGTACCCTTTCGGCTCCACCCTGGATTTGGACGCAGCGCTCGGATTATCCGAGCGCTTTTCAATATGCGCTCAACATGGTTGTTCAGCAATAGCGCCAGGAACTCATTTTTTCGTGGGTAGTGATGCTCCGCCAGCTTGAATCAAGCCCTCAGCCTCGGCGCGGGCGAAATAGACCCGGAAGGCGGCCGTCTCAGCCAGTATGGCGCGCAGCTGCTGTTCGATCTTCTCTCTCCCGGCCAGCGCCATCCCTTGGCCCTGACTGAGGCGTAATTCATGCCCCTGCTGTTCATCAATGCGGATATGCCCGCCCGCTTCCAACCAGGCCAGGCCTTTTTGCACGGTGGCCTCGCGCTGGGCCGTTGCTGCCACCAGGGTCGGCAGGCTTAAGCGGCCCTCTTTGGAGTTGAGGGCAAATTTGACCAGACCGGCTAAGCGCTGCAGAAACTCAGCCGCCCGGTCTGTGTCTGCCTGGAGGCCGAAAATGCAAACGCGGCTGGGTGACACCGCTTGCAGCGCGGCCTCTAACTCCACCCGGCTGGGGGGGATGGTCCAGATGACCAGGCAGGGCGCGGGACTCAACCGGTAGCGGTCTTGTGCCGGAATGCCATGCTTTTCGAGGGTTCCCAGCGCCTGGCCTTCGGCCCATACCTGGCATTGCTCGTCTTTGAGGATCTGCTCCAGCCGCAGGCGCGGGTGGGATTGGCCGCGCAGGTCGATCACCTGGACAGGCGCGACCTCTTGAATCTGGATTGGATCTGTCTCGGGCCTGAGGCGCAGATCCACGAACTCCACCTGGATCTGGCGTGCGCCGCGGTAGTTGGCCATGCGCACATGGTAGGCCAGGTCAAAGGGCTGGCCCTGCAAGGCGACTTCGGGCAGCTCCCAGGCGGCGCCTTGCCACCAAATCACCTTGTGGGCACGACCGGCTTCGTCCTCCAGGATGAGCTGCAGGTGCTCGTCGCCTCTGCCGATGGCGCTGTGACTGCGCAGCCGCAGACCGGGGCTGGAAAGGGTCAGG
>JAWOHN010000028.1:0-4739 GCA_046485135.1 Anaerolineales bacterium | reverse complement strand
CCAGCCAGCCCGCGCCGCCACCACAAGGAATGGTCGAGCAGGAAAGCCGGCTCGGGATGGTAAGCCGCGTACCCGACCGAGAAGGTGTCGCTGCCCGGCCCTTCCAAGAACTGGCATTGAATGGCGGAGGGGCTGCCGTTGTGCCGCAAGTCGATGATATTGGCGACCGCCTTGCGATTGTCCCACCACAGCATATGGGTCAGGGCAGCAAAGGGCACTGCGGCGGTCGGGCCGGTAGGTTGGTACCAGCGCCGGTAAGTAAAAGCGGCTTCCACTCCAGCCCCGCCGGATCCGGCAGGGCGCAAGCGCTGCCCGGCCGCGTTGAACACTTCGACGGTGAGCAGATGGCGACCATTGGCGAAAGCAGTGGTGTTGAGGATGCCGTGGTACTGCCCGGATTGCCAATCGGCGTCATCATCGTAGGGGATCAAGAACAGGTTGTTCTCACCGCCGGCGCTGAAGGGTCCGAGGGTCTCGGTTTCGACCAGGATGTCACTGCCAGAAGTGACGTATTTGCGCCAGGAGACTCCCGCAGACAGGTACGCGCGGCTGCCGCTGGGGTTCCCAGAGGCATCGGCCGCGCTGACGCTGATACGATAGTACTTGGCGCCGATATCTTTCATCGGCTCGCTGAAGTGGTAGCGCAGGTACAGGCTGCCACCCCAATTGCGGTTTTTGTACTGTCCAAGCGCATCCGCCGGCAGAGCTACCGGATCGACCAGCCCATCATTGTAGAGTGGAGCGGCGACGCGATCCCAACCGGCAGCGTCGGGTGTTTTGAGGCGGTGGCTTTCAGTCAGACCGATGTCCTGGAGCAAAGCAAAAGCGCCCTCGCCGGGGAAGTCGTTGTGGCGGCAACCCTGGGCCTGGGGATGGTAGGAAACCAGGGTGGCTTCGTCATCGTAGTGAAACCATTGGTTGCCTGCCAGCCCATCGTAGATGGTGACCGTTGCGCCGCCAATGTTTTGTTTGACGACGTAGGCAAATTCATCATGGCAATTGGCCAGCACCAATCGCAGGGGTTCTTTCCAGCAAATGCTGAAACCACCGTCTGAGCGGATGGTCCCCTGAGCGACCTTAAGCGCTGGGCCGCAATTGCAGAAGAAGTGCAGCAGGTAAGGGCGAGCTTGGATATACTCGAGTTTCTGGGTAGAGGGCAGGCTGCGCAACATAGCCAGGTCGCTGGGCGCGTTCAAGGCCATCTCATTCAACAAGCCGCCGCGGAAAAGCGGCAGATCGAAGAAGGGCGGCGGGTCTGGCTCAGGGATGGGAGGCCACTTGACCGGGATGCGCTCCAACAAGTCTTCCAGGTCTTTGATCAGCTCAGGCAAGCGCGGCTCAAAGACAATCCAGGGGTAGCAACAGCAGGTGCGCCGGTAGACTTCAACGATGCCATCGCACACCGTTTCACAGCGGTGAAAGAACGGTTTGATGAAGGCGCTCTTGGCCAGGGCGATGTTGGAAAGGGCAGTTTTCGTGGTTGCCAGGCCGGACAGGTACTGGATCTGCGCGGCTTTTTGAATTGCCACTTGTCCCAGCAGATCGCTGATGAACCACGGCCAGGGATAGCAATGACGAACCTTGCCGGTGACGCAGCGGGTGATCCACAGCCAGCCATACCAATCGAATTTCGGGATTTCGAGCAGGGGCGTCTCGCTGATCAACTGCTGGAAACGGGGAGTGCGGTAGATCTGCGCTTGCGCGGTTTCAAAACGCTGAGTTTCTGTTTCTGGTCCGATAGCGATATAGGTTGATTTTTTGAGCACTTCGCTGGGGATGTCAAAATTACCATCTTTGTCCACCGGGGATTGGTGGATGGGGCGGCGCCGGCGGTCCAGGGCAAAGAGAGCCAGGTCGGGCAGCTCCTGCCCAGGTTCAACGTCGTTCAAACGCAAGGAGCCACGCAAGCCGTCTTTGCGTGGCTTTGGTTTTTGCTCTACCATAGTTGCTTTACCTCCATTTTGCTGGGTCTCGCCAAAAAAAAACGGCGCCGCAGACGCCCTGGATAAGGTCAGGATGTATGCAACGCCAGGTTGGTTTCGGTGAGGATAATTAGATCGATTGGTCAGGCCCAATTTGAGTATATAAAAAAACGGGGCAAAATCAATACCTATTTAGTACTATTGTGGTCGGAATAGATTCTGGAGTTTTAGGTGCGAAACCATAAATAGCGACACTATAGTATAGTGAATTTATGAAAATACAGCGACTTTTACTCTCTCAACTCCACCTTGGATGAGAAGCCCTCAACATCCATTTCCCCGATTCCTGGGGGTAAAAAAACGCCCTCCATCTATGAAGAGCGTTTGTGGAGATGTAAGGCTGCCAAAGATTAATCGCGGTTGAGAATGCTCTCCAACTGGCGGATTAACCCCGGTAGATCATCCGTAATGATCGCCCATAGAATATCAAAATCTACGTTGTCATAACCGTGGATTAGACGGTTACGTGCTCCAATCATTTCCAACCAGGGCAACTCCGGATATCGTGCTTGAACGTTCTCCGGCACTCGGTTAGCCGCTTTGCCGATGATCTCTAATAGGCGGGTCAGAGCCAAGTTGAGTAGCCGGTCCTGGTCTAAATCCTTGCGAGTTTTCCCCTCAGCAATAGTAACCGCTTCTTGTGCATGGGCCAAAATCTGGCGCAAAGCAAGGTTGGGATCATGCTTGCTCATAGGCGACTACAGCCTCAGCCAGAGCGGATTGGCGAATTTCTTGACTCAAGAAGTTAGGCGTATGCAAATCCACTTGCCGCCCCAATAAGCGAGATAACTCAGCCTCAATCAGAAAAATTTTGTATCCTGGGATATGTTCTGGGTCAAACTCGACGAATATGTCAATATCACTTTGCGGGCCGAAATCATCCCTTACCACAGACCCGAAAAAAGACAGGCTGCGAATGTGGTGCTTTTGGCAAAAGGCCTTGATTTGAGCAGTGGTTACCCCAAAGGCGGTCATATCCATAATTTGATTATAGCATAGGCATGCCGAGAGCTGATTATTTTTCAAATAGTCTTGCGCTTGATCGGATGGTGTTTGACTAATGTGCTTACGTTCAAGTTATCCTTGAGTAATTACCTATGAACCCAAACTGTCAGGTACCCAGTTTTCTGTCATACGCGAAACTTTAATTTGATGAAGTCCTGTACAGAACACTCGTTACCTATTTATAAATGGGATAAACAGCTCAGCGCGCAGCAGAAAATATCTTGCCAGGCTATAAAACGGGCGCCCATCGATGAAGCTGAAACTGCCGCCGGCCCAACTCAGCCCGTCTGAATTGCACAAGATGGCGGAGACAAAACCTTCATCATGCGCGCTTAGGAAGGCATCCGTGAAGGCGGTGTCTACTTGCCCATCTTCAGCGAGATGCAGGACCAACGGATGGCGGAAGAATGACGCGTCCATCCCACCGGCCCAGATGGATTCGTCATCTTGAACGCAAATAGCGTAAACGATATGGAAACTTGAGGGGGGTGAGAAAGCGTTATCCAAAGCACCGCTGCTATCCAGGCGCACCAAAGCGGGGTGATCTGCGCCATCCACTGTAGTAAAGTTACCTCCCACCAGAACCTCCCCAGCGGGCAGCGGCGCCAGCGCATATATCTCAGCAGTAACATATTCACTCAGCATAAAAATGGGGGGAACAAAACCGCCATCTAGGCCGCCATTGCTGTTCAGGCGGACCAAACCAGGAGCAGCCGCGCTGTTGTATTGGGTGAAATTCCCCGCCACGAGAATTTTGTTATCAGCCTGCACGGCTAAAGCGCGCACTGCCCCATAGGCGTTTCCCGCAACAAAGGTTTCATCCTGACCGGTGAAATCGGCCTTAAGCCGCCTGACTCCCAGGCCAAAATCGCTGCCGACCAGGACCTTCCCGGCCTGGTAAGCCAATGCGCTGACGCGATCATAGTCATTGAAGGCAGATAAATCCGTTAGAGCGCCATTCCCCCCGATTAGGAAGAGCCCAGAATCTCCAAACCCAGCCACAGCCCGCCCGTCTGGCAAGGCCAGAGCTGCCATGCTCCAGCCACCCGGCTGGTCAGCAAACGGCTGAAAGCTGGGGTCAAGATTGCCATTGGCAAGCAGGCGAGCCAGCCCGAAGCGAGGGGAGCCATTTACATGGCTGAAATTGCCTGCTACCAACAGCCTGCCATCAGCATAGCGATTCAGGCTGTAGATATCGGCCTCGTCGCCCACCACGGGATTGAAGGCAGAGACCTTTTCCAGGCCAGCGTTGGAAAGATCGAGCAAAGCCAAACCATCAAAGACAGCCACGTCAGCGGCTGTCTTTGGCCGGCCCTGCCCGCCGAGCATGACTTTACCGTCGCTGCGCAAAGCCAGGGCCAGCACATCCGCTTCATTGCCAAAGGATGCCAGAGTGCGGTAGCTGCCATCGGCGGCATAGCGCCAGACCTGGCCTTCATGCTCAACAGGACTATTGTTAAAACACAGGTATGAGTACCAACCGCCGATCAAGAAGCCGCCATCTGGCAGGGGCAGCAAGGCCGTGATCGACTCGAATGAATCCGGATTAGGATCGAGGGCGGGCTTTAAGACGCCTTCGGCCGTGTACCAGGCGAAGAGCTGATTTCCGCAGATATTTTGCCCGCCCACCACAACTGAATTGTCATTCAACACAGCCACGCGGCGACTGGGCCTGAACCCGCCGGTTGCGAAGGCGGTATCCAACGAACCACTGGTGTTCAGGCGCGCCACCCCTACCTGGCTGAGGCCATT
>JAWOHN010000213.1:0-26374 GCA_046485135.1 Anaerolineales bacterium | reverse complement strand
GGCTGAGTACCAAAAAACAACTTGAGAGTTATAGCCCAGCCTCACACCTGAGGGAGTGCAGGGAATATTGTGTAAGGGCCGGCTGGGAAGTTGTGGCAGAATTGGTGGATGCCATTTCAGGGGCAAAGGTGGCAATAGAGGACCGGCCCGAGGGGGCTAAACTCTACGATTATATTTTGAACGGGTCTGTTGATGTGGTCGTCCTGCCCTCCCATGACAGAACGGCCCGGGATGAGTGGGGGCTGGAATATATCCTGATAAAACAGGCTGTCTACGAGAACGGGCTGCAGCTCCACTTTGCAGATGCTGGGATCGATCCCCCGGATTTTGCATCAAACATCATCGGTAACATAAAATCTCAAATGGCAGCTAGAGAAAATCAGCTCAGGGCCAAGCGTTCAAAGGATGGCAAGGATACCAAGGCGCGGCTAGGGCAGTGGGTTGGAAACTCTGACGCGCCTTATGGATACTCAAAGATTGGTGAAAAGAAAACTGCCCAGCTCGTGATAAACCCGGAAGAGGCTGCCATTGTACGGCGTATCTTCGAGGACTACACGGGCTGGGTTACAGGTGAATCAAAAAAGCTGGTTCAAATTGCTGCTGAATTGACAGCAGAAGGAGTGCCGTTACCAAACCGAAACGGAAGGCCCGGGGCAGGTTGGTGGAAAAATACACTGGGGCGTATTATCATAAGGAAATTGTATATAGGCGTGTGGGAATACAACGGGATGCAAGTCCCATTTCCTGAGCTGGCAATAATCGAGCCTGAATTGTGGCAGGCTGCCCAGGTGCAAAGGGGCAAAAACAAGCTATTTTCCAAACGAAACGGGAAACTGGAATACCTGCTGCAAGGTCGTTTCAAGTGTCAGTGTGGGCTGGCTATGGGTGGAATGAGCATGGCAGGCCGGAAGTATTTATATTATGGCTGTGGCAGGCGTTTTAAGCCCCACCTATCCACCTGCAAAACCAGGTTTGTTAGAGCGGATCTGGTTGATCGGATAGGATGGGATTGGGTGCAGAAACTGCTGCTGGATGAAACCGAGCTGGAAAATGCCCTGGAAGAAATGGCAGCCCGGAAGGAGGCCTATATAGCCCCGAAACGGGCAAGGCTGGCTGAGGTGACAAAGCGGATTGATGATACTTCTCGCCAGATGCGCGGGGTTATGTCTGATTTGCGGGCGTTGGGTGATAGCCCAGGACCTGCCCGGGCCATGCTTCAAGCGGATTTGGCTGCCCTGGATCGGTCTGTTGCCGGCTGGGCAGATGAGCGGGACAGATTGACAAGAGAGCTGGAAGCAAAGTCACTGAGTGCAGATGAGATTGAGCTTATAAGGCGCCAGGCTGATATATTCAGGCGTAAGCTGCAAGGCAAGCCCAACCATGAGCAGAAAAAAAGGCTGCTGGATATACTGGACTTTTCGGCCGAGTACCGGGAAGAGGCTGACGGTAGCAGGTGGCTGGATATGGCATGTGGGCTTGTGGCAGATCCTGAAACTGTGCTGCTAGATAATTATGATTTGCGTAACAGCCATATTCATCAGTACCCCGCGCATTAAAAAGCCAGTTGCAGCCAACCAAAAAATGGGTGTAAAGCCCATGATCAGCAAAAAGAGCAAACTCAATCCCTGGGTGAACACGACCGCGCGGATTTTACCCCCCAATGCTCCAGCCATCCTCGGTCCAATCATCGACCCAACGCCCACCAATAGAGAAGAGAGACTGAATAATATACCCAAACTCTGATCGCTAACAGCATGTCGTTCCAAGAAGAAAACATTGATATATGGGATGAGGATTGCCGCTCCAAAGCCTATCAGCAAATTGGGCAGGGATAATTGCAGGGTGAGCGGTTTTTTTAAGACCTGCCAAACCGAGCTGCTCGGGCGATTTATGACAGATACATCCTGTTTGACAGGCAATTCTTTAATGAGTAACAATGGCACCAGGGTAAAGAGGCCCAGACCAACGCTGCCCAGCAAAACTGCCTGGTAGGCGGTCGCACTGCGAGCAGGAACATCCAGCCAGGTAGCGAACCGGGCCGGCAGTTGCCCTGCCAGTACACTGCCAAAAGCTCCAGAGAGAGTAACTAAACCAAAGCTTAAACTGAACAACAATGTCCGGTTGTGTTCATCCGAGACTTTCATCATAAATGGGGCCTGGCTCAAAAAGTAGAGCATTTGGGCAGCCCCAGCGATAAAAGCAGCAATCAAGATCAAGGATGGGTTATAAACTGTCACTTCCAAAGCCATGGCAACAATGAAGACAGCCACCCCCAGGACCATGGCTCGCTTACGACCAATCTTATCGGATAATAAACCCATGGGAATGCCTAACACCAGCGCTGCAACCGCCGGCATGGCATTAACCATCCCTAAGAAATCACGCCCAAAACCCCTCTCCAGGATATAGAAATTGAAGAAGAGCTGCCACGCACTGATCACAATACCTTCCAGGATGATAGCCAGCAGGAACAAACGCGCAGAACGATTAAAGGTGCGCAGTTGAGTCAAGGGGTTGTGCAGTACCCTGGATGGTTCCATGAGTAGGTTTATTTATTAAAATTAGATGTTGGGTTTTCTTTGCTGCCAGCCAGTTGCTTGTTCATAAGCATAAGCTGCCTGTAGTAGCCTGGCCTCGTCCCAGGGACGCGCCACCAATTGCATTCCAATTGGCAAACCTTGTGCAGTGAAGCCGCATGGGAGGGAAATAGCCGGCAGACCGGTTAGGTTGAATGGCGCAGTAAAGCGAGTCAGCAGACGCGCCCTTTCAACGGCATCCGCCCCTGTTTCAGGCGCAGCAATCGGTGTGGTCGGTGTTAACAAGATATCATAATGTTCAAATAACTCTTCATAACGGCGTCGCAGCACAACTTGCAGGCGACGAGCCAGGACATACTCCCCCGATGAGCAGGCTGCGCCTGATTGCAGGCGCTTGAACACATCTTTGCCGAATTCCTCCGGCAGATTATTCATCCTTTCCTGGTGAAAAGCAGCCGCATCACTGGTGACCATCAGCCCGTTCGCGCCAGCCGCTTGCAAAGCTTGGGGGAGTTCAATCCCCTCAATATATGCTCCAAGATCCTCGAAAACGCGGCTGGCAACCTGGACACAGGCCAGGATCTCGTGGTCGGCCTCTTCAAAGAAAGGATCACTGGCGAATGCGACCCGCCAGCCTTTGATGCCCTGCTCGAGCGAAACAAGATAATCTGGCACCGGTACATCTACCGAGGCCGGGTCCTGAGGATCGTAACCAGCAATTGCCTGCAATAGGATCGCTGCCTCACGCACCCAGCGCGCCATCGGGCCGGGATGATCCAGATTCCAGCTCAGGGGGATAACGCCCCGCAGACTTACTCTCCCATAAGTGGGTTTCAGGCCAACCACACCACACAAAGAGGAAGGTATGCGGATTGAGCCACCCGTATCACTTCCCAAAGAACCCAGACACAGCCTGGCAACCAGGGCAGCAGCTGAACCACCGGAGGATCCCCCACTGATCCGCCGGGTATCCCAAGGGTTTCGGCAAGCCCCATAATGCGGGTTTTCATTGGTCACCCCCAAGGCAATTTCGTGCATATTCAACTTTCCCAGCAAGACCGTACCGGCTTGCTGAAGCTTTTCAACTACAAAGGCATCGGCTTCAGGAAGGTAATCTGCAAAGAATTTCGAACCCGCCGTGGTCCGTATCCCACGCGTCTCATAAAGGTCTTTCAGGGCAATGGGAATACCATGCAGAAGCCCTCGATATGCACCTCGCCGGATCTCCTGCTCCGCCTGGCGGGCAGCGCTCAGAGCAGTTTCCGTAGTAACCGTCAGGAAGCAATTCAAACCCGGATCAATGAGCTCAATCCTTTTCAAATAAGCCTGGGCCAGCTCCACCGGGGAAATTTCACCGGAAGAGATGGCGGAGGCAGCCTCAACTAGATCCAGATCTGTAAGCTCCATGCTCGTTATCCTTTACTGCTATAGATTTATGGGTTGTTAAGCTTGGCCCAAGATTTGTTCCAGCTCCTGGCGGGTCTGGTGGGGGGTTTTAAAAAGAATACCTTGCAAACCAACCTTTTGAGCCGCTTCGACATTGTGCGGAAAATCATCTACAAAGATGGTTTCGTTTGCAGGCAAATCTAAACGCTTAACGGCAAGCTCGTAAATACGCGGATCAGGTTTTGCCAACCCAAGCTCGGCAGAAATGACGATATCATCAAAAGCATCTGCGATCTTCCAGGTATGCGTAATGACCTTACGTAGATTATCCCAGGCATTGCTTAACAGCCCGGTTTTATAGCGCGGGCGCAGGGATTGTATATAATCGACCAACCCGGCATCCAGCGCATCCCCGCCCCAGAAACCGCTGCGAACACTGGGAAACTCATCCGTAGACAAACCTAAGGCTAACCGGACGTTTTCCCAGTGTTCCTTGGTCGTGATTTTGCCGACCGTTGCCAAGCCGGCGCTATTACTTTCAAACACTAAACGGCTAAGCTCATCATAGGTCAGACCCAGGCGGCGAGCCAGCTCAGCCCGCGGGCGGCGGTCCTCAGTCCGCACCAACACGCCGCCCAGGTCAAAGATCACCGCGCGCATATTCATCAACTTGCTATTGTCCTCATTCATCCAATCCGATCAACGGTTTTCGGAAAGCCGAACTCCGCCGGGTGACCTGAAAGCCAACGCTCTCGTAAAGCCGCAGAGCCCCGGTCAGATTATTCGCATCTACACCCAAAGCCGCCTCGGTCATGCCGCGCTCCTTGACTGCCTCAAGGCTCTGTACGATCAACGAGCGGGCTAAGCCTTGCTTCCGCCAAGGACGGCAAACGCTGATATCTTCAGTATAGCCACGCTTGCGATTGTACTCCCGATTCTCATCGTTGTTGATGAAACTCAGCACCATCCCCGCAACCCGATCGCCATCCCAAGCCACTTTCCACAGGCTGCGGTCATGAATTGGATTTTCAAGCCAATTCAAATAGTCCTCTTCCGCCGGTGGTACATAATTCCAGTGGTCACGAAAGGCTTCTTGCATGGCAGCCCAAATTGCAGAAAGGTGCTCGGGCTGAACCGGACGCACTTCCAGTCCCAGCGGCATGGGCGCTTCTGGGATATCCTCCAGGCTTGGACGGACCATCTCAAAGAAGTAACGGATTGGAGTATAGCCATTTTTCTTTAGGAGACCCTCTTTTAGAACCTCTGTATCAGAGCTAAAAACCTCATAATACCGAGGAGCATCCGAGCGAAGAAGGCCGCCATTTGCTAATCTTTCCGCTATTTCTTGGAGACGTTTTTCATTATGCATCAAGAAGACACTGCCAATGCCCTTGCCGCGCCAAGCCGGCAGGAGAAAAGCCAGATGAAATCCGAACCATTCCCCATCAAGGTTCTGGTTCCACCAAACCCGAGTATACCCTACCATTTGCTCATCTACTTCTGCAAAGAGCATATCCTGGTATGGATCGCAGTTCACCAGATGTGAATAGTTGTGAACGACTTCCTCTAAGGTATCCGAGCGTTCTACCCCATCAGCCTCTTTGCTGCCCTGAATGGTCGCCAATATTTTCGGATAATCGGACTCGCCCCGGAAGCGCCGGAAAGACAAGCCTGGAAAACCACCTTCCCTGGGCAAGTCAAATGTATTAGTTTTGATCATATCAATTTCCATTGTAAACTCCATTTTTTAATCCTATCTTGATCATCAGGGCGAAATATTAATCGCCTGGTTTTGCCTGCATATTCTGGTTGCTCTTCCCATCCGGGGAGAGTTTAAACTTGCGCCACACCGGCAGAATGGTCAGCAGAGCAGCCCAAGCCGTCAGCGTGAAGGGGAAACGCGGGCTTACCCGCTCCCAAAGCTGAGCACCGATCATCGGGGCAGGCAAGGATACTACCCCCAGACTGGTGCTGAACAAGCCAAAAGCAGTGCCGCGTACATTCTCTGGCACGGCTTTGCTGACCAGCGACTGGTAAGCGGGTGACATCATTCCCACACCCAGGCCAAGCAATGCCCAGGCCATACCATAGCCCCAAAAGCCATCTACCTTAACAAAGAGCAATAGGGCCAGGAATTGAAGCAGGAAACCCAACCCGATCGCCAGGCGCTCACCTTTCTTATCGGCAAACCAACCAGCCGGGATGGTGATAGCCATCATAAAGACACCGAAGATTGAGTTCAGCCAACCGATCTGCTGGATGCTCATTCCACCGACTTCCTCCAGGTAAAGGGGCATCAGCGTAAAAGACATGGTGAAAGCCATATCTCGAACGCCATCTGTCACCAATATCCAGGTGATCAAGCCACCAGCCAGAACCAGGCCCGTCATCATGCCCAAATTAGAGCGCAGGCTGGAAACCGATAGCTTCTGTGGGTTGGCCTCGTGGCCGCGAGCTGCCACCCGCGCCATGCCGATTCGGATCAGAGTCGCCAGGGTGTAAAAACCACCCGCAACGACCAGCATCATCTTGAAGCCATACTGGTCAGCTAGCCAACCACCTAGAGGAGGGCCAATCACGGCTACAATCATGAAGATGGACTCGGTGATGCCGAAGACGCGCGCCCGGTTCTCCTCGGTCGATTGCTCGGCGATAAAAGCGCCAAAGCTGGGACCCACCAATGAGCGGGTGACCGAGCTAAAACCTTCTCCCACCAACACCCACTGCCAGGTGGGAGCCAGGATCAGGCCAACGTAAGACAAAACGCCGGCAATACTGCCCAAGGCAATGCTGCGCAACCTGCCCAGTGTATCTGAGATCCAACCCCCCAAGATTTGCAAGGCCAGAGGGACGATCTGAGACAAGGTAAAGAACAGGCCTACCTGTAGAACGCTGGCGTTCAGGCCTTTCAAATAAAGCGGCAGCAAGGGGCCATACATATTGCCACCAACATTTGCCAGGATCATTGCCAGCATGAATAGCTTCAGCATATTATTGAGCAGAGGAGCTTTCTTAGCCTCACCTAAAGCGCTCCCTTGTATTTGATTCTTTTTTGCAAAAGCTTCCGTTGTCATTGCCAATTCCTATAAGCTGCTGGATATGCAGCTACTTTTGTCTGGCCGGCCCCGAGTATTCTGCAAATGATTCTTCCTGTGCGTGCCCTGGCTCGTTAAAGCTGCCGGGCACGCACAAGACGATATCAACGGTTCCGGATGATAGGACCAATACCCACCATTGGCCGGGTGTTCCTGGCAATTTGCGCCAGTTGAGCCGCCTCAATGGACGAGGGAGATTCGTTACCTAGGAACTTGAAGAACGAGATCGCCCAGATGATTGGATTGGATTGCCGGCGATTGTCAGAAGGCCGGTTGCCCATCAGATTGATCGTGGTTGTACGCATTGTGTTACCTCCTGTAAAGCGAATACCAAATTTAACTGATCCTGCCGAACGTTTAGTAAAGAGACGAATGCTGTTATCCATTACTGTTTTCCTCCTCGCCAGATATCCATCAAATTAAAGAAAACCGGCCACGGTTTTCCCGTGGCCGGAATCGGGCACAAAAAAAGCCACGGGGCTGGAGCGCACCGTGGCCGTAATTCACTAAAGCAATTTGCTAACGATCAACAGGCGCACTCCAAGAAGGACGAAGAAGGCACGAAGACTCCGCTAACTCCGGCGGCTTCGCAAACCTTAGAAATGATGGTGAAATTCATCGACATGAAATACGCTCCTCAATCATTAGAACAATATTAGGCGCAAAGGATAACACAAGTGTCCGGAACCTGTCAAGGACAAAAAACCTGGTCAGGTGGCTAGTTTATATATGCGAATGCTCTTCAGGCAATACCCTAGAAATTCCAAATTTTGGGGGTGTGAGCGTGGTTAATCATGCTCACACCCCCAAAATCCAAGCTGTCTTTACTTAATCATGGAACGCCGGCCTCAGTAGGATACCCAGCTTGTCGCCAATCGAGGACGCCTCCAGCCATGCTGGTCACATCTTCAAAACCTGCCGCCAATAAGATATCTCGTCCTTCCTGGCTGCGGTTTCCCGAACGGCACACCACAACGATCTCCTGACCGCGGGGCAATTCATTCACCCTGTCCTTGAGCTGGCTGAGGGGAATCAAATTTGTATTGGGAATATGGTAATCATCCCATTCGTGCTGCTCGCGTACATCCAACAAATATGCGCCTTGCTGGTATTGTTGATACGCCTCCTGCACGGTGATTTCTGCTTCGAAAGGATTTTGTAATACAAGAACAACCAGGATGACCAAGGCTACCAACCCTACACCGCCAATTCCAAGCCATGTCTTGTTCTTTGCCTGGCGCCTTGCAGCTCGTTGAGCAGCCTTGCTTTTGAACTGACCTGTCTGGACCGGGCGCTTTTGAGCTGGTTGCGCGGGCGCCTGCCTGGTTTTATTTTGTGCGCTCGATGTGGTTTTCTTCTTCTTCGCCATGGGGACCCTCCACCAGAATTATAAGGGCAGACCAGTAGACTTTCAAGGCAAATGAGGGTTAATTATCGAAAGAGGGTATATGTGTCGATAATCTCGCCCAAACGGGTGATGAATTGAAAGGTTATCTGGGATTCATCAGCCTCGACCAGCATTGCACCATGATCATCTCTAAATCTAACCTGGCTGCCCGGATGCAGACTTAGAAATGCATAGCGTGGGCCTCCCCCCAGACCATTGACAAAATAGGGCAGCCCGTCGATCAACAACCGCTCGTAAGTATGGTCATGTCCGCTGAGCACAGCTGTGGCGCCCCAATCCGTGAATGGCCACTGGATCCAAGAAACAGGACCATGTGTACCGGATGAGTATGGCGGGTGATGCATATAGACGATCTTCCAGGGGGCGTCTGAATCTGCCAACCCATCCTTCAACCAGTTGGCCTGGATGGAATCACGTCGAAATCCATCGGGTTCATTGCTATCGCTATTAACAGCAAAAAAATGAACTGGCCCCCAGGTAAAATCGTAATATCGCCCATTACCCGGCAAAGTGAAATAATTCAGGTATGGCTGGGCTCCTAAAACGCCGTAATCGTGGTTGCCCAGGGTCGGAAAGAAACGATTGATGTCAGCTCCATCACCAAAACTGCCTTTGTAGGGATAAATATACTCGTGATAATACTGGCCAATGTTTTCGTCGATCGTTTCTACGGAGCCAATCGGGTAGTTGTTATCGCCAGTGGTGAGGATAAGATCAGGCCTCCAGCTTTTAACCAGTGCAGCGACATCCTCAGCTGGTTGGCCCGCCAGTCCATAATCCCCAATCACTGCAAAACGAACGGTCAAGGTGGGTGTGGGCGTATAGGTTGGCGTAAACGTGGGCAACGGGGTTTCAGTTGCAGTAAAGGTGGGGGCTGGCGTAATTGTGGGCGTTGCGGTGAAGGTGATGATGGGCGGATTGGGAGAGGGCATGTGGTTCTGCCCGGCAGGCAAAGCATTCCCATCAGCACTCAATGGGGCAAACTCTGTTGCCGGTGAAAGCGGGGATGGGAAAGTATCTATGGGTAGGCCATCTTCAGCTACCCAGGATGTACACGCCGGCAGCCCCAAGAGGGCTAGAAATGCAAAGATTTTCAACCAGGAAATTGGCAGCACAGAAAATTATCCAGGGATCATTTTTCGACCAGTTGATAAACAGATCCACGGTGATTGACCAGGTAGATCTCCCCATCCTCGTCCTGACCGAAGGAAGTGATGCGGGCGCCGGTTTCAAACAATAGCCCATTTTCCCACACCGCGGCTGGGTTTTGAAAGAGCCCCCAAACCCTGCCGGAGCAGTAATCTCCATAAACATAAATGCCCTGCCAGTCTGGCAGGCTACGTCCCCGGTATACGTAGCCGCCGGTAACTGCACAATCGCTCTGCACGTGCAGAGCATACTCAATCACCGGCAAGGTCAAACCGCTTTGGTCACAAGCGGATGACTGGAAACAGTGAAAACCTTCCATGATATTCCAACCATAATTTTCGCCCCCAGGGCTACCCGCTGGCTGGAAATTCACCTCTTCCCATGCATTTTGCCCAACATCCGCAATATACAGATCACCGGTCAGGCGGTCAAAAGAGATCCGCCAGGGGTTGCGCAAGCCGTAGGCCCAAATTTCTGGACGACCACCGCCGTCCACAAAGGGATTACCAGCCGGAATAGAATAACCATCCACTTCACTTACATCGATCCGCAGCAGCTTTCCCAGCAGCGTATCCACTGACTGCCCATAATTGCGAGGGTCCCCACCGGAGCCACCATCTCCAAGGGAGATATAAAGGTACCCATCGGGTCCAAAGGCCAGATCACCGCCGTTATGATTCCCATAGGGTTGTTCGACCTCCAGCAACCGGATCTCAGTAGATGGGTCGGCCAAGGATGGGTCTGCTGAAACCCGGTAGCGGGCAATGACGGTATCCCCACTTCTATCTGTATAGTTGACAAAGAAATACCCATTTTCGGTGTAATCAGGGTGGAAAGCCAACCCCAACAAACCCTGTTCTGAGCCCGATGAACCTACCCGCGAGCGGATATCCAGGAATGGAGCAGCTAACAAGCTGCCATCCTGGATAATGCGGATAAGCCCGGGCTGCTCAATCGCGAACAAGCGCCCGGAACCATCCCTCGCGTTCTCAAGTCCGATAGGTGTAGTGAGCCCGTCAACCACCAGGCTCCATTCATACCCGGCAGGGTCTGGCAATGCCACCGGTCTGGAAGAGCCAGGCTCAGGGCTGGGGGAAGGGGGCTGTGTAGCGAATGCCTGGGTTGGTTCTGGCGCAGCAGCGGCCGTGTGTTCTGGGACAATTGTGGGCGGTGTGAGCACATCGGGAGAGACGATCGTTGGAGTGAGCGGCGAAAAGGTCGGTAAGGGTGTCATGGGCGGATCGGAAGCGCCCAACTCAGCCAGCAAACCGCAACCAGCCAGGATAAATGTCAGGAAAAAGTATAGTATAGAAATTAATATTTTCATCATCACCATCAATTCATAATTCATTCAGACCAGGGAGAGTCAAGTCACCAATACCCCCTAATTTATTTTCAATCTGATTATTGGATTAGATCTCCTCCTTAAAGTCAGCGTCAATGATCTCATCAGAACTTGAGACCTGATCTTGCCATAAGTCAGGGGAACTCTGTTTCAGTGCAGCCATATGCTCTTGGACAACATCTGGAGGACATAACTCCACAAACAAATACATACCCAACCAGATCACGCCAGCATCATCAACTGGGCCAGGCGCCAGGTCAGGGAAACCGAGCAAGTACAGGATGGCTGCCACCGGGATCACCTTAACCAGCATGCTGACTCGTCGATCGGCCATTAAGCGCAAAATAAGCTTGATCCGTAGCAGGAAGTCTTGAACGACCCCTTTTTTCGGGTTGGTTATTTCACTCATTTGATTATCTGCCATTTCATTCTCCCGACTGGGAAATTATATCACCTAGTATCAGGCTCTTCAGGTGTTACCGCGGAAGATCACAGATTTAGGGGTTCCAATACGTTTATTCCCAAAATGCCTCGGCCTGTAGCGATGCCTGCTATAATGGGGCGATGCAAAATCATCCCGCTATTAAAGCCTTGATCTTCGATTTCGACGGTCTCATTCTGGAAACCGAGGGCGCAGACCACCAATCATGGGCTGAGCTTTTTGAAATGTACGGTGGAAAGCTCCCATTTTCAAAGTGGGTCACCCTTATCGGCACTGAAGAAGGGACTTTTGACCCCGCCCAAGAATTGGAACAGCAAATTGGAAGAAAACTGGATTGGGAGCGACTCAAACCACAGCGCTACCAGCGTTGGTTGGAGCTGATCGCGGCCCAATCGGTGCTGCCTGGAGTAACCGACTACCTGGAAGACGGCAAAAGAATGGGCTTCAAGATAGGGCTTGCCTCCTGTTCCCCACTGACCTGGCTTAACCAACACCTCTCCCAGCGGGGCTTGCTGCATTACTTCGATGCCATCTGTGGGAAAGACCATGTGCGCGTGACCAAGCCAGACCCCGCCGTATACCTGGCTGCTTTGGAAGCTTTGCAAATAGGGGGAGATCAGGCGATCGCCTTCGAAGATTCTCCCAACGGAATCCAGGCAGCCAAAGCAGCCGGCCTTTTCTGCATTGCCGTTCCCAACCAGTTAACCGCAAGCTTACCCCTTGACAAAGCCGATCTGCGACTCAATTCACTGGCAGATATCCGGTTGGAGGCCTTGCTTCAAAAAGTGGAAGAACGGCTGAAATTACCCCTATAAGGGATAACGAGTACAGTGCAAGACTCAGTCAGCCGGGCTCGGCGCCAGGATGGCAGGGGAGGTCCCATCTCGCCAACGCAGGTAAGCCTTGGTGAGCTCTTCAGATATTGCCGGAATGAGAGCCAGGCTCAAAACGATCACCCACTCATTCAGGGACAAAAAGTGTGTGTTGAAAATCGGCTGCAGAAATGGCAGGTTGACAACCAACAACAGCAATGCAACGGATAGACCAACCGCATACTGCATATAACGGTTGGAGAAGATCCCTTGCCGGAAGAGCGAGGTCCGTTCCGAGCGAACCGTGTAAGCACGGAACAATTCGCACAAGGAAAGGGTCACAAAAGCCATCGTTTCAGCCGTCTGTACGTCGACACCTTGCCAATCGTAACGCAGGATAAATGTCAGCGGATTAACGCCGGCAACTGCCTGTCCAGCCGCAGAAATATGCCACCATAGCCCCAAGCCAAATGCGGTCAGCACAGCGCCAGTCTGCGTAACGGTCTGGATGCCAATGCCCAAGCGCATAGAACGATTGATGATGGGCTCTGTTTTCGGTCTAGGCGGGCGCTCCATCACGTCGGGGTCGCCTTTTTCCATTGCCAGCGCCAGTGCAGGGGCGCCATCGGTCAGTAGATTGAGCCATAACAACTGAATAACGGTCAGGGGTGTCGGCAACCCGGCCAAAGTCGCCAGGAAGATGATCATAATCTCAGCTACGTTAGAAGAGAGCAAGAAGAAAACGAACTTGCGGATATTGGCATAGATGATGCGACCCTGTTCAACTGCCGAGACGATGCTGGCATAATTGTCATCCGTGAGCACCATATCCGCGCTTTCCTTCGCCACATCTGTGCCGGTGATACCCATGGCTACGCCAATGTCTGCCCGCTTGATGGCTGGGGCGTCATTGACTCCGTCCCCGGTCATGGCGACCACTTCATCCCTTGCCCGCAATGCTTCGACGATGCGCATCTTGTGTTCGGGCGAGACACGGGCGAAGACACCTGTGTAGGCCACCTCGCGCTGGAGAGTGGCGTCATCCATTTTATTTAGGTCAGGTCCTGTGAGTACCTGGTGACCGGGCTCCAGCAGACCAATGCTTTCTGCAATGGCCCTGGCAGTGTTTGGATAATCTCCGGTAATCATCACCGTACGAACACCTGCCAAACGACCTTTCAGAAGAGCAGGGGGAACCTCTGCTCGAGGTGGGTCAATCATGCCGATCAAGCCCACAAAGACCAGCTCTTGCTCCAACTGCTTCAGGTCCTCAATCCCCTCCACGTCGTGAACAATACGATACGCCATTCCTAATACCCGCAACGCGTCCTGGGTCATCTGATCGTTCGAGATAAGAATACGCATCCGTTGGGCCTCAGTGAGAGGTAGGACCCTGTCATCCATGCCCTGGTAGCTGGTACAAAGATTCAGAACCAGGTCTGGGGCGCCTTTAATCAAGACAGCCTTCCACTCCTTCTTTTCATTATCATGGATTGGAGAAATGTCCTCTGGGTGCGGATCACGCAGCTCATGCAAGGTAAGCATACGTTTGCGTTCCGAATCAAAAGGCACCTCCTGGATGCGTGGGTAATCTCGATTCAGATCTTCCAGACTGGCGCCGGCTTTCGCCGCAGCGACTACCAGAGCGCCTTCGGTTGGATCCCCCACCATGCGATAGGTGTGTTTCTCATCACTGGTGCCACTCATTTCAATATTGGCGTCGTTGTTCAAGGCTGCGACCCATAGTGCGGTAAGCGCAGCTGGGTAGTCACTCAGATCAACCGGCTTCCCATCAACCAGGAAATCCCCCTGGGGAGCGTACCCCCCTCCGGTGATATCAAAAGTTTTTCCGTCAACCCATAAACGGGTCGCCGTCATTTCGTTCTGCGTCAAAGTGCCGGTTTTGTCAGAGCAGATAACCGTAGCGGAGCCCAAGGTTTCCACAGAGGACAAACGCCGGATCAGGGCATGGCGCTTGATCATCTCGCGCATTCCCAAAGCCAGGCTGATGGTGACCACCGCCGGCAGCCCTTCAGGAACAGCAGCGATCGCCAGCCCAACGGCAATCATAAACATCTCGAGTGGTTCGTAACCGCGCGCCCACCCCAAGAGGAACACCATCCCACAAATCGTCAGAGCGGCAATGCCAAGGGTCTTCCCGAGCTGGTCCAGGCGTCTTTGCAGGGGCGTGGGCTCTTGCTCTACGGACTGCAACATTTCAGCGATCAGGCCTATTTGGGTGAACATGCCTGTGCTGACCACAATACCTTTGCCGCGCCCGTAATTCACCAGCGTCCCCATAAAAGCAGTATTCTTCCGGTCCCCCAGCGGAATATCCTGTTCCAGACGCAATGAGGCGTCTTTCTGCACCGGCACCGATTCGCCCGTCAGGGCAGCTTCTTCGATGCGCAGATTGATGGCCTCCAGTAAGCGGACATCCGCCGGGATATAGTTACCTGCCTCTAATAGAACCACGTCGCCCGGCACCAATTGGTGCGCGGGAATCACCTGGCGGGAACCATCGCGAATGACGTGAGCATCCGGGGAAGCAAGTTTGCGCAAAGCAGCCAGAGCTTGCTCGGCGCGCCGCTCCTGGATCACCCCGAGAGCAGCGTTTAAGATCACGATTGCCATAATGGCAGCCGACTCAACCCAATCTCCCAAAAAAGCAGAGATCACGGCTGCCACAATCAGCATGATGACTACAAAGTTATTGAATTGGTCCCACAGCATCTGCCAGAAAGAAACCGGCGGAGCTTCCCTCAGCTGGTTCGGACCATACGTCGCCATGCGGGTCTGGACTTCTTCAGATGAGAGGCCTTTATCTGCCATTGTTCCCAGTTCGGATAAAACCTGCTCCGCTCGTAAGGCATGCCAGGTACGCCCATCTTTACCAGGCGTGATTACCTGAGGGGAAAATTTTTCTAATGCCATCTATGCACTCCGGGTTTCAGGGTGGGAGAAGCTAACCAGCACAATTCTATCACCACTGAGAGGTTGACGGGCAATGTAGAAACGACGATTATGTTACAATGAATCCTGAAATTCAATGATTAGGGAGGCAAACAAAAAATGGAAAGCACTTATTTTGAGACAAACGGCATCCACCTGCATACAATTCAGGCCGGGCCAGAGGGCGGTCGCCTGATTATGCTCCTGCATGGTTTCCCTGAGTTTTGGCGGGGCTGGATTCACCAAATCGAGCCGCTGGCAGCAGCCGGCTACTATGTGCTGGCGCCAGATCAGCGCGGTTACAACCTTAGCGACAAACCCCAGGACCCAGCCGCCTACAATCTGGATGAGTTGAGCAAGGATATCGTAGGGTTGATCCGAGCAGCGGGCCGGCAAAAAGCGGTGGTGGTTGGCCATGATTGGGGCGGCGTTGTAGCCTGGTGGCTGGGAATCCACTATCCTGAAATGCTTGAGCGCCTGGTAATTTTGAACGCTCCCCATCCCGGCATCATGCGCCGGACGCTGATGCCCAACCCGGATCAAATACGCAGAAGCAGCTACGCCTTCTTTTTCCAGCTGCCCTGGCTTCCGGAAGCAATAAGCCGTAATAATGATTGGGAGCTGATGGAGAAAACATTGCGCGAGACCAGCCGTCCAGGCACCTTCAGCGCGCAGGATTTCGAACATTACCGGCAGGCCTGGTGGAGAAAAGGCGCATTCACGGCCATGCTTAACTGGTACCGGGCCAACGCGCGCGTTCTGGCAGAATCTCCAGATGACCTACGTATCTCTGTTCCAACCCTGCTGCTGTGGGGAACGCAAGACTTTGCCCTTGGCCAGCAATTGGCTGAGCCGAGCATCGAGATGTGCGAACAGGGCCAACTGGAATTTTTTGAAGAGGCCACTCATTGGATCCAGCACGAGCAAGCTGAGCGGGTCAACCAGGCGATTATCGAGTTTATCGGGCAAGGTAATTCCTGAATCTATCCCTGGATAGACACATCTTGCGGGTGCCTTTATAATTCACGAGTTGTTCAGGCGCGGGTACCGTGCCAATTCCACCTCAACGGATCTGATAGATATGACTGCTGCACTGATTGGAATTACCACTGCCCATATGCCCCATCCGGAGGGGTTGCCTATGGTTGCTGTTCAGGAAAGCTATGTGCGCTCAGTCTTGAATGCCGGAGGAGTGCCCGTGCTCATCCCATTGGGTCTCCAATCCAGCGACCTACAGGTGATTTTTAGGCAAGTCGACGGCATCTTATTTACGGGAGGGGGTGATATTGATCCCCAACGCTTTGGAGGTGAAATTCACCCCGCCGTCCACCAGATCGACCCAGACCGGGACGAAGTCGAGATCCAGCTGGCGCAAGAGTCCGTGCGGTTGGGCAAGCCTTTCCTGGGCATCTGTCGCGGTATTCAAGTGATCAACGTTGCCTTTGGCGGCAGCCTGTATACCGATATCAGCAGCCAAAGATCCAATTCTCTGGCGCATGAGTGGGTCCCCGGACGACCGTGGAGTCATCTGGCTCACAGCATCCGGGTAGAAGAAGGTAGCCGGCTGGCAGAAATCCTGGGGGGCACTCGTTTTGAGGTGAATAGCCTGCACCACCAAGCCATCTCACAGATAAAGGATGATTTTAAGGTTACAGCCTTTGCCCCCGATGGAGTTATCGAAGCTCTCGAGCTTCCCAAGCACCCCTTTGGAATGGCAGTCCAATGGCATCCAGAATGGCTCCAGGATCACCCACCAATGCGGGCATTATTCAGCGCGTTTGTCCGGGCCGCTGAAGAACACGCAAGTGCCCAAAAAGGAAATGGTCGCCCGGTAAGCTAACACCTGTTTCAGGTCGCTGTTTTGGCTGAAGAGAAAACTGAACTCATGGTGAACCATGACCCAAATCTCCAGACGCCCATCGGTATATTCGATTCCGGTGTGGGTGGTCTCTCGGTTTTGAAAGCTATCCGACAGCAGCTTCCCCATGAAAAGATCATCTTCATAGCAGACCAGACCCATGTGCCCTATGGTCCACGCCCATTGGAGGAAGTACGCGCTTATTCTGAAGCCATTACCCGCTTTCTGTTGGGTGAAGGCGCTAAAGTGATCGTGGTGGCATGCAATACAGCCTCGGCAGCCGCTCTGCTTTGGTTACGGCAAACTTTCCCAGAGGTTCCTTTTGTTGGTATGGAACCAGCTTTGAAACCAGCAGCAGAGACCACCCAAAGTGGGGTTGTCGGTGTGTTGGCGACGCCAGCAACCTTTCAAGGAGCGCTGTATGCATCCGTCGTCGAAAGGTTTGCACAGGGGGTCAAGGTCTTGCAACACACCTGCCCCGGTCTGGTCGCCCAGATTGAGGCAGGCAGAATGGTGGGACCTGAAGCGCGCGCCATCCTGGAAGCTGCCCTGCAACCAATGCTGGCACAGTCCATCGATACAATTGTGTTGGGCTGTACACACTACCCCTTTGTGATCCCTCTTATTGAAGAGATTACAGGACCAACTGTAAGAGTTATCGATCCGGCGCCAGCCGTTGCCCGCCAGACCAGGCGAGTGTTAGAGGCAAGGGGAGTAACCAATCCCAGATTGGAAACGAACTTAAACAACAAACCAGACCCGATTTACTACACCACCGGGCAGCCCGAACTTCTCAGCCAGTTGCTGCCCATCTTGCTGGGTGAAACTGGGCAAGTGAGTCAACTAGTTTGGCAAGCAGATAAACTGGTTAAACCAACCCCGTTTTAGGCACCTAGCCTGGCGCGCTCCTCTTCCACGATACTCTCGTCCAATTTCTTGAACAGGGGCGCTGGTTGTTTGAGAGCCTGCCCGGCAGGCAGTTGGCTGGGTTTCCACTGACCTCGACCCTTCTGCGGGTCATAGCGCAGGACAGTGTGCTCTCCTAGTTGGTCAGAGTGGGTTTCCACGCGCTGCTCACCAAAGAGAGGCTCCTGGTATCCAAAATACGTGTGCAGGCGCTGGCTGGTAAAGGGCAAAAAGGGAGAAAGCAAGATTTTTAAGGAATCAATGGCGCGCAGAGCCGTATAGATCGTGGTAGCAGCAGCAGCCTTATCACTTTTGATCTCAAACCAGGGCGCAGCCTGGTCAAGATATTTGTTGACCTCTGAGGCCAGGCGCATGGCTTCAGTAATAGCAGCGCGCAAATGCACTGCATTGAGATGCTCTCCAACAACCTGGAAGCCTGCCTCTACCGCTGTAAGGATCTCTTGATCAGCTGGTCGCAATTCCCCCGGTACTGGCACAAACCCATCCCATTGCTTATAAGCAAAAGAAAGCACCCGGTTAGCCAGGTTTCCCCAGGTAGCCACCAACTCATTGTTGTTGCGGCTGAGGAAGTCTCCCCAATCCCAATCGGTGTCCCGGTTCTCAGGCATGTTTACGGTCAAGTAATAGCGCAGCGGGTCGGGATCGTAGCGGGAGAGAAAATCCAAACCCCACACGGCCCAATTGCGACTACCCGAGATCTTTTGACCTTCCAGGTTCATGAACTCGTTGGCGGGAACGTCGTAGGGCGCCACCAGCGCAACCGCATCCCCACCCTCAAAGATCTCTCCAAAAGCCTCGCCTGCACCGATCAGTTGAGCAGGCCAGATAACGGCATGAAAGGGGATATTGTCCTTACCAATGAAATAATAGGAGCGCGCTTGCGGGTTATACCACCAGTCATGCCAGGCTTGCGGTTGCCCAACCACCTGAGACCATTCGATGGCAGCCGAAAGATATCCGATCACTGCCTCGAACCATACATAGAGGCATTTCCCAGACCAACCATCCACCGGCACTGGAATCCCCCAGTCCAAGTCGCGCGTGATAGCTCGACCGTGCAATTCCGTAGCCAGGATCTGACCCAGAGACTGGCGGAGGACATTGGATCGCCAATAGCTCTCACGCTGGCGCAGGAACTCGACTATTTCTGGTTGAAGCTTGCCCAGATCGAGGTAAAAATGTTCGGTTTCCAGGAGCTCGGGGGCTTCGCCATCGATTTTCGAGCGTGGGTTTTGTAACAAAGTAGCATCCAGCAAATTGCCGCAATTATCGCATTGGTCGCCGCGTGCGTTGGGATAACCGCAGAGGTAACAGGTTCCTTCAACATATCGATCGGGCAAAAAACGTCGTTGCGTAGGCGAATACCATTGTTGCTGACGTTCTGTGTACAGGAAACCATTCTGTTGCAAAGCCAGGAAAATAGATTGCGAGACTTTGAAATGGTTTTCTGTATGGGTGCTGGTGAACAAATCATAAGTCAGACCAAGCTTTTGAAATAGCTCCAAGAAACCGGCATGGAAATGCTGATATATCTTAACCGGAGTTGTATCTTCCGCATCCGCGCGGACAGTGACTGGTGTACCGTGAGAGTCTGATCCGGACACCATAATCACGCGATTCCCTACCAGGCGTTGGTAACGGGCGAAAATGTCTGCAGGCAGGTAGGACCCCGTGATATTACCAACATGGATTAGGGAGTTTGCATAGGGCCATGCTACCGCGACCAAAATATTTTCGTTCATGATTTCCTCCACAACGACCGAAACAAAGTCCACCTAAAGATAATAAAAAAGCTGCCCTGGATTGGGCAGCCCAGAAAAATTCGTTCGGATAACCAGCTCATATCCTACACAGCGGCTGCTCAAGCCCAAGCGCGGGAAATCTTCTCCATGCACATGGAGAAGGTGTTGCCAGCAAATGGGTTAGAAGAAATGACTGTCATCTGGATCAGCTCTGATTTGATTTGCCCTGGCTTGATTGTATTAACAAGACTTCGCCTCAGCCAAACAGGCCATTTCGGCGAAGCTCAATTGGAACAAAAATGAGTTTAAACGTGGACAGGTGATTTGTCAAGACCTGTCTGAAGGGATTGTCCTCTCACCAGGGATCTTGAAGGTAGTGGGGCTGGATGGATCCACATAATCCTTCAGCAAGCGAGAGCGGCAGGGATGGCGTAGGCGACGTAAGGCTTTCCCCTCGATCTGACGGATGCGCTCGCGGGTCAGGCCGAACTTTTGCCCAACCTCTTCCAATGTGTAGGGTCGATCGTTATCCAAGCCAAACCGCAGGCGGATAATGCGAGCCTCGCGTGGCGACAGGGTGGCTAAAACCTGCTCAACTCTCTCCCGCAGCATATTTTCTTGGGTCGTTTGAGCAGGGGTTGGGGTGACCTCATCTTCCACAAACATACCAAATTCCGAATCCTCTTCGTCGCCTACAGGGCTTTCCAGCGAGAGCGGAGTCCAGGACACCTGCAGCATCCAATGCACACGGCGAGGATCTAGTTTCATTTCATCAGCCAGCTCCTCGGTAGTAGCTGGTCGGCCGAGGCGTTGTTCCAGATCATGGGCCGATTTATACATCTGGCGGATGCGATCGGTCATATGCACCGGCACGCGGATCGTCCGTCCCTGGTCGGCGATGGCCCGGGTGATTGTCTGCCGGATCCACCAGGTGGCATAAGTGGAAAACCGGAAGCCACGGTGGTAGTCATATTTTTCCACCGATTTCATCAGACCCAGGTTGCCTTCCTGGATCAAATCAAGAAAAGGCACCCCGCGTCCCATATATTTCTTTGCAATACTGACCACCAGACGGGTGTTTGCCCGGATCAGGTGATCACGAGCCAGCAATCCATCCTGGATTCTCTCTTCAAGCTCGCTCCGAGCAGACATCGCGCCGTTGCCATTCAGTTTGGTGAGTTCCTTTTTAGCCTTCTTGCCACGCTCGATTCTTTTGGCCAGCGAAAGCTCCTCGTCCACTTGTAGCAAAGGCACACGTGACATTTCCTTCAGGTAAAGACCAACCGAGTCATCGGAGGAAATGTTCTCCAAGACATTACCAGCCTCTCGGTCCAGCGATGCAGAGTCAAAAGAGCCATAATTAATATCCAGACCCTCATCCGCAATATCCACTCCTTGGTGGCGTAAGTACAGGATAATTTCTGCCAGCTTTTCCTCGTCTTCATCGCCCACTGGGAAAGTCTCGGTAATATCTTCAGTGGTAAGGAAACCTTGCAGTTCGGCTTTTTCAAGCAGGATATGTACAACCTCAGCCTTTTGGTGATGCTTACCTGGGTACGCCATTACAACCTCCTGAAAGAAAACCTTGGAAAAAAATTAGTCACAAGGGAAAACAGGTGATGGAGGCAACCTGCAACGCAATAAATAATCCAGTGCAAGTTTTATGCCAGTTTACCAATATTAACGAGCAATTTTGAGAATTATTCCTTGTCGAGCAGCGCTTTCAAGATAGCCAACCGGGGATCTCCCCCTTCGGGGCTATGATCGCAATTCGATTCATTGAGATTTTCACCACAAACAGGGCAAAGTCCTTTACAGGTAGGACTGCACAGTGAGCCAATGGGTACTTCCAAAAGCATATATTCACGGACCAAAGGGGAAAGGTCGATATGACCATCTTCAGGCAAAATTAAGTCCGAATCGGTAACTGACCGTTGTGTGAAGGCGTACAGCTCGGTAAAATAAATCCCCAATGATTGCTGAAAATCAGCCAGGCAGCGCGCACACTGGGACAACACCGCCGCCCGCATTTTCACCTGGACAAGCAAACCTTGGGGAGTGCGCCCAACGCGCGCCGTACCTCTAAGATCAGCCAGATCCAAATCGGGTGGCAGGTGGATCTTTTCGATTTCTATACCAAAATCTCGGTTATAGCCGACAGATTGGTGAACCACAAAACCGACATTTAACCGGAGAGGAGATAATGGATTAGCCAAAATGATCTAATAATTCCGCAAATTAAATTTTTGAATTTGGCGATATTATAACATAATTAGAATCACCAGTCAAGTTTTGCTGGTTTAATTGACATAAATAACAATTTATGGAAAATATTTTGGCAAATATAGCATATATAAGTTAAACTTACGATACATATACGGCTATAGTACTATGCGGATAGATTACAAAATTCATCATGAAAAAACTACTACTAGCAAGCGGAAATCCCGGTAAATTGCTTGAAATTCAGGCTCTTTTGGCTGACCTGCTTTTTGAACTGGTCATCCCTACTCAACTTGGGTTAGATCTGGATGTAGAAGAAAGCGGCAATACATATCAAGAGAACGCATCCATCAAAGCGCTAGTCTTTTCAAAGACATCAGGTCTAACCACGCTGGCTGATGATTCCGGACTGGAGGTGGCAGTTTTAGACGGTCTCCCTGGTTTACATTCAGCACGTTTCTCCCCTCTTCCAAACGCCAATGATAGCGACCGGCGCGACTACCTGTTGGATCAATTGAAGACCCACCCGCGCCCCTGGTTGGCGAAATTTCACTGTACAGTAGCAATCAGCACACCCGATGGGCGGGTCTACTTCACCACTGGTGAGTGTGCAGGCGAAATCATCCCCGAAGAACGTGGACAGAGGGGGTTTGGCTACGATCCAATCTTTCTGATTCAGGAGCTTGGAAAAACCATGGCAGAGCTAAGTATGAACGAAAAGAACCGGCTTAGCCACCGAGCAAGAGCAATCATGGCTGCTAGACCCATTCTGGCTAGAATCTTGCAAGATATCCAAAAATAGCAGATTTTTATGCTTTGCATCCACAAGCTTTTCAGGTATCATATACCCATACCTGATGTTCAGCCAATGGATAGCATTATTTGTGACCGTTCAACCAGACAGATGATTTTTTCCAGAAATTGGTGTACTCAGGGGGTGTACACCCCCTGCGAAGGCTTTAGCCCGGATTGTTAATATTATCCTTGAATATAGCGGACGTCTAGAAGTATTGAAGAATGGTATCAGCTGAATTCGTTTACGCTGCTGCTGGGATTGGTTTAGGTCTAGGGATCTTGTTAGGATTCTGGGTTTACAGTCTTGTTGGCAATAAACAGCAATCCAAAAAAATTAAAAAAACCGTCCTGCGAGAAGCCGAGCGAGCCGTGCAGGCAGAACGAGAACGCTTGCATGCCGTTTATGATTTGCTATCTTCGCTGACCTCCTCCCTCAATTACCAACGAATCTTGGAGATTGCGCTAGACTTGAGCGCCAGGATACTTAGCGCCCAACAGGCCCCCACAGACCGCCTGGTGAGCGCAGTATTGCTGTTTTCTGAGACCAGCCGGCCAGGCGAATTAACCGTTGGTTCTGCTCGGCGCTTTACCGCTGCTGACATGCGCACAGTCCTCTCCAGCACCAACGGTTTTGTTGGACGAACGATCGACGAAGGTATTCCCAGCTTCACCACCCAAATCAGCGAAGATTCAGAATTAAGCCGCATCATAGCTTTGCGAACTTGCAACGTGGTCTACTGCATCCCTTTACGGGCTGGATTAATCACCTACGGAACGCTACTTTTTGCCCATCCTGATCCCCAATATTTTGATGAGGCCCGCCGAGAAGTGTTAGAAATCATTGCCAACCAGGCCTTGATTGCCATCCAAAACGCTCGCCTGTATGGCGAATTGGAACGGGAAAAGGAGCGTATGATCGAAATTCAGGAGGAGACCCGCAAAAAGCTGGCCCGTGATTTACATGATGGTCCTACCCAATCGGTAGCAGCGGTTGCCATGCGGGTTAACTTTGCCCGTCGCCTGGTGGAAAAAGATCCCAAAGCAGCGGCAGATGAATTATTTAAAATTGAAGAGCTGGCTCGCAAAACTACCAAAGAAATCCGCCACATGCTATTCACCTTGCGCCCACTGGTGCTGGAATCCCAAGGCTTGGTGGCGGCTTTGCAGGCGATGGCTGAAAAAATGCAGGAGACCTACAACCAGAAAATGATTGTGTCTGTAGACCCAAATGCCATCCCCAAACTAGAGGCGAGCAAACAAGCTGTCATCTTCTTTATTGTCGAAGAAGCAGTAAACAACAGCCGGAAACATGCTCAAGCAGCGAATATTTGGGTAAGAATAAAAATGTTGGAAGAGGATTTTAGCCTGCTTGAAGTTGAGGATGACGGCGTTGGTTTCAATGTTGGAGAAGTGGATGCGTTTTATGACAAGCGCGGCAGCCTGGGGATGGTGAATATGCGCGAGCGGGCTGAACTGGTCAATGGCGTCCTGCACCTTGAATCCACAGAAGGACAAGGCACCCTTGTTCAGGTTATCTTGCCCCTCACTGATGAAGCTGCCGAGCGATTGCGGACACAGATGTGACTTTCTCAAAAAGGACTGCCCCAAAAAGCAAAACGCCCGCCTGGCTTGTCCTGAGCGGGTTTGCTATAGGAATCCTGATGCTTTTATGGTTACCAGTTGAAGACACAAACGAAAAATGGCCGCTGGTATTCGCTGCAACCGTCAACGCATGGACAGGTACGCACCATCTTGTTCGCCTTTCCCCGGCAAAGCAAAATAGCTTATCCAGACATCTCCTGGTTGGTGCGGTGGCAGGAGTGGCAGTTACTCCAATAGCGATATTTCTTATGGCCTTCAAAACTGGGATGCATGGTCATGGGACGCCCGATTTCACCGCAGAACAAATTTTATCGGTTATCCACAGAACACCTATCTGGGGTATCGCCGGCCTATTTCTCGGACTGGTTACCAGTTTTATATTCAGAATGAAATCTAAATAATCACGGACACCTATGCCTATTGCCTTAGATTTATACTATTACATGTTCCAGGGAGGAGATTTAGACAGCCTGCCCGTGGTTTTACTTCACGGAGCTGGAGGCAGCCACCTGTATTGGCCTCCAGAGATCAGGCGGTTAGCTAGCGTGAGGGTGTTTGCACCAGACCTACCTGGCCACGGAAAATCAGGCAGTCGTGGGCAACAATCAATTGATGCATATGCCAATATAATCAATGCCTGGCTGGAAGGATTGGGAATCTCTAAAGCCGTTTTTGTAGGCCATTCAATGGGCAGCGCCATTGCACTCAGCCTGGCAACCAACTATCCGCAACAAGTTGCCGGATTGGGGTTGGTGGGGGCAGGAGCCCGTATGCGGGTACGCCAGGACATCCTGGCAGATTGCGCCAACCCCACCACATTTCACAAGGCAGTTGAGAGCCTGATCTCAGGAGCTTTCAGTCACTTTGCAGATGCACGCCTGGTGGAATTGGCTGCCAGCCGGATGGTTGAGACTCGTCCCAGCGTTCTATATGGGGATCTGCTGGCTTGTCATGAATTTGATCTGACCGAGAAGTTAGTCGACATCACAGCTCCGACCCTGGTGCTATGTGGTAGGGAGGATCAGCTCACCCCTCTGCGCAATTCGCAACTCCTGGCAGGCGCCATCCCAAATGCTACTCTGAAGGTCATCCCTGAAGCGGGACATATGGTGATGTTGGAAAAACCGAAAGAAGTAGCTTCGGCGCTACAAGATTACCTGACGATCGTATCCCGCTCCCAACCAGGTAATTGATAGATCATCTCTCATACCGCTGGCGCCGGCGGACCAACCAAAATCTGAGCCCTATCACCACAGCAATAAGGATGGCCAACAGCACGCCCATCATCCAATTGTTCTCTAACACTTGGAAGAACTCCGGTCTCGATCCTGGAACAAGGCCTGGAGCTTGCTCAATAGCATCCGGATCAGACGATGGACCTGCATCTGATGTCGCAATCTCGTTTGATGAGGGTAAATTTTGGTCGCCCGCCACGCCTGGCGCCGTGGATATTTCAAAAAGAGTCTCACCAGATGGAAAAACATCCAAGATGCCATTTGCAATTACGTAACTTCGATTATCTCCCAATCCCAATTGAGCATGACTTAGATCTAGTACAAAGAGAACATTGCTGCCAATGACTCTGGCCCCGAGATGGTCAATTTCAAGTGCAGTTGCCCTGGTCAGCCCTATTGCTAATTGATCTGGGTGGTGATAGGCTACAGAAAACAAACGCCCCCAGCGGTTATCTTCCACAACCTGTGGTTCAATATTGATATCCACCAATCCCAGGCCGGCCCGAATTTGGGTCTCACCATTTAGGAACGAGGCCTGGGTTGCCAGCTCAAACTGCTTACCCGAGGCTGGTGTTGGAGCATGAGACGAGAAATACGCCCCCAATGCAGCAGCCCCACCATTATCAGCCAACAATGGAACCCCTGCCAGCCAGGCTTCTTTAATGGGCGCAAGCATCTCCGGTTTGAGTTGAGATTGGTCTCTAACCACGAAGACGATCCCGCTGTAGGTTTTTGGAAAAACCGGCAGGGATTTGGCATTTTTCCACAACATAAGTTTAACCGGCTTGCCCGGCAACTCAGCAGCCAGCCAATCAGCCATGCGCTCGGTGGAACTGTCCGAGGGAAAACCAGCCGTAATCACCAGC
>JAWOHN010000168.1:0-8316 GCA_046485135.1 Anaerolineales bacterium | reverse complement strand
TTCAGTCATCAATACCTAGTGTTCCGTCAAACGTGATTCTATGATTTGAAAATGCCTTCGACGGAACACTTTAAGCTTTGTCAAGGCAATAATCAGCTTATTTCAAATCAAGGTATCAGCCTTGACAAAGCACTAGGGCGCATTGATCTCAGCCACTTGCTCACCATTTAGCAGGACGGTATAAACGCCCTGAGGCAGAGAGCCCAAGTTAAAACCGGTCTGGAAGGGTTCTAAAACCTGTATACAGGCCACGTCCGGATCAACCAGAGAATACGCTTCAACAATAATTCGATTCTGGGCATCTGGTCCAGAGATATTCGCCCGCAGATTGTGGCAAGGAGTTGGCAACGAGCCTCTTACCTGGAGCAAATATTGGGGCGGGAAGGATTCCATGACCAGGAGTTGGGTATCATCCACAAAAACCTGACCGCGATCCATATCCTCTTCCCCGGGAAGGGGCTCTAAAGGAGATGGATAGGCCGAGGGTGAATCTGATGAAACAGGATCATCAGGCCCCGGATAGGCGGCCTGTGTAGGCTCTGCTGGGGAGGGTGGTGGGTAGGAAGCTGGGCTCTCATCCGGCGTTGGCTCAACAGGCGGTTGCGTACTACAAGCGACCAGCAAAATCATCATCAAAGATAAACTGAACAATATTTTGGTCATCTTTCCTCCATGTTTTTGGAGCTTTAGGTATTTCTCATATTCTGGTCCTGGGGTTGTGCAATCGTGCTGTCGCATGATTGCACAACTAAATCCAGGGTTTTATTATCCGGTATCGATCTGTAGACGCACAATCCAGGCTGCCAGTTCCGTGCCAATTGGATTTAAGCAATATTTTCATTACCCTTTAATCACAGCCACGGGTCGCAAACGAGCTACTTTACGGGCAATCCCAGCGCCTGAAACGGTTTCAACCACCTCGTCCACATCTTTATATGCCGCAGGAGCTTCCTCTGCCAATCCTGACAGCGAGCCAGCCCGCACATGAATGCCGTCTTTTTCCAGCTCCCGCTGTAAATTTTCACCACGCATAGCTTTTTTAGCTTTTGAGCGGCTCATCAAACGACCTGCCCCATGGCACGAAGAACCATAGGATTGGGCCATGCTGGCAGCGGTGCCCACCAGCACCCATGAAGCCGTGCCCATGCTGCCCGGCACCAGGACCGGTTGACCGATTGACTGGTATTCGGGGGGCAAAGCAGGATTGCCGGGGCCAAAGGCGCGCGTGGCGCCCTTGCGGTGTACACATACCTTCACAGGACGCCCCTCGATTTGATGAGTCTCAATTTTACCCATATTATGGGCGATATCGTAGACCTGGACCAGATGCCAATTGGGAACAACACCAGCCAGGGCTTGCTCAAAGGCCAGCCGCGCCTGGTGAGCCAAGATTTGGCGGTTGGTAAAGGCATAGTTGGCAGCGCAGCGCATAGCTGCCAGATAGGCCTCCCCTTCCGGTGAGTCGAGCGGGGCGCAGACCAGCTCGCGGTCCGGTAGCTGAATACCGTAACGGTGCACGGCAGCCTGGAATTCATTGACGTAGTCACTGCAGATCTGGTGTCCAAAGCCGCGCGAACCCGAATGGATCTGCACAACTAGATTGCCTTGCTCCAAGCCCATCGCCTGAGCAGCCGCCGGATAGAATACCTGGTCGACCACATCCACCTCGATAAAATGGTTGCCTGAGCCCAGGGTACCCAGTTGGGGACGGCCGCGCTCTTTGGCCCGTTTGCTGACCCTACCTGGATCAGCGCCATCCACCCGTCCGTTGTCTTCCGTGCAGCGCAGGTCCGACTCAGTGGCAAAGCCTTGCTTACGAGCCCAGCGTGACCCATCCACCATCACGCGGTCCAGCTCCGCCTCAGACAGACGCACAGATCCCTTGGTGCCTACGCCACTGGGGCAATGCTGGTTCAAGGCGGAGGCAAGCTCAGAAAGGCGATCCTGAACGGACTGCAACGGAATTTGGGATGCCAGCAAGCGTACGCCACAGCAGATATCATATCCGATGCCACCTGGAGAGATGACACCCTGGGGGAAATGGGTAGCAGCCACACCGCCAATGGGGAAACCATAACCCTGGTGCATATCCGGCATCACCACCACCGGACCTGCCAGGCCGGGCAAGGTAGCCACATTGGCAGCCTGTTCCAAGGACTGGTCATCCATGACTTTCTCCAGGATTTGGCGGGTAGCGAACAAGCGCACATCTACACGCATATCCTGCCGGTACGCTTTTGGAATCACCCACTCATAATCACTGATCTTTTTTAAGTCTTGCAGATGGATCATCGCTCAGCCTCCTAAACATCAAAAACAATCCTGACTTCAAAACCGCGTGATCCCTGCTCGATGTTCAGTTTGTGATACGTCACGGCCTTGATATCCTTACCCGGGGACGCCGCCAGGGCTCCAAACAAGATAGCGCTCAAGTGGTACCGCTCTGCATGGTTTGGCTTGACGATTTGAAGCTCAAATCGATCGAAAACAAGTCTCTCATCTTCTTCAAAATAGAGCAGTTCGGTTAAAAAGATTACCAGCAAGGCTTCCGGATCATCGGCTTGAATGTCCAAGCTACGCCAGCAACGCGGACCGGGGCCCACGCTCAAGCCCGCCAGGGCGTACATCCCCTGAGCAGCCTGCACAAACAGTGTTGGCAGGTCAGGCGCCCAAACCAGCAATTCCCAATCTGCTGTATGCTCAAGTTCTTTGAAACCGGCGGGTTGATCAATCAAACCTGCGTCCCTTCTCGCCCCCCTCAAGTCCCTGTACCTTCAATTACGAAGGCCTTAGCCTGAGCAGCTACCAATGAATTATAATACGGGAGCATCAAGGGTGATTGGCCGAAAGTTATTTAAAAAGATCCGGCTTCAAACGGCCAATCACTGGGGCAAAGCGCTAGATTAATTGCTAGTTTGTGAAGTTATATTTGGCGGTTTGCCAAGACGTCAGGTGCCAGTTATGAGAATTAACTTTGACCAACTTGAAACCCGTTTGCAAAGCCTGATCGAGGGCAGAATAGCCCGGTTCTTCCCGGAAGGGATAGATCAAAAGAACCTGAGCTCTCAACTGGTTGATGAAATGCGAGCCAATCTGCAGATCCAGTCCGACGGCCACTATCTGGCGCCGAACCTGTTTTTCCTGACCATGCACCCAGCCCATGCGCTTATTCTGGCTGAACACCAGGCCTTCTTGGATAACCTGGCAGCTCTCCTGACCAAAATTGCGGAAGAAGCCGGCATTCAATTCCCTTCCCCGCCCAGATTGCGCGTCATCCCCGACTCTGAAATCTCCCTGGGCGAGACCCGCATCCTGGCCCAATTCCACCTGGACCACCTGGTGGATACATCCACCCTGACGGCGGAGCCTACCCCTGAGAAGCCAGATCTGCTGAACGCCTTTTTGATTGTAAATGGGTCAGAGATATTTCCCCTCAGCGGGAAAGTCGTCAATATCGGCCGGAATGTTGAGAATCATCTGGTGATCCTTGACCTGCGCATTTCCCGCTTTCACGCCCAATTACGCACTATTCGTGATCGCTATGTGATCTTTGATTTGGATTCTACCGGCGGGACTTTTGTAAACGAAAAGCGGATCACCCAATGCGTTCTTCACCCTGGAGATGTAATCTCCCTGGCGGGGGTACCGCTCATCTACGGGCAAGATTTCGCCCCTCTATCCGGTGAAACCCAGGACATCGATCCATCCTTCCTATGATGCACAATCTCACACCAGACACCAGCGGGCAGAGACCCCATACCCAGCAGGTACAATGGAAAATTCTGCCGTTTTCTCCGCTTGACTTCGCTGAGGATAAGAGGCAAAACGAATGAGCGGACAAATCTTGCTTGTACTGCGGATATTACTGGCAGCCAGCCTGTATGCTTTTCTCGGCGCCGCGTTGCTAATCTTGTGGCGCGACCTTAAACGACAGGTTGAGATCCTGGCAGCCAGCCAATCACCTCCACTGACCCTGCTGGTCAAAAACGAGCAGGTGACTTTTCACTTTACCAAACCGGAGGTCATAATCGGGCGGGACCCAACCTGCGATGCTGCCTTGCAAGATAAAACCATCTCCACCGAGCATGCCCGCCTGTCTTACCACCATAATCAATGGTGGGTAGAAGATTTACAATCTACCAATGGGACGTTTTTAAACGAAGAACCGGTCTCAGCCCCTATTGTAATCACAACCGGCGACCTGCTCCGCTGCGGTCAGGTGGTGATGAGTATCCGGTTGGGAGAGAACACCAAGCGTTCCTGAAACTCGCCGGGGTAACCTGCGCCCCAATTCTGCCAAGCAATGCTGTACCAGACCTTGCGGAGAAATCACATATGGACAATCTGCCTTCTTTAGCCATAATCGGCGGCTCCGGTTTGTACGAAATGCCCGGCCTGAAAGACCCAAAAGAATATGACCTGGACACTCCTTTTGGGAAACCCAGTGCTCCCATAATTGTGGGGACCCTGGAGGAACGCAAGATCGCCTTCCTGGCTCGCCACGGGATCGGCCACCATATCTCTCCGTCTGAGATTAATTTCCGCGCCAATATCTATGCTCTTAAATCCCTGGGCGTTGAGCGCATCGTCAGTATCAGCGCTTGCGGCTCGTTAAGGGAGGATTACATTCCCGGCGACATCGTGGTTCCCAGCCAGTTGTTTGATTTCACCCGCGGCCGTAAACGCAGCTTTTTTGAGGGCGGGCTGGTCGCCCATATCAGCACGGCTGATCCCTTCTGCACAGACTTTTCCCAGGCAGTCTTTGAGGCCGTGCGTGAGACCGGCGCGCCTGCGCATCTTGGCGGGGATTTTATCACCATCGAAGGGCCGCGCTTCTCAACTAAGTCCGAGTCAAACACCTACCGGGCCTGGGGCATGTCCATCATCGGCATGACTACTGCTCCAGAAGCATTCCTGGCCCGGGAAGCAGAGATGTGCTATGCAGTCATGGCGCATGTCACCGATTATGATGTCTGGCATATCTCAGAAGAAACGGTCAGCGTAGAAATGGTGATCGAGATTCTGCACCGCAACACCCAGGTCGCCCAACAGGCCATCAAAAACCTGGCGGATAGGGTCCAACCCGGTGAAGACTGCGCTTGCCAGCATGCCCTGGCTGCAGCCCTGATCACCCAACCATCTGCTATCTCCCCCCAGGCGCGTGAACGCCTGGGATTGCTGGTGGAAAAATATTTGTAATAAATCCAATCTACAGCGCTTTGTTGCATAGCACACCCTCCCCAACCAGTCGCATCCAAGGCCGCCTGCTCAGCCTGGCGGGTGTTTTCCTGTTCCTATTTTCTATCACCCTGACGCTGGCGCCAGCGGTGCGCAGCCATAGCTGGCAGGTGGATTACAACTGGCAACACTGGATAGGCTACATTGCCTGGTTGGCAGCGATTATCTTCCTTCACCTGCAAACTAACCACCGGCTGCCTTACCGCGACCCTTACCTCCTGCCGGCGACGGCTTTGCTCAGCGGATGGGGACTGCTGACCATTTTTCGCCTGGCGCCAAACTTTGGCTACCGGCAGAGCGCCTGGTTGCTGGTGGCTGTAGCGGTCGTGGCAGCCGGATTAAGGCTCCCGAGCGATCTGGGCTACTTGCGGCGCTATAAATACCTGTGGTTGACCGGTGGGCTGCTGCTAACTGCCTTAACCTTCCTGATCGGCACCAACCCAAGCGGCGCACCCTCTCCACGGCTGTGGTTAGGCGGTTCGGGGATCTACCTGCAACCTTCTGAGCCATTAAAACTCTTGCTGGTTATCTACCTGGCAGCTTACCTGTCCGGCGGCATTTCGGGCTTTACCCCCCGTTTGCTGCTGCTCTCAGCACGCCTGCTGCCGTTGTTGGCGCCGACTCTAATGATGACCGGCGCAGCCCTGCTGATATTGGTGCTACAACGAGACCTGGGCACCTCCTCAATTTTTCTATTCCTGTATGCAGCCATTGTCTATGTGGCCTCAGGCAATAAGCGTATCCTACTGCTGAGCGGGCTGGCATTCCTCACCGCCGCTGGTATCGGTTATGGTCTGTTTGATGTGGTGCGGCTACGGGTAGAAGCCTGGATCGACCCCTGGGCAGATCCTAGTGGGCGTTCATACCAAATCGTGCAGTCGCTTATGGCTATCGCCAACGGAGGCCTGTTCGGGCGCGGTCCCGGTCTGGGCAGCCCTGGGCTGGTACCGATCCCCCACTCTGATTTCATTTTTGTTTCGATCGTTGAAGAGACCGGCTTGTTGGGCGCGCTGGGCTTGTTGGTGCTATTAGGCCTGGTGACGGTGCGCGGGCTGCGTACTGCCTTGCGGGCTCCAGACAGCTTCCGGCGCTTCCTGGCAGCCGGACTGACTGCTTACTTGGTCAGCCAGAGCATCCTGATCATCGGCGGGAACCTGCGCCTGCTGCCCCTGACCGGAGTGACCCTGCCCTTTGTGTCCTACGGCGGCTCGTCATTGCTAACATCCTTCCTGGCGTTGTTCTTCCTGTTGGTCATCAGCGATCAGGAGCAGGCCCGCGCTGCGACTTTCATGACCACACCCCGACCAGAGCCCCAGCTTTACCTGCAACTGGGTGCATTCTTGTTGATCGGCCTGCTTGCCGCAGGCCTGGGAACAGGTTGGTGGGCTTGCTACCGCGCACCGGACCTGCTCTCCCGCACAGACAACGCCCGCCTGACGATCGCCGACCGTTATGTCCCGCGCGGGTTGATCCTGGCTCAGGACAACACCCCCCTGGCGCAAAACCAGGGCCTGCCCGGGAGCCTGACTCGCCAATACCCCTACCCTGACCTCAGCCCTTTGGTTGGGTACACGCATATCGTCTACGGACGCTCGGGTTTGGAGAACAGCCTGGACCCCTACCTGCGCGGGTTGCAGGGCTACCCCAGCCTGGACATTTGGTGGAATCACCTGCTGTATGGACAGCCTCCCCCCGGCTTAAGTGTTCGCCTGACGGTGAATATTGAATTACAGAACGCTGCTGACGACCTGTTACGCGGGCACAGAGGCGCCCTGGTGATACTCAACCCCCGCAACGGTGATATCCTGGCCATGGCCTCTCAGCCTTCCTTCGACTCCAATCGCCTGGATGAAACCTGGAGTGAGCTGATCCAGGACCCGGCCGCGCCCTTGCTAAACCGGGCCACGCAAGGACAATACCAACCGGGAACTGCCCTGGGGGCGCTGCTGTTGGCTGCGTTCCACGAACAAGGCGCCAGCCTACCGCCTGTCCCCACCTCGCTGTCTTTCCCATTAGAGGTGGGTGACACAAGCCTGATCTTGAACTGCGCCCTGGAGCCGGTTGAACGGACCTGGCCTGGCGTGATCGCAGCCGGCTGCCCCGGTCCCATGGCAGCTCTGGGCGACCAAATTCGGGCGAATTCCCCGGTCGGGACAGAGCCGCTGTTGGATTTGTTCCAGTGGATGGGCTTCTATTCCACGCCAGCCATCAACCTACCAGCGGCTGGATCAACCGGGCCAGACTCGTTGGCAGATGTGCAACAGTACAGCGCTGTGGGCCAGTCTGAATTACGCATCAGCCCATTGCAAATGGCCCTGGCAGCCGCCTCACTCAGCAACAACGGTGTCCGCCCGGCTCCACGCCTGGTGCAGGCTATCCAGACAGATGACGCCAGCTGGGTTAACCAATCCACCCTGGCAGACGCCAGCCCGGTTTTCTCCAGCGAAGCGGCTAACGCGGTCGCGCTGGCGCTGCGGGTGAATGATTTATCCGTCTGGCAAAGTGTGGGGCGTGCTCAAAATGCCCCCGGGCAAGCCATCACCTGGTATCTGGCAGGCGTCCTGCCGGATTGGGCGGGCCCTCCCGCAGTACTGGCCCTGTTGCTCGAAGAAGATAACCCAGACCGGGCCATCCAGATCGGCCAACAAATCCTGATGGTCTGGATGGGGCGCTAACGGAAAAACGTTCCACACAAATTCAGCGCCCAAACAGCCTGGCAAGAATGAAACCTGATTTATTCATAAACAGCTGAGTTCGGGAGAGATAAGATAAGGTTGAATTGATTATGATACACCACCCCTTTGAAAGCATCCATTCCAATGTGAGAGACCGCCTGATCTTTACCTTCATCGGACTAAGCCTGCTGCTTTTGCTGATCCTCAACCTGGTGGGGCAACCGTTGATTAACCCATCTGCGCCTTATGGCATCGTCTCCTTCGAATTGGCGCGTGACCCTGCTCAGGCTCAGGCCATCCTGGACTCCTGGGACCAGGCAGCGCAAATGCGGGCGGCTTTTTCCTTGGGTCTGGATTACCTCTTCATCCCTTTATATGCTATCGCCCTGACCTTGACCTGTCT
>JAWOHN010000106.1:0-5750 GCA_046485135.1 Anaerolineales bacterium | reverse complement strand
TCTACTACCCACATTAAACAGATCTTCACTGAGAAGAAACATGGACTGGAAACCCTGGCATCTCTTTATCAAACCCTCCACACTTGAATTTACCCGCGAGGCCCGCCACTTGCGCGATTTTAGCCTGTGGGACTGGTTGCACGGCTATATTTATGGACGTTGGTCTTACCTGTACATTGGCGCTGGGCTCGGCTCGAATTCCTTGGGAAAGATTTTAACCCAGCTCATCCGATGGGCTACACCTTTGCTACCCAAATCCGGACCCAACGACCCGCCTCCCCTGACCATGGCAGACACCTATCACGGCAAGGTTGTCCCTCTTGCCCAAGCCCGCCAATTGGTCAGCATTCAGGAAGAGATCCGCCTGGAGAATCTGGAACAGGTCGTCCCTTATCCAAAAGCGCGCGATATCATCCTGCAAAACCCCGATCATATTGTAGTGTTAGAATGTCCTTGCAGAGCTGCCCGCCCAAATCCCTGCTTACCTTTAGATGTCTGCCTGGTGGTCGGCGAGCCTTTTGCCAGCTTCATTATTGAGCACCAACCCCGCCGCTCACGGTGGATTACACCAAATGAAGCAATCGAAATACTGAAAGCTGAAGATGCGCGCGGTCATGCCCACCACGCTTTCTTCAAAGATGCCATGTTGGGCCGTTTCTACGCCATCTGCAATTGCTGCTCGTGCTGCTGTGGGGCGATCCAATCTCATCGGAACGGTAATCCCATGTTAGCTTCATCCGGCTATATTGCCCAGGTGAATGAAGCGCTATGTTTCGGCTGTGGGACCTGCGTTGACAACTGCCAGTTCAATGCTCTCGGATTAGCAGCCGATATGGTCGCCCAGGTTGATGGGGTCTACTGCATGGGCTGTGGGGTGTGCTTGGACAAATGCCCCAACGATGCAATCAGCCTGCAGCGTGCTCCCGAGAAAGGCGTCCCTCTCGAGATTGACGCCCTTATGGAGCAGGCAGTTTCAGGTACATCACATAATCTGTCTGAAAGTCTTCCCCCAGCTTGAATATCTGTGTGCCAGCTCTGACAAATCCCCATCTCTCATAAAAGCGAATGGCGCGCGGGTTCTGCTCCCACACCCCTAACCAAATAACATCAAATTCCCGCCGGGCAGCTTCCTCCAGGCAGGCCTGCATCAAAGCCGAACCCACCCCCTGCCCAATATATTCGCGCTCGCTGTATATCCTCACCAGTTCAACCGGATGCTGTCCAGGTATCGCAAATACCGGCTGTCCAACTTTCAGGCGAGCATAACCCGCAAAAGCCCCTTCACTCTCCGCAATCAAAGTGACCGAGGCCGGGTCGGCCAGTTCGTCCGCTTGGATTTGAGGGCTGAACGATTTTGCCAGATAAGCCGCCAAATCTTCCGGCTTGTTCTGGGCCCCAAAGGCGGTGGCAAACAGGCGCCTGCCCACCTCTGCTAATAATTCGTTGTCATTCATTTTGGCACAACGGATGCGGATTTTCATTTGAATTTACTTAGAAGATTGCATAAATGCGAAGACTGTGGAAAACACCACAGCCATAAAACCGGTCCAGTTTGCCAAGAAAGAAATTACGCTTATCTACATGCTAATCCCGTTTAATCCAGTTTGAACCCCTCGCAGCGGAAATCTATCCAGTAAGATGGACAAAATTATAGCACCACCCCATGGTGTGTAATGTCCTGACAACTGGGATTCCTCAAATTTTCCAACCTTTTTGTCAAAATTACATAATCCCTAATATTGACATTCTTCACCAATTTGATTATAGTTTAGCGAAATTAACTTCTTAGCATAATTAATCATGTCTATAGAAAAATCCTTTCCTGCTGTCTTGCGCACCTGGGTGGAAGTTTTCATGCACCGCTCTTTTCGCGACTTCCGGCGTTTCATGGAGGAAGCTGACCTTTCCCCATCTCAAGTTGGCGCGCTTATGCGCCTGCACTATAACGGCACATGCTATATTTCCGATATCGGCCAGCACATTGGTATAACGGTGGCTGCAGCCAGCCAGCTGGTGGATCGCCTGGTAGGACAGGGTTATTTACAACGCTCTGAAGACCAGACTGACCGGCGCTTTAAGCAAATCAAATTGACCCCTAAAGGCCAGGAGCTGATCAAAAGCGGTATTGAACACCGCCAAAAATGGATGGAGCAGCTCACTGAGCAACTCAGTCTTACCCTTAGCCCAGCCGAGCTGGAGACCATTTCCGAAGCGCTGGCTTTACTCACCAAAGCAGCCCTAGCCCTGGAGACCAGCAGCGCGGCACCAAGCAAAACGCTGCAGGACAGTGCATCAAAATCTACAAAATCGAGCGATGCCTGATAGGCTGTCTTAACCCCTTCCAAACTATACTTACAAGGATCTCTACTTGAAGGATCATTCCTCTCCACCTTTGGTAAGGCCACGCGGCTCAATCGGCCGAGCAGCCCGCTACCTGCTGCGCTACCGCCGGCAGGCCGCTCTACCCTATGTGTTCCTGGTCATTGCAACCATCTCCCAATTGGCTGTGCCCCGCCTGGTACGCAATATCATCGATGCGGTTACCGAAGGCGTCACTGCCAGGACATTGCTCGAGCGCCTGCCGGCAATTCCACCAACCTTGCTCACCCAGGCCTTGCCCCAAGTCTTGGAGTTCCTCAACCTGCCCACTAATTGGACATTTGATCAGCTCAACCTGCACTTACAAGACCTGCGCGATGGCGCACCCAATGCCATCCTAACAGCCGGCGCCTCCATCCTGCTCTTTGCCGTACTGCGCGGGCTATTTGCCTTCTTGCAGACCTTCTGGGCGGAGAAAAACTCCCAGAGCGTGGCCTACGACCTGCGCAATGACCTGTACGCCAAAGTTCAAAATCTGTCCTTCTCCTACCACGATCGTAACAGCACAGGGCAGCTTATGGTGCGCGCCACTGATGATGTAGAGAAAGTGCGCCTGTTTATCGGCCAGGGGCTGCTGCAGCTGGTTGGCGCCCTGCTCCTGCTGGGCGGGACTCTCACCATCCTCTTCACCACCAACACTCGCCTGGCGCTGGTAGCCCTGTGGATCCTGCCGGTAGCCCTGGTCTTGTTCATGATCTTTGGTATTATCAGCCGGCCGCTGTTTGCTAAAGTTCAAATGAAGCTGTCCTTGCTGAACACCACCCTGCAGGAGAATTTAGCTGGTATCAAAGTGGTTCAGGCTTTTACCCGCGAGCTGAGCCAGCAGACAAAATTCAAGCGCCAGGCAGACGATCTCATGAAACAGCAAATCACCATCGTGCGCCTGTTCACTTTCCTGTTCCCGCTCACATTTCTAATTGCCAATCTGGGCCAGGCCAGTGTTTTATACGCCGGCGGGTTGCAGATCATTCGGGGTACCCTTACCCTCGGCCAGTGGCAGGAATTCAGCCTTTATCTGATCTATCTGTTCCTGCCCGTTGCACAATTTGGCTTCATCATTGCCCAGTTTGGACAAGCCTCAGCCTCCGCGACTCGCATTTTTGAGATCCTTGATACCGAGAATGAGGTCACCAATAAACCCAACGCCCTTTCCATCCCGCAGGTGCAGGGGCATATCCGCTTCCAGGACGTGACCTTCCGATATTTTAAAGGCGCTGAGCCCGTCCTAAAGAACGTCAGTTTTGAAGCCAGACCAGGCGACACAGTCGCCCTATTGGGAGCCACCGGCTCGGGTAAATCCACCATCATAAACCTGCTGCCGCGCTTCTACGACCCCAGCGCAGGATCCATCACCATCGATGGATATGATCTGCGCGACCTTACCTTGGATTCCCTTCGATCACAGATCGGTATTGTCCTGCAGGAGACCACCCTTTTCTCGGGGACAATTCGCGAAAATATCGCCTTCGGCTGTCCAGATGCCAGCCTTGGGCAGGTTATTGCCGCGGCTCAGGCCGCAGCCGCGCACGATTTCATCCTATCTTTTCCAGATGGATATGACACCCACGTAGGTGAGCGCGGCGCCACCCTCTCCGGCGGTCAGAAACAACGCCTGGCCATCGCCCGGGCCTTGTTAGTACGCCCGCGCATCCTGATCCTGGACGACTCCACCAGCAGCGTGGATATGGCCACTGAAGCCCAGATCCAGGTTGCCCTGGAAGGACTGATGGATGGCCGAACCAGCTTCGTCATTGCCCAGCGCATCAGCACGGTGATGAACGCTGATCTGATCCTGGTGCTGGACAAGGGCCAGATCGTGGATCAGGGCTCGCATGCAGAGCTGCTGGAAACCAGCGAGATCTACGCGGAGATTTACAGCTCACAATTGGTGGACGATACCGTCCCGCAACTTTCGGAGGCCTTATGATTGGCGGCGGACCACAAAACATCCTAATGCAGGAGACATCCAAACCCAAGCGAGTCACCGAAACCCTGGCCCGCTTTGGCAGCTATTTCAAACCTTACTGGCCCATCCTCGTCCTTGTAGTGATACTGGTGGTGGCTTCCACCTGGACCCAGGTCACCTCACCCGAGCTAATCGGGCAATTGGTAGACTGCTACCTGGCGCCAACCAGCTCCACAGGGCTGGCCGGAAGCGCGTTCCCAGGCGCAAGCCAGGAACTGGCTCAATCGAACTGCTGGCTGGCTGCTGGGGTTGAGCTGCAGGGATTCACCCAAACCCTGATCAAGAGCGCACTGACTGCCCGCGGATTCCCGGCTCCCAGCCTGGACGCGGCACTTATGAGTACGGCAGATCGCATTGCCGGATTGGCCCGCCTGGCGCTGCTGCTGGTCCTGTTGTACGTCTCGGGCGCGGTGATGACAGCCCTGACATTCTTCAGTATGGCCTGGACTGGACAGCACGTCTTGCGGGCTCTGCGCGTGGCTGTCTTCCAGCACCTGCAGCGCTTGAATATCGGTTATTACGCCGAGCGTGAAGCCGGCGACCTGATGAGCCGCATCACCAACGATACCGAGACCATCGCCCAAGCCCTCAACTTTGCCCTGATCAACGTCGCCAGCGGCATCTTGTTGCTGCTGTGGATTGGCTACAACATGCTCTCCCGCAGCCTGTCTTTCGCCCTGCTGAGCATGGCGGTCGTGCCGATCATGGCGGTGACCACGCTGTGGTTTTCCAGCCAGGCCCGCAAAGCCTTCCGCCGCACCCGTCAGGAAATCGGCAACGTCAACGCCGAGCTTCAAGAAAGCATCTCTGCCGTGCGCGAGGTGCAGGCCTTTAACCGGGCCACCGAAAACATCGAGCAATTCCGCCTCGTCAATGCAGCCAACCGTGACGCCAATGTGCGCGCGGTAGCCTTCACCAGCGCCCTGGCCCCCAGCCTGGAGGCCCTGGGCTACGTAGCTTTGATGATCGTCACTGCTGCTGGGGGCTTCGCATTATTGGGCGAGCAAGCTCTTTTCGGCACAGCCATCTCCATCGGGTTGGTCATCACCTTCATCGGTTATGTGCAGCGCTTTAACCAACCCATCCAACAAATTGCCGTGTTGTGGACCAATATCCAGAGCGCCATTGCCGGTGGCGAGCGTATCTTCGGTCTGCTGGATGAGCTAATCGAGGTCCAGGACTCTCCCCAGGCATTGTTGATGCCGCCCATCCAGGGCAAGGTTGAGTTTGTCAACACCCAGGCTGCCTACAAAGCCAATCAACCGGTGCTCTGCCATATCAATTTCAGCGCCGAGCCTGGCCAAACCATCGCCATCGTCGGCCCCACCGGGGCGGGCAAGACCACCATCATCAACCTGATCCCGCGCTTCTATGACGTCACGCACGGTGCAGTCTTGATCGATGG
>JAWOHN010000026.1:0-6594 GCA_046485135.1 Anaerolineales bacterium | reverse complement strand
CCTTTGCGTTTGCCGATGCCCCGCTCGAAGATTGACTCGAATTTGAAGGGGCATTTTTCCTGGCAGACTCCACAACCGGTGCACAGATCCCAGTTGATATAGGCTGCCCGGCGCCGGATTTGGACCTTAAAATCTCCGTTCTCGTCCTGCGGGGTGATCTTCTCAACCTCGCTGTAGGTGTACAGACGGATATTGTCGTGGTGACCGACCTCCACAGTGCGCGGCGTCAAAATGCACTGCGAGCAGTCCAGGGTAGGGAAGGTCTCTGAGAGCTGCGCCATATGCCCACCAATGGAAGGCTCTTTTTCAACCAGGACCACCTCAAAGCCGCTATTAGCGATATCCAGTGATGTCTGTATTCCGGCTATCCCGGCGCCGATGACGAGGGCACGAGTGATCATAAGTATATTTCCATTAACAATAGCAAATCCCCAGCATTTCTTCCCCGGCTTCTTTGTGCGAGCTTAAGTGTTGGCAAAAATGTGGTTAGGTTGGGCATAGTGGGATTGCATCCCCCATACGTCTTGTGGAAGACCCAAAGCCACAGCCATCAGTTGGGTAAAGTAAAAAATGGGCAGTACGTCCGCATTGCTACTCGAGATTGCAGGACGCTGGGGAAAATCAAGATTGAACTGGCATAAAGGGCAGGCAGTGGCGATAGCCTGCGCTCCATGTTGGCGGGCAGAGGCGAGAATTTCCTTTGATAATTTTTCGGGCAGCTCGGGTTTGCTCACCGCCAGGTAGGAGCCGCAGCATTCGACCTGGTAAGGAAAGTCGATCACCTCACAACCTAAGGCAGACAATAGGTCGTGCAGGATGCGGGGTTGGTCGGGGTCGTCCAGGCCGATCTCGTTCTGCGGTCGCAGCAACAGGCAGCCATAATATGGAGCCACCTTCAGGCCGGTTAAAGGATTTGTAACCTGTTCCTTCAGTTTGGGCCAGGTGATCTCATCCCGCAAGAGCTCAAGGAAATGGCTGACCCGGGCTTGCCCATCGTAGGGTTCTTCGGTAAACCAGTTGATGCGCTCCAGCATTTCCGGTTTTTGTTGCAGGGTTGTTTGGGTGCGGCGCAGCACGTGGAAGCAAATGGCGCACAGAGTCGTCACATGCCCTCCTGCGTTTTGAGCTTGGGCGAGCAGGCGCGTAGGGGCAATCAGAGCCATGCTGTTGTCGGTGGCTAAGGGGAAGGTAGCTCCACAGCACTGCCATTCGGGTAATTCATTGAGCTCGATACCCAACGCCTGTGCAACTGCCCGCCCGGATAGGTCATAACCAGCGGCCTTGGTCGATAGTGTGCATCCGGGGAAGTAGGCTGGTGACATGTTTTAATGGCCTCTTTAGGTGCTGTATTTGCGGAAACCGCCGATCAGGGCCAGCTGGGGGACTTCTCCAACCATCTCGGGTGACAGTTCATTGGTTTCGATGCGATTGCCATTTCTCTCCATGGCAATCAAGCGCATCGCTTCCATCACCCGGGGCAGGTCGATGCCTTTGGGGCAGCGGGAAACACAGGTCAGGCAGGCCGCGCAGGTCCAGATGGTCTGGCATTCCAGAACATCCTCAATGCCTAGCTGGGCCAGGCGGATCACCTGGTTGGGTAAGATATCCATACTGAAAGCTACCGGACAGCCTGCGCTGCACTTACCACATTGGTTGCAAGCCAGCAAGTTTTCCCCGCTGATATCTTCTATCTGGCCTACAAACTTGCCTCTGACGGAAGCAATCGATAGTTTTGTCCTCATAAATTTTCACCCTGATTCTGGCCAGAAATGCCTGTTTCGGTAGAGAAGGAACTACCATCATTATCACGTATTTAGCGGGCCTTTCCACCTGTCAATTATCCTGTAAGTTGGTTGATAATTGTCATCGGTTTGGTATTAGATGGTCATTAATGGCTCTGCTTGGCACAAAAAAAGGGTATGTACTCTTTGTACATACCCTTTGCACATACCTTTTTTTGATAACGCTACGGCGAAATCAATCCAGGCGACCGGTGGTCAGGGCGCGTTTGACCTCTGCGATGGCTTTGGTGATATGGATATCCCTCGGACAGGCTTCTGTGCAATTGAAGGCGGTGCGGCAGCTCCACACCCCGGGCTGCTCGTTGATGATCTTGAGCCGCTCGGCTGCACCGCAATCACGGGTGTCGAAAATAAAGCGGTGGGCATTGACCAGCGCTGCCGGGCCGTAGTATTTGCCATTGGACCAAAAGACCGGGCAGGAGGTGGTGCAGGCAGCGCAGAGGATGCATTTGGTGGTGTCATCGTAGCGCTCGCGCTCTGCTGGGCTCTGGATGCGTTCTTTCCCATCCGGGACCGGGTCATCGGGGCACATGAAGTACGGCAGGACGGTCCGGTAGTGCTCCCAGAAGGGTTCCATGTCGACGATCAGGTCTTTGATCACCGCGAGACCGATCAAAGGCTCGATGGTGATATGGTCGCCGACGTCTTGGACCAGCACTTTGCAGGCCAGGCGGTTGCGCCCGTTGATGCGCATGGCGTCCGATCCACAAATGCCGTGCGAGCAGGACCTGCGAAAGCCCAAGGTTCCATCTTGAAAGCCGCGGATGCACTCCAGTAAATCCAGGATCAGGTCATTCGGTTGGGCATCTGGGACGACAAAGGTGTCGTAGTGCGGTTTGCTATCCACCTCAGGGTTGAAGCGTTGTATCTTTAATGTGACTTCCATCAGATTCTCCGTATTAGGTGATTGGCCGAAAGTAATTAATCATAGGTATGGCTTCCAACGGCCAATCACTGGAGCAAACCGCTGGATTTCCTGATGAGTTTGTAAAGTTACTTACGGCGGTTTGCTTAGTAAACCCGTTCCTTTGGCGTATATTTGGTAATTGTGACCGGCTTGTAGCGCAGCTCTACCTGATCTTTTTTCAACCAGGCCAGGGTGTGCTTGAGCCATTCGGCGTCGTTGCGCGCCGGGAAATCATCGCGGGCATGCGCGCCACGGCTCTCCTGGCGAGCCAGGGCAGATGCGGTGGTCACTTCTGCCAGATCGAGAAGATTGCTGAGCTCCCAGGTGGTGAGCAAGTCCATATTGAACAGTTTGCCGCGGTCGTCCAGCTTGATATGCTGGTAGCGCTCTTTGAGAGCCTGGATATCTTGCTTGGCTTGGCGCATGCCCTCATCCGTGCGGAAAACGCCGACGTGCTCGAACATGGTCTTTTTCAGGTCTTTTGCGATCTGAGCGGCCTTTTCATTTCCTTTGCTGTTCATCAAGCGGTCGATCTGGCTGCGCACGAAATCGGTTGGGTCGTCTGGTAGGGGCTGAAAATCGGCCCCTTTCACAAAATCGGCGGCGTGCATGCCGGCATGCTTGCCGAAGACAACCAGATCGAGGAGGGAGTTGGTCCCCAGGCGGTTGGCGCCATGAATGGACACGCAGGCCACCTCGCCGGCTGCGTAGAGGCCGGGCATGACCGTGTTGTTCTCGTCGATGACCACCTGGCCGAATTTATTGGTGGGGATGCCGCCCATGGTATAGTGGGCGGTCGGTTGGACCGGCATGGGCTGGGACACCGGATCGACGCCCAGGTACGTGCGGCAGAAATCCACGATATCGGGCAGCTTATCCAGGATCTCTTTAGCCGTCACCTGGTAAGGGCTGCCATCGGGGTTGGTGCGACCATCGATCTGGGCATATTTATTGACGATTTCCGGGCGCACGTCCAGGTACAGGTAGTTTTCCCCGTTGACGCCCAGCCCATCTTTGACTTCCAGGTACATGGAGCGGCTGATGACATCGCGGGAGGCCAGGTCTTTCACATGCGGGGCGTAGCGTTCCATGAAACGCTCCCCCTTACCGTTGATCAGCACCCCACCCTCGCCGCGCACCCCTTCTGTGATCAGGATGCCAAATTTATAGATACCGGTCGGGTGGAATTGAAAGAACTCCATGTCCTGAGCGGGAATGCCGCGCCTTAAGGTGATGGCAATGCCATCGCCGGTGTAGGCGTATGCATTCGAGGTGATCTCCCAGACCCGGCCATGCCCGCCGGTGGCGAAGATGACGGCTTTGCCATGCAGGACATGGATCTCTCCGGTGGCCAGCTCCAGGGCTACCACACCCGCCGCGGCGCCGTTTACGATGAGGACATCCAAGACTTGAAATTCGTCAAAGAAAGCGACCTGGTTGCGCACGCACTGTTGGTAAAGGGTCTGCAAGATCATATGCCCGGTGCGGTCGGCCGCGTAGCAAGAACGGCGCACGGGTTTTCCGGTATTATTGTTGGTATGTCCCCCGAAAGGACGTTGGGCGATACGCCCGTCGGGAGTCCTGGAAAAGGGCAGGCCCATATGTTCCAGATCGTAGATGGCCTGGACGGCCTCGCCGCACATGAACTCAATGGCGTCCTGGTCCCCCAGGTAGTCGCTGCCTTTGACGGAGTCGAAGACATGCCATTCGGGGTGATCCTCTTCCAGGTTGCCGAGAGCGGCGCCAATGCCACCCTGGGCAGTGCCGGTGTGCGAGCGGGTAGGGTGCAATTTGCTCAACACAGCGGTTTTGGCGCTTTTGGAAGCAAACAGACCTGCCATTAAGCCTGCTCCCCCGGCGCCCACGATAATCACTTCGAATTGGTGATGTTTGGTCATTCTGGCTTCCTTTTCTTACTCAATGGAAAGTCTCGCTGCAGGGCCTAAGGTTGGCGCACACCGAAAATGAGGGCTATAGCGCCGATGGCGGTGATGGCGAACCAGGCTACCAGCAACGAGGCAGACAGGTTCCGGCGGGCTTTGGGGGTGTGGAAGTATTCGAAAAGCACCTGGCGCAGCCCGTTCATGCCGTGGGCGAAGGCGAATCCGAGCAGGGCGATATCGTAAACCCGCCAGCCCAGGGTAGCCCAACGTATGGCCACGTAATCCAGGTCGATGGCATGCACGCCAACGATGACATCCTGAAGGATGGTATGGATCCACACCAGCGGGATCAGCAGGACGCCGCTATAACGCATCCAATTCCAGGCTACCCTCTCATAGTTGGGCGGAGTTTCGATTTTGCGGACGCCGCCGTCGATAGTTGTATTGGTCTCCATGATGTGCAGCCTCCTAGCGTTCCGTTAAACGTGAAAGCATGATTTGAAAATGCCTTGGACGGGACGCATTAAGCTTTGTCAAGGCAAATATCAGATGATCACAAAACAAAATGTTAGCCATGACAAAGCCCTAGCCCCCGAACATTCCGAAATTGTGGATGAGGATATTGCGGGTCATGATAAAGACGAGAGGCAACCACAGAACTACTGCAAAGACCAGGGTGGCGGTGGCTGCCTTGCGCTGCTTTTCGATCGTCCACAGATGGGGGAACCAGTCGAAGATGGCGATGCGAATGCCGTTCGAGCCGTGGTAAAGGACGGCGAAGACCAGGCCCATCTCGGCAATGCCGAAGAGGGTGGTCCGGTAAATGGCGATGGCGTGCTCGTACAGGGCAGGGAAGAAATATACGGTGGCTGTGTCCAGGATATGGACGGCCAAAAATAGCAGCACGCCCAAACCGGTCAGGCGGTGCAGGATAAAGCTCCATTGACCCTCCCGGCCCTTGTAGCGAGCATAGCCTCCTAGCGTTGTTTTGATCGAAGACATACGGGCTCTCCTTTTGTGAGGTTCAGGCATCCATGTAATGAATGATGGCGTCTCCAAATTCAGAGGTCTTGAGCAGGGTGGCCCCATCCATCAAGCGGTGAAAATCGTAGGTGACTTTTTTGGCGGCGATGGCCCCTTCCATGCCCTTGATGATCAGGGCGGCGGCTTCGTGCCAGCAGATATAGTTGAGCATCATTTCGGCCGATAAGATCACTGAACCCGGGTTGACCATATCCTTGCCGGCATATTTGGGGGCGGTGCCATGGGTGGCTTCGAAGATAGCGTGCCCGGTGGTGTAATTGATGTTTCCGCCGGGGGCGATGCCAATGCCGCCCACCTGCGCGGCCAGGGCGTCGGAAAGGTAATCTCCGTTGAGGTTCATGGTGGCGAGGATATCGAATTCGCGGGCGCGGGTGATGGTTTGCTGGAAGACGATGTCGGCGATGACGTCTTTGACGAGCACTTTTTTGTCTTTCAGGGCGGCGTCTTGCTCGGCGTTGGCGGCTTCTTCGCCGCTGGCTGCGCGGGTGCGCTCCCACTGCGCCCAGGTGTACACCTGTTCCCCGAATTCTCGCTCGACCAGCTCGTAGCCCCAATTCATGAACGAGCCTTCGGTGTATTTCATGATATTGCCTTTGTGGACGAGGGTGACGCTGTGGCGGTCGTTGTCGAGGGCGTAGCGGATGGCAGCGCGGACCAGGCGCTCGGTGCCTTCTTTGGAGATGGGCTTGAGGGCGAAGGCGGCTGTGGCGGGGAAGCGGATCTTGGCGAACTCGGCGGGGAAGTGCTCCTGTAACAATTGGGCGAAGCGCTGGTTGCCTGCGGAGGGGTATTCGAATTCAATGCCGGTGTAGATGTCTTCGGTGTTCTCGCGGAAAACGACCATATCCACTTGCTCTGGTCGTTTTACCGGGGAGGGGACGCCGGTGAAGTAGCGCACGGGTCGCACGCAGGCGTACAGGTCGAGCTCCTTCCGCAGGGCGACGTTGAGGGAGCGGAT
>JAWOHN010000209.1:0-10255 GCA_046485135.1 Anaerolineales bacterium | reverse complement strand
AAAAGGCTGGTCTCCCTGCGAAGGGTACCAGCCAATCGCATCGCCCTTTTATGCTTCATTCAACCAGTTCGTCGCTGGCTTCGCCCAGTCCGTAAACCCCAGCTTTCAAGACTTTCAATGAAAGCAGGGCGCATTTCAACCGCACCGGTCCCAGCTCAATTCCCAACATATCCAATAGGTCTTCTTTGGTCAGCCCTTTGACCTGTTCCAGACTTTGCCCGATGACCGCTTCAACCAGCAGGTCGGCTGAAGCCTGGGAGATAGCGCAGCCGTGTCCTGCAAAGCGGGCATCTCGCACGATATCGTCCTGATCTACGCGCAGATCGATGCGAATATGGTCGCCGCACAAGGGATTGTCGTCTTCAAATGAGATATCGTGTGGGTCCAGCTCGCCCCGGTAAAGCGGGTTTTTGTAACGTTCGATGATCAGCTCTCGATATAAATCATCCATATTATTGTCCGAAGATAGCCCTGACTTGATACAAGCCCTCAACCAGGCGGTCCACCTCTGCTTGAGTGTTGTATAAATAGAAACTGGCCCGGGCAGTGGCTGGCAGGTTAAATTTTTCGTGCAGCGGCATCGCGCAATGGTGACCGGCGCGCACCGCTACCCCTTGGGAGTCCAATATTTGCGAAACATCGTGTGGGTGTACGCCCTCGAATGTGAAGGAAACCACCCCGCCCTTGTCCTGCGCAGGCGGCCCAAATATCCACACCCCCGGGACTTCTTCCAGGCGTTCGATGGCGTAGGCGGTCAAGTCATGTTCGTGTTGGGCAATCTCATCCATACCGGTCGAACTCAAATAATCCACCGCCGCGCCCAACCCAACCGCCTCGGCGATGGCAGGTGTGCCTGCTTCGAATTTATGCGGCAGGGAGTTGGGGACAAAAGAGCGCAAGCTGACTCGTTTAATCATGTCTCCGCCGCCCATGTAGGGGGGCATTTTTTCCAGGATGGATTTACGCCCATACAGCACGCCAATACCGGTGGGGCCCAGCATCTTGTGGGCGGAAAATGCCAGGAAATCCGCATCGAGGTCCTGGACGCTGACCGCGAAATGAGGCACAGATTGGGCGCCATCCACCAGGGTGATGGCTCCAGCAGCATGTGCCAGCTGGATGATCTCTTTGGCCGGGTTGATCGTGCCCAGCACGTTGGACATGTGCGTGAAGGAAACCAGTTTGGGTTCTAGCTCAAGCAGCCCCCGGTAGGCGTCCAGGTCCAACAGGCCTTGCGGCGTGACCGGGATGAACTCGAGGCGCAGGTCTTTTTCTGCTGCCAGCATTTGCCAAGGCACCAAATTGGAATGGTGTTCCATTTCGGTCAATACGATCACGTCGCCGGAATTGAGCTTGGCGCGACCCCAGCTGAAAGCCACCAGGTTGATGGACTCGGTGGTATTGCGGGTAAAGATCACCTGGCGGGGCGACGGCGCCTGGATAAATCTGGCAATCCGCTCTCTTGCACCCTCATATGCTGCAGTGGCTTCCTCCGCCAGGGTATGGATGCCTCGATGGATATTGGCATTGTTGGCCCGGTAGTATTCATCCATAGCCTGGATTACTTGCAGCGGTTTCTGGCTGGTGGCAGTGGAATCTAAATATACCAGGGGAGTTCCTGGACGCGCCTGGCGTTGCAGAATCGGAAAATCAGCTCTGATACGTTCGACGTCCAGAGCTTTTCCAATAGAAGGAGCAGGCTTGATCGATTGGATCATGGTGTATGATCGTGTGCGCTTATTTCGAGCGCGCTGGGGCGCGCTTGCGCCGGCGCTGGGTAGGCCGGACGTGTGGGGAGGTCTTTGGGATCCATAAAACATGATCCGGGACCATCCATCCGTCGGTCAGGTAAACATTGTCCTTGAACTGCACCGCAATCATTTTGGGGTCGACTTGCACGACGACTCCCTCCAGCCAGTCGCGGACGCGCTCGTTGTTGCGATCGTGATCGCAAAATACATCCACATGATCGCCTACCTGGAAGGCCTCATTTCGATCGGGTGCTTTTGTGAAATGCAATTCTGCCAATATCGTCTCCTGGGATTTTTAAGTTCCCGAACTCATTTTATCGAGGATAGCTTGCTGAAAACGCGAGCGCACGCCTTCGAAAGAGATCCGTTGCATGATTGGGTCGAAGAAACCCTCCACAATCAGGCGTTCGGCGTCTTCGTAAGAGATGCCCCGGCTGCGCAGATAGTAAAGCTGATCAGGGTCTATTTTACCTACGGTTGCGCCATGTGTACAGCGTACATCATCCGCCAAAATTTCCAATCCGGGGATGGAGTCGGCTCGCGCGGTCCGGCTGAGGACCAGGTTGCGGTTGGCCTGATATCCGTCGGTTTTTTGTGCGCCGGGGGCTACGTAAATCATGCCTTGCCAGACCGAGCGGCTGTGGTCTTTAAGCGCTCCCTTAAACAGCAGGTCGCTGGTGGTATGCGGGGCGTGGTGGTTTTGCTGGGTATCGTGGTCCAGGTGCTGGACGCCGTCAGTGAAGTAGAAGCCAGACATACGCCCGGTGGCGCCCTCTCCGATCAGGTCCAGCTCAGAAAAATTCTTGGTCAGGTGACTGCCCAAAGCGCCGAAGATCCAGTCTAGAGTGGCGTCTCGTCCAACCTGGGCGCGCTCGTGGCTGAAGTTCCACACATGCTCGCCCCAGGATTGCAGCTCGACAAAATTTAACTGGGCGTTGTCTCCCAGCTGGATTTCAACGATGCCCGCATGCATGGTTTGACCGTCGATTTCTGTTGGCGAGGCGGCCTCGTGCACGTACGTCACCGAAGCGCCTTCCTCCACCAACACCAGGATATGTGAGAAATAAGCCAGGTTTGTTCCCGGCGCCCACAACACGCTGTGCAAGGGTTCGTCGACCTGGACGCCGCGTGGGACATAGACAAAAACCCCGCTGCGGCCCAAGGAGGCGGTCATGGCTGCAAATTTGCCCTCCTCAGGGCGTACTACCTGTCCGAGAATTTTTTGCAGCAGTTGCGGATGCTCTCGCTCGGCTGTAGCCAGGTCGGTAAATATAACGCCCTTTTTCGCCAGATCAGGGCTGAGGGTGATGCGGGTTTGATCGGGCAAGAGGACCACCTGACCTCCGTGCTGTTCGCCGACCAGCGGCTCGAGCAGGATGTCTGGAGCTGGGGGATAAGCAGGTTGGGCTGGCCCGTGCCCGTTGCTGGAACCAGCCAGACTGAATGAACTGGCCTGCAAGCCACGGATATCCGTCCGGCGCCAGGGTTCATCTTTGCTGCTGGGAAGCGGCAAGTTGCGGAAAAGCTCCCAGGCCCGGCTGCGGTATTCACTGATAAAACTGTTATTGGCTCCCTGTGTACTTGGGACCATTTCACGCGTAAATGTAAAATCGCTAGGAGCAGAGCGCTGGGCGCGCCTTGTTCGAGTTACAACGGTTCTTTCTGTCATCTTCTGTCCTTATTACCCGATTGATCCTTCCATCTGAAGCTGGATCAGGCGGTTCATCTCGATTGCATATTCCATGGGAAGTTCTTTGACCAGCGGCTCAATGAAACCGGATACCACCATGCCGGTGGCTTCCTCTTCGCTCAGACCACGGCTCATCAGATAAAAGAGCTGCTCTTCGCCGATCTTAGATACCGAAGCCTCATGACCGATAGAGACGTCTTCTTCGTCAATTTCTATGTACGGGTAAGTATCCGAGCGAGAGCTTGGGTCAAGCAACAGGGCATCGCAAACCACGTTGGAGCGTGAGTTGAAGGCGCCCTTCTGTACCTTGAGCAAGCCGCGATAAGAAGCTCGCCCGGTGTCTTTGCTGATCGATTTTGAGGTGATCTTGCTGCTGGTGTTCGGCGCGATATGGATCACCTTGCCGCCGGTATCCTGGTGTTGGCCTTTGGCAGCAAACGCCAAAGATAAGATTTCGCCGTGGGCGCGCTCGCCCACCAGATAGCAGGATGGGTATTTCATGGTCAGCTTGGAGCCCAGATTGGCATCGACCCATTCCATGGTGGCGCCCTCATTAACGATCGACCGTTGGGTGACCAGGTTGTACATATTGTTGGACCAGTTTTGAATGGTCGTGTAGCGGAAACGGGCGTTCTTCTTGACGATGATCTCGATCACCCCGCTGTGGAAGGAGTCGGTGGTGTAGATAGGAGCAGTACAGCCTTCTACATAGTGCGCCTGAGAGCCTTCATCAGCGATAATCAAGGTGCGCTCAAACTGACCGGCGTCGGCCTCATTGATGCGGAAATAAGCCTGCAGGGGCAGGTCCACTTTTACCCCCGGGGGGATGTACACAAACGAGCCTCCCGACCAGACGGCGCTGTTCAGGGCTGCAAATTTATTATCTTCAATGGGAATGACTGTGCTGAAATACTCGCGAAACAGGTCGGGGTGATCGCGCAGACCCTGCTCGATGCTCTTGAAGATGACGCCTTTTTCAGCCAGGTGCTCCTGGATGCTGTGGTAGACCATTTCCGATTCGTACTGGGCGCCTACCCCAGCCAGGAATTTCTGCTCGGCTTCCGGGATGCCCAGCTTATCGAAGGTGTTTTTGATATTTTCGGGGACATCATCCCAAGAGCGACCTTCCTCTTCCATTGGCTTGGTATAAAAGTAGATTTCATCCAGGTTGAGGCTGTCGAGATCGCCGCCCCATTTGGGCATGGGGCGCTGTTCAAAATGCGCCAGGGCGCGCAGGCGGAAATCCAGCATCCACTGCGGTTCCTCTTTCATGGCCGAAATCTGTTCTACGATTTCACGGCTCAGGCCTTTGCGCGACTTGAAAAAAGGCTTGGAATCGTCTCGGAAGCCATACTTGTATTCCCCCAAGCCCTCTAAAATTTGTGCGTCAGTACTCATAACATACCTCCACTAACATACCGGTAAAAATCAGGAAACCGCTGTGACATTCTTCTCACGCAACCAATCGTAACCATGTTCTTCCAGGTGCAATGCCAGGTCCGCTCCGCCTGACTCGACCACCCGCCCATCCAGCATGATATGCACGAAATTGGGCTGGATATAATTCAAGATGCGTTGGTAGTGGGTGATGACCAGCACACCCAGCTCGGGACCGCGCAGGGTATTGACGCCTTCAGAAACGATACGTAAGGCATCGATGTCCAGACCCGAATCGGTCTCATCCAGGATTGCAATCTGAGGTTCGAGCGTAGCCAGCTGCAGGATCTCAGCCCGTTTCTTCTCACCGCCAGAAAAACCCTCATTAAGGTAACGTCCGGCAAAGCTATGATCCATCTTGAGCAGGTCCATTTTAGCCTTAAGCAGGCGCCGGAATTCTGGGATCGAGATGCCTTTTTCATTCTCGTTTTCAGCTTTGCGGTGGGCGTTGATGGCGGTGCGCAGGAAATTAGCAACCGTAACACCCGGGATGGCGACCGGGTATTGAAAAGCCAGGAAGATGCCCCTATGGGAACGCTCATCCGGTTCTAATTCGAGGATGTTTTGACCCTGGAAGATCACTTCCCCGCCGGTGACCTCATAATTGGGATGGCCCATTAATACATATGCCAGTGTAGATTTACCGGTGCCATTGGGCCCCATCAGAGCATGGACTTCGCCCTGGCGAATGGTTAAATCTACGCCTTTGAGTATCTCTTTGCCATCGATACTTGCGTGTAGATTGCGAATTACCATTTCAGACATGGAAAATGATCTCCTTGTGATATTTTGTAAGCAATTGTTTGGCGAGATGCCAGCTGATTTTGGTCGTCTGGTCGGCCTTGACGCCTAGACCAGCCTTCTTCCGTCGCCCGGCATTATAGCATGTTTCTTTATTATCGTCAATAATAATCATAAAAATCAGAAATATTGACAAAATTATGCCAGCCTGTTATACTTTGAATTATTGGGCATGGCTTTGGCCGTGATAATTATTACATGGTTCCTGCTTATCGAATAAATTACCGAAAAAGACGGTGTGAAAGATCATGACAAGTACTCGCGAGCGCGTCCTAAATACATTGCTCACCCGGCCCCGGTCGACCATTAACCACCTGGCGGAAAGTGTGGGCATCAATCCGATCTCAGTTCGCCACCATATTGCCCGGTTGGAGGCAGATGGACTGGTGACATCCGATGAGGAGCTGCACGGGGTCGGCCGGCCTCGCCGGGTCTATTTCCTGACAGAAGACGGCGTGGAGCATTTTCCCACCCGTTATATGCGCTTGACTCTGCGCTTATTAGAGCAGCTCAAGGAAACCATGCCCGATCAAGCTGTCCAGCAGCTTTTTGCCACCATGGCAGAAGGATTGGTGGAAGATTATATGGGGGATGGTCAGACCGACGGTCTCAGCATGGAAGAGCGCCTGGATTTGCTGCAGAAGACTCTAACCCAAGAGGGCTTCAATGTGGAGTGGGAAAAGCAGGGCGATGCCTACCATATCCGCGAGATCAACTGCCCTTATTTGCATGTCAGCCAGAACCATCCTGAGGTCTGCTCGGTGGACCAGACCTTGATCTCTGCCTTCTTGGACGTACCGGCAGAGAAAGTGACCTGTGTGCTGCATGGGGACGCTCATTGCACCTATGTGGTCCCTGAACCACTGCTCTCCCGGCGCGAGGCCAATCCGGAAACTGCGCCGGTCACCAAAAACTTACCAAACATCTCCATTGCACAGGATGCGGAGGAGAAGAACCTGGAGAATACAGCATGAGCCAAGATAATGGTCAAAAAGTCACCTGGGTAGCTGAAAGCACTCATCCTGATCTGGTCCCGGTTTTGGAGGAAGCGCTCAGAGAAGTGGTCGACCCGGAGCTCGGTCTCAATATTATCGAGCTGGGGTTGGTGCGAGATGTGTTGATCGAAGAGGACCAGGCTAAGGTCAATATGATTCTGACCACACCCTTTTGCCCCTATGGGCCAGCCATGTTGGAAATGACCCGCCAGAAAGCCGAGTCTGTCCTCGAGCGACCCACCTTTGTGGAAATGGGTCATGAGATGTGGGATCCATCCATGATGGAAGAAGGCACCGGAGCGGACTGGGGTATGTTCTAACTGGTCTAGCAATTAAATTCAGGTGTTGCGTAGTTCATTGGAAAAAACCGGCAACACTTTGTTTGCGTGCCCCTGTGCAAAACAGGGGCTTTGTGTTAAACTTAGCGCCGTTGTCTAAACGACTGCACCGCAGTCGCTTTCCGCTCCTGAGGCGCTCGCGCGCACTTCAGGGGCAATCCCATGGAAAGGAGGAATTTCCCCATGCGCGAATACGAAATCGTTTTCATTGTCCATCCTGATCTGGACGAAACTGCTTTTAAAGAAATCGTCGACCGAGTACAGGCTTGGATAACGGAACCAGGTGGTAGCGTCTCAAAAGTGGATATTTGGGGCAAGCGGAAATTGGCGTACGATATCAAGAAACAACGCGATGGCCAATATGTTCTGATGCAAGCCCAGATGAAACCTACTTTCACTGCCGAACTGGAAAGAAATTTCCGCTTTTTGGAACCGGTTATGCGTTTCCTGGTCACATCAGTGGAATAAGGAGAGAGAAATGACGCGCGGTCTCAATAAAGTCATGATCATCGGACGCCTGGGCCGAGATCCGGAAATGCGTTATACACCCTCCGGCCGGCCTGTGACCACCTTCAGCGTTGCCACCAGCCGCAGCTGGAACACCTCAGAAGGGGAGCGGCGCACGGAGACCGAATGGTTCAATGTCGTGGCCTGGGGCAGCCTGGCAGAGATCTGCAAGCAGTATTTGAACAAAGGCCAGCAGGTCTATATCGAGGGCAGGTTGCAAACCCGGCACTGGGATGATCCGGACGGAAATAAGCATACTTCTGTGGAGATCGTTGCCAACGAAATGATCATGTTGAGCGAGCGCCGTGAAGCCGAGCTGGCTTCCGAATACGATACGGCTGATGAGGATGAGTTTCCCTTCTAACCAGCTGCTCTCTCACAAAGGTCATTTGTGCGGGCATTTCTCAATTCGGTTGAGCACTTAGCAAAGATTAAATCAATAACACGAGGAGTAAACGATCGTGAGCAACCAAACATCATACGGGGATTCCCCGGGGGGCGGCAGACGCTTCTATTCACACCCGCGCGTCTGCCAATTTTGCACCGATAGAAGCGCGGTCATCGACTACAAGCAGGTTGAGATGCTGCGCCGCTACATCTCTGAAGATGGTAAGATTCGCCCGCGCCGGCAGACCGGCATGTGCGCCAAACACCAGCGCGCGGTAGCCGTGGCGGTTAAGCGAGCCCGCCACCTGGCGCTGCTTCCTTACACCGGATAAACCAACACAATGGCGAAACAAGATCGTAGAAGATTCGCGACATCTAGAAAACACATGGCCCGGGTTGAGCGCGAGAATTTGCAGCGTAAATATATCCTGTGGACCAGCGGGGTTGTCTTGGCCCTGGTGGTTGGCTTCATTCTGTACGGAATCCTGGAACAGACCGTACTGAAACCGCGCCAACCTGTAGCCCGGGTCAATGGAGAATCCGTCACCATCCAGGAATTCCAGGCCCGCACGCGTTATGCCCGCAATAGCATCATCCAGCGCTGGTACGAGACGTACTCGTTCTCACAGATGTTTGGGGATGACCCCAGTACTTTACAGTACTTCAGCAGCACGCTGAACCAGCTGTCTGTTCAACTACAGGGCATCAGCCTCGGTCAGCAGGTGCTAGACCAGTTGGTTGGTGAGGCGCTCATCCGCCAGGAAGCTGCGCGGCGGGGCATCAGCATCAGCAAGGAAGAGCTGGATAATTCTGTCGAAGAATTCTTTGGATATTACCGCGCTGGAACACCTACGCCTGCACCGACGGATGCGGTCCTGCCTACCCCCACGCTCTCTCTGACCCAAATGGCCCTGCTACCCCCCACGCCCACGCCTGGGCCGACTGGTACGCCTGAAATTGAAGCTGAGCTGGAAGCTGACGAGACACAACAGGCCGCCGAGGAAGAGCCAGCAGAAGAGCAAGCGACTGAGACCCCGGTGGTTGAAGAGCAGCCTACTGAAACCCCAGCAGAGCCGGCTGAACCGACTGCCACGTTGGCCCCCAGCCCAACCCCTACAACCTATACCCTGGACCTTTTCCAGGAAAATTACCAGGAGAGCCTGACGTATCTATCAGAAAATCTAGGGATGAGCGAAGCCGAGTTCAGGACCATGATCGAAAACCAGATGCTCAGGACCAAGGTTTTGGAAGCGATCACTGCTGATATCTCGACTGAGCAAGAGCAGGTGTGGGCGCGCCATATCCTGGTTCCGGATGCGGAGACAGCACAAGAAGTGCTGGATCGTCTGCAGGCTGGAGATGATTTCGCCGCGTTGGCCGCGGAATATTCCATGGATGGATCGGGCGCCAGCGGCGGCGACCTGGGCTGGTTCACCCGCGATATGATGGTGGCTGAATTTTCAGAAGCAGCCTTCAACCTGGAGATCGGCGAGATCAGCCCGGCTGTGGAAAGCCAATTTGGCTTCCATATCATCCAGGTGCTGGGCAAAGACGTCTTCCCCTTGACCGGCGCGCAGCTCGATCAATTGCGCGAGACGCGCTTTCAGGAGTGGCTGGCAGACCAGCGGGAGGCTTCGCAAGTGGAAATCTTCGATCGCTGGGTAGAGGTCACGCCTTCTCAGCCAGCCATCCCGGCTGAATTGGAGGCGCAAGTGCAGCAGCAGTTACAGAGCGCCGCCCCAGCCGTTGCTCCTTTGGATTCTTTCTTCGAAGAAGACGAAGCAGCGCCTGTGCCTGAAGAGCAGTAAGAAGACGACAACCTTCAACCCTGAAAATCCCAATAATTGGGTGTTATGTGCGGCAGCGCCGCACATAACACCCAATTTATTTATATCCAAGTTTTGAGAGCATTGCTATAGTGAATCCGATAAAGTTCTTTAATAACAAATGATTGTCACTGCGAACGAAGCGTCTAAGCGAAGCGGCGCAGTCTACCCATTGTGGACAGATTGCGCCGCTCTGCTTATCATCGGGCTAGCGCCCTCATCGCAATGACAGGATTATTAAGTGTTATTGTTGGGTTCACTTCTATAGCAAGTAGAGAAATTACTTCAACACAAAATCATCTGGCAGCTGGACAGCCACGACTTCACCGCGGGCGCAGATTTCTCCCCTGGCAGAGAGGGTCGATTCCACCACCACTTTGCGACCTTTGATCTCTTTGATGCGGGCCCGGATTTCCAGGGTGGTGTCAATAGGGGTGGGACGCAGGTAGTCCACGTGCAGGGCGGCGGTGAGGAAACGCCGCGCCGGCAGGCTATCCATCGCGCGCCCTTCATGGCGATAAGC
>JAWOHN010000047.1:0-3514 GCA_046485135.1 Anaerolineales bacterium | reverse complement strand
CGCCCAGCGCGCCGCGGCGACCTTTGGCGAGCGCGCCGCGGACGGCCGCTTCTGCGCCGGGCCGCTGCTGGTGATCGCCGGCGCAGGCACCGGCAAGACCAACATATTGCAGAGGATGTACTTGGGGATATTGAAAAGAACACCGTTGATTTTCAACTGAATTTTGACGATAGCCTTGAAGAACCTACCGTTCTTCCAACCCGCATTCCAATATTGCTTGTAAATGGCACATCGGGAATTGCTGTGGGTATGGCTACAAATATGCCACCTCACAACCTTACAGAAGTTGTTGATGCCACTATAGCCTACATAGAGAATAATGATATTGAAACTGCTGAATTAATGCAGCATATAAAGGGCCCTGATTTTCCAACATTTTTCCAGGAGCCAATAGAACATCAGGTTGGGGAACGCTTCCCGATCCAGCGGCTTATGCAACCATGCTCAAGACGACCTATTCCATTTTGCAAGAATCTGGCGCTAATGTGGTCATTATAGCTGGAGGGTTAACCCCACTTGGTTTTGAAAAAGCCGTGGGTGATATCGACGATGCGGCCTTTTTAGAAGGACTTTATAAAACAGGAGCAGCCGCTTTCATGCCAATCATCAGCCTGCGATTACTTGATATCAGCGGCGATCCAATGGCAACTCCAGATGATGGAGAAAATCGTTTTCTACGGCACTATGAGCGTCTTCGTAACATCATGCTTCAAAACAAACACCAAAGCGGACTAATTTGGATAACTGGCTTTTCCTGGCCGGAGGGCAGAGACCAGACCGGCAACCAAAGGATGGCGGATCACAATGAGCAGGCCCGTTGGCTCAACCAGGCCTATCGCCTGCTCCGCAGTCAGCTATATATTGGAACGGCCTTCTTCCAACAATTGAATCCGCCCGACCCAGCTGAAAGAGGAGCAAATTCGGCAGCATCCACGACCGAATTTGGTCACAGCCTGGTTCTTCCGGATGCAAGCTTACATCCTGCCTGCAACATCATTTCACAGCTCACAGAGGTGAACGTAAATGTAAAAACCGTGATCTTTGAGGGCAGCATCTCCAAGAAAACACCACTGAAGATCGACATGAAAGCATCCAGTCCATGAAATATTTACGTGGCTTTCCCTATCTGGCGATATTCCTGACAAACCTCCTGATCGGTTATCTCGGAGGTTTGAGGGTTTTACCAGCCAACCCAGAGAAGGCCTTATCAAGCGGAAAATCTGACCTGATTTTCGCCGATACTCCAATCCCATCTCTAGCCAATGGTCAGCGCAGCTTATTATTGATCACTGTGGACCAGCTCGAATCACGCCAACCACAGCTTACTGGGGTTTGGTTGGTCTTATATGTTCCTTCAGATCCCCGCTTAACACTTTTGCCTATCTACCCTACTCCCTCCGCGAAAGATGCAGGAAATGACCTGTTCGACGCCTTCCAGTTGCAAAATATCGCTGGGCAATTAAGTCCCGATCCTTTGTTTTTAGACCTGGTTAGAGAATCTGTTCCCTGGTGGAGTGGTTATATCTTACTAGATGAAGCTGCTATTGCAGAGGTAATTGATTTTATGGTGAATTTTGAAAAAGCCTCGCAAAGCCCAAATCCCAACCATTTCAGCCAGGTAGTGTCTGACATGAGAACCTGGAATGATCCCTATGCAGCGCTTTTTGGCCAGGCGTCACTGTATCAAGAAATTTGTTGGGGTATGGCATGGATGGAGTCAAGCACAGAGTTGGCGCAAATACAGGATCGATTTACTCTCAAAGAAGGTCACTTCAGCACCGATCTGATCCCAGGTCTGGTCCTTGCTGAACTGCAAAATCTAAGAGGACAGGCGGGGAGCATTGTCTGTGAATTCCCCACATTGTCCGTACAAGCCAGAATTATAAAATAGTGACAGCAACACAGCAAGAACACCCGTAACAGGAGGACGCTAATGTTTTCCCTAAATTCGCCTGAAGTTCAACTTTCAATGGGGATTGGTTTGTTTGTGATCGGAGTTTTCACATTTTGGATTGGAGTGATCATCCTTGTTTCACGAACAACCGGGCGGGATGTGCGCACAATCGCATCTCAAACAACCCGTTTGGCCCAAAAAGGTTTAGCAGAAGAAATTGCTGGCCTGGTTGGGAATGCTTCTACCTTGCTCAATGCTTTGAACGACCTGGTCCGCACAGCAGCAGGGATTGGAATCTTTTTGACCATCATTGGCCTGCTTCTCATGGGAACTTCTATATGGCTGGTTCTTCAAATCCCATAACTTTGGAAAGATAATATGAACCTCGGTGGAGCAAGTTCTATTATTGTTAAACTTCATACCGCACTTCCAGAATCCATCTACCCATGGGTTATTGCAGCCCTGAGGCAAGATTCTGTTGTGTGGGAAAAATTACAGGAACCAGCTTTTCACCAATATATCCTTTCTTTGGAATTATCAGTTTGGACTTCGTTATCTCCGGCAAATCTGGCCCTTCTAGCCATTGCCGAAGAGTCTCCAAATGTTAAGACAGGCATAGATAGTCTCCTGGTCAACAAGCTGCGCGGTGAAATTCAGTATCCGGTGCACCCTGCTCTGCGTAAGAGAGCTGCTGCGGAATATGAAGGGTTGAGCAGCTCAAATCACGGGAAACCAGCTGAGAAATCAGGCAAAGAAACCGTTTGCTCCCCTTTAGCCAGAGCTGGATTGCTTGCTCTGGCGCTCAGAGAGCGCCGCCGCATGGTTGGCGCATGGGATGGATTACGAGAAGAGCTGAATGGACAGGCTCATCGATCGGGCTTGCCGGTGTTTAGTACCTGGAGAACCTCGCTTTCCTGCCTATATGGGATGATCCCAGATGCACCCCAGATGCTTCTATCTCTATTATCGCAAGAGCCGACTCCAGAACAATTCCAGCTAGTAGCGCACATATTGCTATCCAACCCTGTCTCGCCGGAAAAAATGAATGAGGAAATCCAGGGCTTACTGGACAAACTCACCTTGTCCCAAGCAATACCTCTGTTAAAACAGCTTTCACTACAACGGCCGGTCATAGCAATAGACCTGGCCAGCAAGATGCACCCCCGCCCTAAAGGCGCTCCTGGAAAATCGTTACCTGTCCAACCCAATTTACACATTCCACCGCTGGAACAGATCACAGAACTGAGCCGAATGCTCTTGTTGTCAGAAGCACAGAGGATGACTGAGAACACAAGTGCTTCATTAAAAACCTTAGAGCAAGCCTGGCAATCTATCCAATACTTGGAGGCCAGTTTAGCTGCTGAATTGGCATTCACCGCTTCAGCAAATGGAGGCCAAGACCAGGCGATTGAATTCTGGCAAAAAGCCGTGAGCCTTGTACCAGATTCACCGCTGTATCGCGCCAAGCTTGCCTTGGGCTTTTTGAAAAACGGTCAAATTGAGCAAGCCCGCGCCTGGCTCCCAGATGAGGATTTTTTGGAAGCTAAAGGGGGGCACAATCACCCAGAATTCCTCGTTGCAGCGCTTGCATCTGCTCGCCTGGCCATCCAGGCCGGAGAT
>JAWOHN010000046.1:0-17155 GCA_046485135.1 Anaerolineales bacterium | reverse complement strand
TTGTTTGAGGTCAGCTTCCCACCCAAAATCACCCGGCTTTCCACAGCCTTCCCAGTCACCTGGGTCACTTCCAACTCCAGGTGACCATCATCCATCAGGATATGGTTACCCGGGGAGAGGCTGTTTTCCAGATCGGGCACGTCCATGGGGATTACCAGGATATCCTGGTTGGAGAGACCCTCGCTATCCGGTTGTCCAAGTCGAGTCAGAATAACGGTCTGTCCAGCTTGCAGTTGCAGGCCGTCCTCCGGCAGATCTCCAACTCGCAGCTTGGGTCCCTGCAGGTCTTGCAGGATGGTGACCGGTTTGCCCAGCTCTTCGGAAAGCTGGCGAACCGCTTTGATATAAACAGCATGCTGCTTATGGCTGCCATGAGAAAAATTCAAGCGAGCCACATCCATCCCAGCCAGGATCAATCTGCTCAGGACGGATTCTTCTGCAGAAGCAGGACCAAGGGTACACACGATTTTGGCTTTTCTGGTCATAATTTTCCCTCCTCAATGAATTTGGTGTATCCAAATTAGTTCTTTTGGATTTGTTTCCGGATTTGAGGGTGCGAGCGAGCGTCTGCTCACACAACTATTGTCAAGATATACCATTGCAAACACCTCTATTGTACCCAATTAAGGTTTATGCAGAATTTGGCTGGCGTGGAACATGCAACCTGTCGGGCATGGATTCATTAACTTCAATTGAGATCTTAGAACTGATCGATTCGTTTCCCGTTCCACCAACAACCCTCACCTGTCCAGATTGTGGAAGCCCGCTGGTCATTCCAGAGCAGGCCAGTGTCCTGAGCTGCACGCATTGTGGTGAAGATATATTCTTGGGAGTCAGTGAAGGACAGATTTGTCTTTCGCCTTTGTTCCCAAGGTTGGAAGGAGGGATTCCAACGGGAGATTGGCGCATACCGGCTATGGCCATCCACCAGCTCAAGGCAGAGGTGAAAGACCTGGAACAACAATTAGAGTCTCTAAACCGGCACTGCAGCTTGATCGACCTGATCAGCAAGACCGGCTTCACCGCCATTTTTACTGGCCTGGGGGTTGCCGCCCTGAACAGCGCGACCAACCTACCAGCGCTTCCTTATGGGTTTGTTGGCCTGCTGAGCGGCATCCTTCTTCATGGTGGAAGCCATCTCGTGGGAAGAGATTACTTTGCTCAAAAAGCTGCCCTGCTAGAACAGATCCACAATAAGCAAGCCGAGATTGAGCGTAACCTGCAGCTCATACAGTTAATATAATACCGAACTGCCTCTGATACGATTCCAACGAAACATCGGTAAAATTACAATAATTCCTAAACCAGGGAGAGGATTCGCCCTTATGTTTGATTCACCCATTACAACCAACGATCAAAGCCTAGACCGAGTAGTGACAGCCGGGTTGCCAGTTGCCCTGGTATTGTTAGATGGCGCCACGCCAGACGAGCTCAAACAAAGCATGGACCGTTTGGCCAGAGAAAACGCCGGACAGCTCCTGGTGGTCAAGCTGCAGAGCAGAGAGAACCCAGCCAGCGTCAGGCGCTACCAGGTCAGCCTTACACCGGCGGTTGTCACCATTCGCAATAATCAAGTAGAAAGCAAAGCCGAGGGGATCTCAGGTAAAGACTTGCAGGCGCATGTTGCCTTTCTGCTGGGGAAAGCTCCGCGACCGTCGGCGCAGAAAACAACCCCACAGGAAGCGCCTCAACCCAGCGAGCGCCCACCATCCTCTGCTCAAAGCCCGCTCACGGTCACAGATGCCACCTTTGACCAGCAAGTCTTACGCTCCACCTTGCCCGTGCTGGTTGATTTTTGGGCGCCCTGGTGCGGGCCTTGCCGTATGACAGACCCCATCATATCCAAGCTGGCTTCAGAGATGGCCGGACGGCTGGTGGTTGTTAAAGTAAATGTAGACGATAATCCCAATTCTGCTATGCGCTACGATGTCCGCAGCATCCCCACCATGATACTGGTCAAGGGCGGCCAAGTAGTGGACCGTTGGATGGGAGCTTTACCGGAACCGGCTCTGCGCAGCCGAGTTGCCCGGCTGTTATAATAGCTGAGGGACTTACGCAGTTTAAAGTAACGGTCCGAAAATGGGATATTGAACGGGCAAAGCTCATTCGATGCCGCATATTTCAGACTTCTCCAAGAGGTTGCCAGATTTGGGGGGAGAAGGAGGATATCATAATCGATCGGAAAGCTATTGACCGGCTCCAGGATGATCATTTCCACAAGATCAGCGAACTGGTTGCTGAAGGCATGCAGGAAATTCAAATCCCAGGAGGGGTGTTAGGCATATTGCATGAGGGGCAAGAGCAAATCCTTGGATTGGGTGTGACGAATATCGAACACCCGCTACCCGTTAGCCCAGAAACCCTCTTCCAGGCAGGCTCGATTACCAAGACCTTCACCGCAACGGCAATCATGCGGCTGGTGGAAATGAATTTGATCGACCTGGAACAGCCCCTGCGAACCTACCTGCCAGGTCTGAGGCTTGTAGATGCTCAGGCAACTGACCAAGTAACAATGAAACACCTGCTCACCCACACCTGCGGCTGGCAGGGCGATTACTTTGCAGACCTGGGACGGGGCGAAGGTGCCCTGGAGCGAATGGTCGACCGGATCGGCGACTTACCCCAAATCACGCCAATTGGGGAGGTCTGGTCCTATAATAATGCGGCTTTTTCCCTGGCTGGCAGGGTGATCGAGGTGGTAACCGGGAATAGCTACGAAGAGGCCATCAAGGATCTCGTTCTGGATCCCCTCGGGCTATCCAGCAGCTACTTTTTTGCTGAGGATGTCCTCACTCATCGTTTCGCGGTGGGACATAATACCAGAGCAGATGGCCTGAAAGTCGCACGCCCGTGGAGCGTTGGACGGGCAATTCATCCAGCCGGTGGATTATCCTCTACAGCCGGAGACTTGCTACGCTATGCCCGTTTTCACATTGGAGATGGGACCAGTGCAGATGGAAGCCGGGTCTTGTCAAACAAAACCCTGCAACAGATGCAAACACCTCTGTTTCCGGCAACCGGCCTGGAGATGATGGGTTTATCCTGGTTTATCACCGAAGTGGACGGACAAAGGATGCTCGAGCACCCAGGTGGGACCAATGGACAGGCTTCCACACTTTGTCTTGTCCCTCAGAAAGGCTTTGCCATGGTTTTGATGGTCAACTCCGACCGGGGACGGCGGTTGGTTGAGAGAGTCAAGCTCGCGGCTTTGTTAGAATATATCGGATTCCAATTGCCTGAGGCTGTCCCTGTAAAGGTTGAACCCCAAAAACTGGTAGAGTATGTTGGACGCTATTCAGCAACCCTACAAATCCTGGATGTGAAAGTCGCCGGCGACAACCTTGAGCTGAACGTTACTACGAAAGGCGGCTTCCCCACTCCTGATACTCCAGCGCCGCCATCACCACCCCCCGCACTGATGGGATACTATGGCGAGGACCGAGCTGTGCTGCTCGAAGCGCCTCATAAGGGTGAACGGGCTGAGTTTATCCGCGACCGCTCAGGACAAGTAAAGTGGCTGAGACTGCTGGGCAGGATCCATACAAAAGAACAATAACTGGATCAAGAGCAGCGGATCTGCTCCAGGATGGTTCAATCAGCGCAAATAACCGAAACAAAAAATCAAAACTGGCGCGATAATGGATGTATGAACAAACATACACCCGCCTATATGTTTCTCCTTGTCACAGTTGCATTTCTACTCACGCTAGCCTCCTGCAATCCAGCCCCCCAGGTTATCAACCCACCATCCAATCAAACAGGGTCGGATGGCGACGATTCAGCCGAGGTGTCCGAAATTGATGAAGGGCAGGAAAGCAAGGATGAGAGCGGGGGCGAAGAGCAGTCTGGCAGCCAGGACGAGGCCGATTTCGTCCCAGCCGGCGACCTGCTGGCCTGCCCGCCGCCAGGGCAACAACTGTACCTGGAGCTAGACCACGCCGTGACCTTCAATTACGAACAAATGTCACTCTCGCACTTCCTGCACCAGGGAATGGTTTACCTGGATACGCTGGAAGGGGGACAGATAGGAACCAGCACTCCTGGAACTCTGAAATATTCAATCGAAGGCGTGATGAGCTCTGAATGCTCGATCAGCGGAGAAGGGCAAATGACGGTCACAGCGCAGGGATTCTGCGAAGATGGCGTGGTCAGGCTGAAGATCGACGAGAACTGGCAGGCGCTTTCCGGGCAAATGGAATGCATCGACGAGGACGGAGATGTGACTATCGCTCCCTTCAATACCCCTTCGGCTGGAAGCATGCCCAACCACGGTCCGGACGGGGAAGGTGAAATGTTCTTGCTAACGGACGCAGAGGGCGGCTATGTGGTCATGCGTCCCTTCGAGCAGGGACAGGGCTACCACACCTGGACGCTGTACAGCACCTTGGTGCCTACCGCGCCGCTGGTTCCTTAGAAAGGGTAGACCTGGAGTTCTCTCATTCTTGCTGGGGAGCGTTCTCCTGGTCTTTTTCCCCTAAACGTTCCTTTTCTCGGGAAGAGACCAGCCTGGCAAAATCCTTCAGACGGGCTGCCACGGCCTGGTTGAAGCTGCCCTGCGGGTAACGACCCTCGCCATCCCGTTCGCCGGGCTCGCAGCCCGTAAGAAGAGACAGACACTGGTCAATCGTGCTGACCGGCCAGATATGGAACTGGCCCGCTGCGACGGCTGTGACCACCTCCTCGCATAACATCAAGCTACGCTGGTTGGCAGACGGGATCAGTACGCCTTGTTCGCCGCTCAAACCCTTGGCTTTGCACACAGCATAGAAACCTTCGATTTTCTCATTCACACCGCCAATAGCCTGGATCTGACCACGCTGGTTGACCGAGCCGGTGATAGCCCGATCCTGGCGCAGGGGAATCTCGGCAATAGCCGAAAGCAAGGCCAGCAGCTCGGCCGCCGAGGCGCTGTCCCCCTCGATCTCACTGTAAGATTGTTCGAAGGTCAGGCTGGCAGAAAGACTCAAGGGACCTTCTTCTGCATAGCGCCAGCCGAGATAGCCGCTAAGGATCAAGATGCCCTTGGTGTGTACCGGCCCACCCAGCTTGGCCTGGCGCTCGATGTCAATAACGCCTCCTTGCCCCGGATAAACCGCGGCAGTGACGCGCACCGGACGCCCAAAGCTGTAGTCGCCGATGGACAGCACCGACAGGGCGTTGATCTGCCCGCTGACAGCGCCATGCACATCGATCATTAAGACGTCTTGGGAGATCATCTCCTGCAGGCGCTCTTCAGACAGGTTATCGCGATAAATGCTTTCATCGATGGCGCGCTGGACAGACGCCCGGGTTACGAGCTCCTGGTTTTCTTTTTTGGCCCAATAAGCAGATTCTCGCACCAGGTCGGCGATCTTTCCAAAGCGGGTGGAGAGCTTATGCTGGTCTTCCGCCAGGCGGGCGCTGTACTCAATCACCCGGGCCACAGCCGATCTGTCAAAGGGAGGCAATCCTTTATCATCTAGAACCGATTTAACATACACCCCATACTCTCGCTCCGCTTCAAGGTTGCGCTCCATGACCGTAGCGAATTCTGCATGCACCTTAAACAGCTTGGCAAAATCCTCATCGTGAAGCCGCAACAGATGATACAGCATGGGAGTCCCAACCAGGAGGACCTTGGCTTGCAAGGGAACAGGCTCAGGATCCAGGGATTGCGTGCTGATCAATCCCAGCTGGCTGCCCAGCTCTGAGATGCGAATAGCGCCATCACGCAATACTCGTTTCAGACCCTCCCAGGCATAGGGGTTGATCAACAAATCCCGCACCGGCAGGATCAAATAGCCGCCATTGGCGCGGTGAAGCGCGCCGGGCCGGATCATCAGGAAATCCGTGCGGGTAGCTCCCATAACAACTTCGTGTTCAATGCGCCCCAAAAGGTTATGGTAGGTAGGTTGGCTCTCGATGACCACCGGCGCCCCCTTCAGAGCGCCATTATCCACCAGCACATTCACAGCATAACGCTGGGTCCACTTAGGATCTGGCTGGGGCAAACCGGGCGGGATGGCTTCACCAGGCCGGAAGCGCACAGCATTGGCGCTCAGATCCGCTTGAACGGCATCCAGGTACGCTACCATAGCACGATCGCTGTCCTGGTTGGTAGACCAGCCAGTCAGAGATTTATCTTCTGACAGGTTGGTATACTTTTCTTTTAAATCTTGGATCAAAGGACCGATAATATACAGGATCGTGCGCTGATCGAGCTCATTTACCTCTTGATCGGCCTTCTGGTTCATATCACGCAGCTTATTCAGCGTAATCTCTACGAAATCCCCCAAACTTCTTGCCAGGCGCTCAAACTCTGCGCGCTGCTCTGGAGACAGTTTTTCCACATCCTCCGGTTGGAGCGCCTGACCGTCTTTCCCAGGCGTTAGCATGACCCCAGCCGGCGTCCGGACCAGGATGAATTCGTGCTTGCCGACATATTCTTGCAAACTGGCAAACTTTTTTTCTTGGGCTTCCTTTACTTGAGCAAGTATTCGATCGCGTTCCTCGATATACTCCTTGCTTTCAAAGGCTTTGTGCATCTGGCGTTGAAAATAAGCCAACAGCTCCTGCATGTCCTTGCGGAATTGGGCACCCCAGCCGGGTGGCAGGCGCAGGATTTTGGGCCTGTAGGGGTTGTCAAAATGATTAACATAACACCAGTCATCGGGAACAACCTCTCCAGCAGCTTTGCGTTGAAGATATTCCTGGCTTAATGTCGTCCGGCCAGAGCTGGGCAGCCCTAAGACGAAGATATTGTAATCCGTTCCACCGACCTCGCTGCCCAGCTCCAAAGCGCGCAGAGCGCGCGGCTGCCCGATCACATCCTGCAAATCGGTCAGATCATCGGTCGTGTTGAAGTCTAACCCGGACGGGTCGCAGGGAGCATGCAGCGCGCTGGAAGGCAGCTCAGGAGGAAGGTGCGTCGCGGGGAGGTACTGGTCAGGAAGAGTCTTCGTTGCCATGTCAGCTCCTTTCGCTCACGCATAAGCAAGCTTTTCTTAACCCATTTTGATCAGAGCAACTCTTCTTGCCAATACAGCAACTACTCAATCGGGCCATCTTGATTAATGTAACATCGTCAAGGTGGTTTTCAATTACAGTATACAGAAAAATGGGCTTGTTTACAAACTAACGCGGATGAAAAGGTCAGACTTGCTTTCTTCTCGGTTAGAATCAACTTAATTTAAATGCCTTTCTGGAGATAGTGACTATGTCAAGCTCACTGCTAGCCACCAAGTTTTACTTTCCTCCACCGCGTTCCGAACAAGTGAGGCGCCCACGCCTGTTGGCACGCTTAGACGAAAGCCTCACCTGCAAGCTAGCCCTTATCTCCGCTCCTGCCGGCTATGGCAAAACCACGCTGGTGGTTGAATGGATATCTCAAATTCCACAGGCGAGAACCGGCTGGCTGTCTTTGGATGAGGGCGACAATGACCCAGCACGTTTCTTCAATTATTTAATTGCGGCTATTCAAAAAGCAAGGCCAGACGCCGGTGAAAGGGCATTGGCAATGCTGCATTCGCCGCGCACGGCAAGCACTAAGTCTCTGCCGGTCGAAACGCTGTTGAATACTCTGGTCAATGATCTGGTCCAAATCTCCGACCCAATCGTCCTGGTCCTGGAGGATTATCATGTCATCCAATCTGGACCCATCCACCAGTATATAAGCTACCTGCTTGATCATCTCCCCCCAAATGTACATATAATCCTGATTTCGCGGGCAGAGCCACCACTACCCCTGGCGCGGTTAAGAGCCAGGGGGCAACTGGTTGAAATCCGCACGAATGATTTGCGCTTCACGAGCGATGAAGCCGCTGAATTTTTAAAGCACTCGATGAAGCTGAACCTGGATAATGCAAAAGTAGCTCTTTTGAGCAAGCGCACAGAAGGATGGATCGCCGGTTTGCAACTGGCAGCTGTGTCAATGTCCAACAGGGATAATTTGGATGCCTTTATCAACGACTTTACCGGCAGCAACCGCTACATCATGGATTACCTGGTGGAGGAGGTGCTCCAGGGACAGCCAGACCATATCCAGCAATTTCTGCACTATACCTGCCCCCTAAACCGGTTATGCGCTGGGCTATGCGATGAGATCATGGCTGGAGCATATGAATTTACGGAACAATCAGGCGCAAAATTAACTAGGCCTGCTGCTGCCTCCATACTTAGCTCACTCGAACGCGCCAATCTGTTTATTGTCCCGCTCGACGACCGGCAAGAATGGTACCGCTATCATCGCCTATTCGCAGACTTGCTACGCAAACGCCTGGAACTGGCAAGCCCAGAACTAACGCCAAGGATTCACCTGATGGCCAGCCGGTGGTTCGAACAAACCGGGAATTTAATTGAGGCAATCGAGCACAGCTTTTCGGCAGGGGATTTTGATCGCGCTGCGTCCTTAATTGAGCAAGCTGGAGAACCGATCTTGAGGCGCAGTGAAACCAGTATCTTGCTGACCTGGATCGAAAAGATTCCCAAGCCTTTGATCCTGACCCGACCTAAGCTGGGAATTTTCCATGCCCTAGCTTTGATCATCAGCAGTCAAAAATATGACCAGGTCGAGGCGCAACTGGACCAGATTCAGGAAGCTGCTTCTGATGGGGAACTGGATGGTGAAATCGCCACCCTGCGAGGCCTGCTGACGATGCTGCAAGGGAATCTTAAAGACAGCCTCCAGCTATCTCGTCGGGCTCTAGGTCGCTTGCCAGAGGAGCGGTTGTTGTTCAAAAGCCTGGCAGCCGACAACCTGGGCATGTGTTATGTGCTTAGTGGGGATACGGCCTCGGCCACCCAGGCCTTTGAAGAAGCTGCCAGGCTTGCTCAGCGTTCTGAGAATATCATGATGGCTGCCGGGGCGCTATCCAACCTGGCTGGTCTGCAATATCTACGGGGTCATCTGCGCGACGCAAGGGCTAATTACAAAACAATTCTGGAGCTAAGCACCGATACAGGCGGGCGGCGCCTGCCGGTGGCAGGCAAAGCTCTAACCGGTTTAGGCGAGCTGGCGCGCGAGTGGAACGATCTTGAAACAGCGGCCAATTACCTGAGCGAGGCAGTCGAGCTGCTCTCCCAATTTGTTGAAATCGGTCTCGTCATCTGTTACCTGTCCCTCGCCAGAGTCAGGCAAGCCCAGGGGGATTGGGACAAGGCCTGGGCGCTGCTTTCCAAGGCCCAGAAGTTGGCTCTGGAATCTAGGTCTATTCCGATAGACGACCGCCTGGTAGAAGTCACCCAAGCGCTCTTTTGGATCCGGCAAGGCAATTACGAGCAAGCCAGATCCTGGGCGCAGAAGCGCAAGCTGGATGACAATGTCCTGGTTGAGGTGAGCAGCAGCGCCGGATCGCTCGGATTTGAAATGCTCGAACCTGAATACCTGACCCTGGCGCGCCTGTTGATCGCCGAAGGGCAACCCGAAAAAGCCTTGAGCATCCTGCTCCCAATCCAGGCAATAGACGAGCAAAAGGGGCGTGGGCGCAGGCTGGTAGAGGGGCTTTGCCTGCAGGCAATTGCGCTTCAAACAAAGGGCGATATGGATGCTGCCCTGTCCGTGCTGCAGCGCGCGCTAGCCCTGGCCAAGCCAGAGGGTTTTGTGCGCACTTTTATTGATGAGGGAGCGCCCATTTTTACACTGCTGTCCCTGGCCATTCGACGTGGGATTGAGCCAGAATATGCTGCCAGGCTCCTGGAGGCGATGCAAGCCAAACAAAGCCCCCCTCAAGAGCTTATCAAGCCGAGCGCTGCTCTGGCTGATTCTTCCCCGCTACCTGCAGGGAAAACTGATACCAGTCTGATCGAGCTGCTCAGTGAGCGGGAGTTAGAAGTACTGCAACTGGTAGCGCTGGGTTTATCGAACGCTGAAATTGGCGTTCGCCTGGTGATTTCGTTAAGTACCGTCAAAGGGCATACTGCAAATATCTACAGCAAGCTGGGGGTAAACAGCCGTACTCAGGCAGTTGCAAGTGCCAGACAGATGGGCATCTTATAAAGTTTTCCTCCCGTAAAAACAGTACCACAACCATACTTTTGGATCGTTACAGCAGTACCGGTTGCCTGCTATCCTATCATCAAGAAAGGACAGCGGGAGATTATGGACTCAAGTAAAGAATGGGATTTGTACCAGATAAAAATTGCGGGGGTTCTCGACCCCAGTTGGTCAGAGTGGCTCGGTGGAATGGAGATCAAGACAGAGGTCAAGGGTCAATACCTACCTGTCACCATCCTCATAGGTAAGATCAGCGATCAGACCATCCTGCGAGGCATCCTGTGTAAAATTTGGGACTTGAACTTTAGGGTGATCTCTGTCATCAGTGTTCCGCAAGGAAAAGTCCCAAATCAAAAAATGAGGAAAAATGAAATGAACGAAACAAGTTACCCGAACGAAAAAAGCAATCAGGACAGCATATTGATTATCGAAGGCCTGACCAAATCCTACGGTAAAGTACAGGCATTGAGAGGCGTAGATTTGCAGGTGAAAGGAGGCGAAATCTTCGGCTTTTTAGGCCCCAATGGCGCCGGCAAAACCACTACCATCCGCTGCCTGTTGGATTTGATCCGTCCCGATGGCGGCAAGGCGCAGGTGCTGGGGATCGACCCCCAGGCCAACCCGATCGCCGTACAACAGCGTACCGGGTACCTACCTGGGGAGATGGAGCTTTTTGAAAACCTGACCGTCGAACGCCAGCTGAAATTTCTCAACGACATGCGCGGGCGGAAGGCAGATTGGGGATATGTGCGGCAATTGTGCAAGCGCCTGAACCTGGACCTCAAGCTGCCTATCAAGAACCTGTCAAAGGGAAACAAACAGAAAATCGGTGTCGTACAGGCCTTAATGCACCGGCCCGAGCTGCTCTTGCTTGATGAGCCAACCGGAGGCTTGGACCCTTTGATGCAGCAAGAAGTATTGGACTTGATCCGGGAGGCACGCGCCGGCGGGGCAACGGTTTTCTTCAGCTCACATATATTGAGCGAGGTTGAGGCGGTCACCGACCGGGTGGCTATCATCCGGGAAGGAAAGATCGCCGAGGTCGGAGAAACCAGCCTGCTCACCCAACGAGCCTTGCACCGCATTACAGTGCGCTTCCTGACACCAGTCAATAGCCAAAGCCTGGAAAACCTGGCTGGAGTGCAGGTGGTCTCCAAAGAGCACGATTCGACCGTCACCTTGGAGATCAAAGGTGTGATGGATAGTTTCATCAAAGCCTTAGGCGCTTATCCGGTCAGCGAGATCGAGACATCTCGCCCGTCACTGGAAGAAGTGTTTCTGGCTTATTACAAGAAGGAGAATAGTTAAAATGAAGGCAACATTTCATTACACATTTATGTGGATGCGAGGCCAGATCCTGGGCTGGGGCCTGGGTATCGCCGCCCTTGGATTGATCGTCGTACCTTTCTATAAGGTGTTCATGGTGGACAAGCAAGAGGATTTCTTGAAGATGATCGAAGGCTACCCACCCGAATTTCTGGCCTTTTTCGGCGGCGATGCAACAGCGCTGATGACGCCGGAAGGGTTCTTGGGCATGTACGCCTTCTCGATGCTGCCGGTCATCATCGGCATATTTGCTGTCATTGCAGGCAGCGGGTTGCTGGCAAACGATGAAGAGAACGGCCGGCTGGATCTGATCTTGGCCCACCCGGTTGGGCGAAACCAATTATTTTGGGGTCGCACGATTGCCTTTACTGCGGCATTGGCAGGCATATTGATAGTAGGTTGGCTAGGTTTCTGTGTTCTGCTGGGAGGCTCAGGCTTACCCTTTACCTGGGGAGAGATGCTGCTGCCGTTCGTGCCCGTGTTTGCACAGGGTCTGGTGTACGGAACACTGGCGTTGCTGCTGAGCATGTGGCTGCCATCCAGGAGCATGGCAGCCATGGGCGCGGGGATCGTGATGGTAGCCAGTTATTTCTTGTCTTCCATGTCGTCCATCAACGAGAAGATTCGCTTGGTCGCCCAGTTTTTGCCCTACGATTACTTCCAGGGAGGTGATGCGCTGAACGGGTTGAAGGCCGACTGGCTGTTTGGCCTGCTGGGAGCAAGCGCGCTGATGGCAATCTTGGCCTGGCTGCTCTTCCTGCGGCGAGATATCCGCCTGGGCGGAGAGGGCAGCTGGCGCTTACCACTCTGGCATGGAAAAAGGACAGCAGCGGGTTAAATATCCGCTATACTTGGGTGGGAGATGCTGCCGATGCCGAGAGACGAAAACCAGACTGTGTATTCCACCGACCCGAATTTTTCCAAGCGCTGCCCGCGCTGTGGGAGCTACCCGTGCCGCTGCCCAAAACCGAAGAGCCTGCCGCCCCAAGGACAGACCGCAGCCATCCAGCGAGAGGTCAAGGGGAGGGGCGGCAAGACGGTCACGGTGATCCGCAATCTGCAGCTCAGCGAGGGGGATCTGGCAGCCCTGGCGAAGCTGCTGAAGCAGGCCTGTGGGAGCGGCGGCACGGTCAAGGAGGGCAATATCGAAATCCAGGGCGATCACCGGGAAAAGATCGCTGCCAGGTTGCAGTCGCTGGGCTACAAGACCAAATTCACTGGGGGATAAGGGTGGTCTCAAAGCGGGCGCCAAACTTGATCTCATGCTTGAAGCTGCCGCTGGCCTGGCGACCGACCGCACTGACCGCCGGCGCCGGGATGCGCACCAAGAACAGCCCCAGCAAGGCCAGACTCAACGTGAACAGATCCACCAGCATCACCACGCCTAATCCCGCCAGGGGTAGCAGCAGGCCAGCAAAGGCAGGCGAGAGCATGCGCGCAGCTGAGCGCCCCAAGCCAAGCCTTGCGTTGCTGCGCGTAAAATCCTGGCGAGGGACCAGCCGGCTGATCGAGGCGGAAAAAGCCAGCTCCTGGAAGGCCTCAAAGACACCCACCATGCCAACAGCCAGATAGAGGTGCCACAGCTCCAGCCGACCCAGCCAGAACATCGCCAGCAGGAAAGCGGTCATCAGCCCGGCCCCCAAATCGGCCAGGACCATGACGCTGCGGCGGTTCCAGCGGTCAACCAGAACGCCGGCAAAAGGGCTGGCGATGACGTAGGTGAGACAGTTGAAGAATCCCAACAGAGCCAGAGCGGTGGCCGTGCCCTCGACCTGAAAAGCCCAAATCATGACCGCGAAACGAGTCATGCCCGAGCCCAGCAAGGACAGCGACTGCCCGGCCCACAAGATGCAAAAAGCATTGGTACCAGTCTGGTGTTTCAGTTTCATGTTACTACCCTTAAGAACAGAAAACCCGCGGGCCTTATTGCGCGCCGCGGGGGATTGGTTAGAAGAGAAAGTTTGTGAATTTAGTCATAGTTCACAGGAGCGCGAATATAAAGCGCCTGAATCGCTCATCTGAACAAAGTGGGCTAAGGGTACGTAGCTCATAGGTTAAAAATTGTAACACAGGTTCTAAACCACAAATCAGCTGCTTAAGCAGAAAAGTTATCCATACAGAACTTTCGAAGTTTTTCTCAAATAAATTGTATAATCAACAAGAAGGATGGTTGACTATTTTGTGTAGGCCTGTGGTTCCTAAACAAACCGCCGTAAGTAATTATACATACTCATGGGTAAATCCGGCAGTATGCTCCAGTGATTGGCTATTTGACGCCAGTTCTTTGGTGAACGACTTTCGGCCAATCACCAAGTACGAGTGTTGAAAACCGAAAAATGTCGTCGATAAAATGAAAGGCGCAATCTATTCTGATTGTAGGTCATGGATAGGACTTGGACTGAACACCAAGACGGTCAGGTGACATGCAGTATTAAAGCCGGTAAATGAGCCGGGTAGAGCATATTATCGTTCGATTGCTTCCAGATAGAACGCTTTCAAAGCAAGAGAGCAGTACCCGGATGGAGTGCAGGTTTTGAAGGGAGAGTTAATTTTGAAAAAGGCGAATTATATCATTCTTGGAGTCGCCGCGCTGATATTGGCCGTGACGGTATTGCTGATCTTGGTTGGCGGACCACAAGGCATCATGGGGAGTGTCATGGGCGGAAGGGCTGTTCCAGACGACCTGGATACGGCCGAAACACGGCTCTCGGATCAGGGTGTTTTCAAGGTATCTTTTACCAGCTCCATTGATCCGGTACCGGTTAACCAAATTCACACCTGGACAGTTCACGTTGAAAATGCTGCTGGACAGATCCTCGAACAGGCCGAGATCACGGTCGATGGAGGCATGCCTCAGCACGGCCATGGACTGCCCACAAAACCACAGGTGACACAGAATCTAGGGGAAGGCGATTACCTTGTAGAGGGGTTGAAGTTTAATATGCCCGGTTGGTGGGAGGTCACATTTCACATCACTGCCAACGGTCAGAGCGATAGCGTTACGTTTAACCCGATCTTGAAATAACCTGTCGATTGCCGAGAGCATTTATTATATGGGAGGGAAGCGATGAAATCCAAGATCTTGCTCGCAGCGCTCATCCTGGTGCCTGTCTTGGGGCTGGCCGTCTACCTGATTTGGACCTGGCCTGAAGAGACACCGGAACACCAAGAATCCATGATACAGGATGAGTCAATGGACCACCAGGGGCCAATGATGCACCAGGAATCGATGGCGAATCAAGAGACGACAGCGGATCATGATTGGACGGCGGAAGAAATCGAAACGCTGCGCTCCTTGTGGATCGGGAGCATGCCGCCTTTGCCGCCGGATCCCTCCAACCAGTACGCCGATGACCTGCAGGCTGCTACTCTGGGACACAGGCTGTTCTTTGATACTCGTTTTAGCAGCAACGGGCAGGTAGCCTGCTCAACTTGCCATATCCCTTCAATGATGTTCACCGACGGGAGAGCCCTGGGTGTTGGGGTGGGAGTGATGGATCGCAAGACGATGACGATTGTGGGCACGGCTTACAGCCCTTGGCAATTCTGGGATGGGCGCGCCGACAGCCAGTGGGCTCAGGCGCTCGGACCCATGGAAAGCGCGGTGGAACATGGGGGTACGCGCACCCAATACGCACACCTGATCGACCAGTACTATCGGGCGGATTATGAAACCATCTTCGGCCCACTACCCGATCTGTCAGACCCGTCCCGTTTTCCCGAGAGCGCTGGACCCGTGGAGGATCCGGAAGCCCGGGCTGCCTGGGAGGCGATGAGCCCGGAGGATCGTGACGAGGTCAGCCGGATCTACGCCAATATGGGCAAGGCGATTGCCGCGTATGAAAGACTGATCATGCCCGGTCCCTCCCGTTTTGACGCCTACGTCGAAGCGCTTCTAGAAGGAGATGTTGAGGCAATGGATGAGGCTCTGACCGGAAATGAGGTGGCTGGATTGCGCCTCTTCATCGATGAAGCAGGCTGTATCCAGTGCCATAATGGACCGTTGTTTACCAATAATTCTTTCCACAACACGGGCGTCCCACCTCGCAGCGACACAGCGCCTGATCCCGGGCGCCAGTTGGGTGTGCAGAGTGTTCTGGAGGATGAATTCAACTGCCTGGGCCCATACAGTGATGCTGAGCCGGACGAGTGCGCCGAGCTACGCTTTCTGGTGGACAGCGGGGATGAGCTGGTCGGGGCATTCAAACCACCGACTCTGCGCAATGTGGCGGAGACGGCACCCTATATGCACGCCGGGCAAATCGGTGACCTGTTCATGGTTGTGCGGCATTACAGACATGCTCCAGAAGCAGCCATCGGCCATACAGAGCTGGAGCCGCTGCCGTTCATGGGTCCCAGCATGATGCAGCTGGAAGCATTTTTACACAGCCTGAGTGGGCCATTAACGACGCCGGTGGAGTGGCTGGAGGCGCCTTAGGGGGAGGATTTGAGCAATACTGGGCTTGTTCCAGATGACCAGATGATAGCGCGCGAATACTGATGGCACCGGCGGTCAGGTGCTTGAGCGGCTGGTGCGGGGTTGCCAGGGGCGTACATTCACGATATCCAGTTGTTCTGTGCGCAGAGTAAGGGGGAACTCGGAGAGACAAGCCAATAACTGCTAGTTGACAACTGGATAAAAAAGGTATAAAATATCCATAACAGATATATCGTGCACGGATATATTGATCCAATCAAGGAGAAGCAATGACAAATACAAGCAACACCCTTCCAGAAAACCTGCTACCCATGACTCCGGCGGTGTTCAACATCCTGCTGGCTCTGGCCGATGGCGAAAAGCACGGCTATGCCATCATGCTGGAAGTCGAAGCCAATACCAACGGAGAGGTAAAAATGGGTCCCGGAACGCTGTACGGCTCCATCAAGCGTATGCTATCCATGGGCTTGATCGAAGAATGTGACGAGAGACCCGACCCACAACTGGATGACCAACGCCGGCGCTATTACCGCCTGAGCGGCCTGGGATATAAGGCTGTTCGAGCGGAAGCCATGCGCTTGCAACGCCAGGTGTCCATTGCACGGGGAAAACAGGTTTTGGATGGGAGTGTATGAGGAGGTGAACATGAAAGGCATCATGCGTGAGCCATTGCCGGTCCACTATTCCCTCCGGGTGTATCGTTTGCTGCTCTACGTCTTTCCGTCTGGATTTCGCAGGGAATACGGATATCCGATGCTACAGGTCTTTCGGGATTGCTGCCGGCGGATGTTTTTTGAAAGGGGTAGCTTCGGCCTGGTAACCTTGTGGATGCGGACGATGCTCGATACGCTGACTACCGCGATCGAGGAGCATTCCCAACGAGGTGTAGATATGTCGAAAGAAAAATTTATCCGCTTAGCCGGTTGGGCGCTGCCGGTAGGAGGGCTGGCTGTCATACTGGGCTGGCTGGCCGGAATGCGTCCGGAATACTACCGGTACAATCTGCGCAGCCTGTGGATCGACCAGTATCTCAATGTAGCAGATATGTACCTGGTTGCACTGGGCATGCTGCTGTTGAGCGTGGGTTTTATGGGGCTGCTGGCCCGTTATGGGGCCGAATCCGGCCAGTTTGGGCGTCTGTGGCTTGGTTTTGGAGCTGTCTCTGGGCTGGTCAGCGCAATAGGCGCAACCGGTTTGGGCATTTTCGACAGCGATCCTTGGTGGTCCATGTTTATTTTCGGTATGGCAGCTAACTTTCTGGCTATGGCATTGTTTGGAGTCTTGTGCCTAAGAAGCCGCCTATTGCCAAAATGGAACGGGCTGCCCTTACTGGCTGGCATCTGGATACCCCTGTTATTAATGATCTCCATGCTATATGAGGTGATCAGCGGTGGATGGCTGGAGCTTCCAGATCCTGTTTT
>JAWOHN010000262.1:0-21045 GCA_046485135.1 Anaerolineales bacterium | reverse complement strand
GGAACAGGTGTTATCACTGGAAGGATCATCAATGGCTCGGGTGGCGAGTTGACCGGCGAGCCCTTGGTCACTTTACATAGTTTCGAGGGGATGCAGATTGTGTACAGTGACATCACCACGCCCCAAGCAGATGGTGCGTATTCCTTTGAGAATGTCGAGATGCTTCCAGGCCGCACCTACCTGGTTACGGTGGATTATGGGCAGGCTACGTATGTTTCCCCTATGGCCTCTGCCGATGAACAAACCAGCACCCTGTCCTTAGATGTGACCATTTTTGACACCACAACGGATATCTCTCAATTATCCGTAGAACGCTTACATATCTTTTTTGAATTTACGCAAGAAGAGTTAGTTCAGGTGGTGCAACTCTTCATCTTCTCGAACAAAGGCAATCAGACGATTGTTCCACGACAGGAAGGCGGCCCGATTGTGGATTTTCCTCTCCCGAAAGGAGCTACGAATCTGCAATTTCAAGATGGCGTACTGGGAGAACGATATTTACAGACCCCGACCGGGTTTGCCGATACGGTTGCCATCCGCCCAGGAATGGGTGAGTACCAGGTCTTATTTGCTTTCGAACTTCCCTATAAACGTAAGCTGGATTTAGTGCAGCCATTAGGTTTGCCGGTCGAAGCGGTGATCGTCATGCTGCCGGAAGATGGGGTGAAAGTCCGCAGTGAGATGTTGAAGGATGATGGCACGCGTGCGGTGCAGGGGGGTACTTACCGTCTGTACAGCGGAGAAAAGCTGGCAGCAGGTAGTTTTCTGGAGCTTAGCTTATCAGGCAGCTCGGGTTCTGGTTTTTCACTCGCTTCTGACTCAACCAGCGGCTTGATCATCGGCTTGGGGTCTTTTGGGTTGGTAATGATCACTGCCGGTGTGTGGCTCTTCTTCCGCAATCAGAAACAAAACAGCGACTTTGATGATGAAACGGAAACAGTGGAAGATGAGTATACAGAGGATGATGTCGAAAGCTTGATCGATGCAATTATCGCTCTGGACGATCTTTATGCCGCAGGCGAATTGCCTGAAGAGGCCTACCGGAAGCGCCGCGCGGAGTTGAAGGGGCGCTTGAAGGAGATTTCCGCTTAGCGGGAACTACGAACGGATGATTGAAGTAAGGAATTTGGTCAAGCGCTTTGGGCTAAAACCGGTCCTGCGAGGCCTGGATTTCCAGGTGAGGGAGGGCGAGTTTGTTGCCTTGTTGGGCCCGAACGGGGCTGGAAAGACGACCTTCCTGCGCATTCTAGCCTCGCTCTCCAGGCAGACTTTGGGAGAAGTAAGTATCGCCGGTTATCGCTTGCCTTCCCAGGCTGCAGCAGTCCGCCGGCGCTTGGGAGTGGTGTCACATCTTCCCTTGCTATATGGTGATCTGACAGCGGAGGAAAACCTACGCTTTTACGGAAAAATGTACGGAGTCAACAATCTGGACCAGCGGGCTAATAAAGTACTTGATTTGGTCGGCCTGGCAGCTCGCCGCAGAGATTTGGTGCGCACCTTCTCGCGCGGCATGCAGCAGCGTCTTGCCATTGGGCGAGCAGTTCTTCATGACCCGGATGTGATGTTGTTCGATGAGCCGCATACTGGTTTGGACCAGGATGCCTGTGTTATGCTGGACACCGTTCTTAGAGAAGTGGCTGCGGCAGGCCGGACTGTGGTTATGACCTCGCATGACCTGAGCCGGGCTGGCGACCTGGCCTCTCGGTTCGATGTGCTTTCCAAAGGCGTTATCGTTGCTTCTGAGCAGCAATCCCGGATACCCCGAGATGGTTTGTTGTCTTTCTACCGGGAGGCTCTGGTGGGGGAGAGCCCGCCAGCGAGAGTAGAGGAACCGGTCCATGCGCACTGATGTGGCTGCACGAGTCTCTGCACCTGGGGGTGTGGGCGGTTTTTTTCGGGCGTTATGGGCTATCGTTTGGAAGGACCTGGCTGCCGAGCTGCGTAGCCGCGAACTGCTTTCGGCGATGCTCGTCTTTGCCTTATTGGTCATATTTATCTTCAACTTTGCCTTGGAGCTTGAGCCGGGAACCAGCGCTTCAGTAACCTCTGGCGTGTTGTGGGTCACTTTTGCCTTTGCCGGTACGCTCGGGTTGACTCGCTCGATGGCAACTGAGAAAGACCGTGGTTGCCTGGATGGGTTGCTTTTGGCGCCGGTAGACCGCAGTGCGATTTATTTTGGTAAAGCGATCGGTAATCTGGTCTTCATGCTGGTTGTGGCAGCCATTGTCCTGCCTGTCTACAGCATACTCTACAATGTGAACCTGTTTATCCCTGGCTTGTGGGTTGTGATCCTGTTGGGGTCGATTGGCTATGTGGCGGTGGGTACCTTGCTTTCCAGTATGGCAGTGCAAGCGCGCACTCGTGATGTGCTCTTACCGATCTTGCTCTTTCCGGTGGTTATCCCGGTGTTGATCGCGGCAGTGAAGGGTAGCAGTGGTTTTATTGGTGGGTTTGAAATGTCTGAGATTTGGCCCTATCTCAATTTGTTGATCACCTATGATGTGGTCTTTATTGCCATTGCTTTCATGGTGTTTGACTACGTTGTGGAAGAATAGCTTTTATGGAGTAAATCTATGGATGCAAAACCTCGTTTGTTAAATATCCTTGATATCATCACCATTCTACTGTTTGTGATTGCCACTGGTATGGTCTTTCTGTATGCACCAATGGAGATCGTCATGGGACAGGTGCAGCGGGTTTTCTATTACCATGTGGCTTCGGCCTGGGTCGGAATGCTCGGTTTCCTGGTAGCGGCGGTTGCCGGAATAGGATACCTGAGGACGGGGAAACGTAGTTGGGATAATGTCAGTTTGGCTTCGGTGGAGATCAGCGTGGTCTTTCTGATCGTTGCTATTATCACTGGCTCGATCTGGGCCCGTCCGATTTGGAATACCTGGTGGACTTGGGATCCGCGTCTGACAACCACCACCATCATGGTGCTGATATATGCGGCTTACCTGATGCTGCGTTCGGGGATCGAGGATCCCGACCGCCGGGCTCGTTTCGGAGCTGTTTACGCCATTATTGGCTTCATCAGCGTTCCCTTGACCTTTCTCTCCATCCGCATCTTTCGCACGATCCACCCGGTAGTCATTGGCTCCGGCGACCCTGGAGCAGAAGGTTCGTTTGATATGTCGACTCGCATGCTGCACACCTTTATTTTTAGCCTGATTGTCTTCTCAATCATTTTTGTCGATCTGCTTTGGCATCGGACACGCCTGGGTGGTCTGGCTGACAAAGTTGAGCAGCTCAAGTTAAAACTTGTGGAGTAATCATGATGATGTCTCTTAATTTTCCCTTGTCCTTAAAAAATCTGGCGGTCATGGAGCCGGTCTTGCAACAACTTCAACAAACAACTCCGGATACCAGCAATTACATGATCGGTGGTTTTGCTGTGATTTTTGGCGCGATGCTGATCTACCTTATCAGCTTAATTATCCGTGGACGTAACCTCAGGCAAGACTTTGAAATTCTGCAAGAACTGGAAAACCGGTCAAATTCACCTCTCAATTCTGCAAGCCAGCCCGAAAAACCGCCCTCAAGCTAGAATTTTGGGTCTTATGAACCAAGAAAGGGTTTTCAAAACCTTGACGGCTTCCTAAATTAATTGTAATATTCCAATTATCTAAAATATTAATTTCATAGCTATTGTATTGACAAGTTCGGGGGGGGGAAAACCTGCCCCTGGACTTGTTTTGCCCTGTTTTGCTATCCTGCCCCTGGATTTTATGATTGCTTCGATCTCTTTGCCAGGCAGGCTGGCATGCTTCCTGCATAATTGAAGTAGATTCAGGAAGAATTTTTCTTTTGGGATGGGTTTATTTATATAAGATTGCTAACAATTGTTAAGTATGAAACACTTTTGATGGTCTAAATTTTTCCCTTCTGCATTGGCTTTTATTGCAGGGGTTAGTGACTAAAGGAGAGTTCCAGCAGTGACAAAAAGCCTTAGGGTTTTGGCTGTTGAAGATACGGATGAAGACCTGGGGGTCTTAATCCAATACTTGAATCAAGGCGGCTACCGTGCTGACGCGCAGCGGGTGGACTCACCGCAGGCGATGCAATTGGCTCTGGATTCACAATCTTGGGATATTGTCCTGGCTCGTTGTCCGTTGCCATCCTTTAATGGGGCCACGCCCCTTCGTATCTTACAAGAGCGTGGCATTGACACACCTCTGATCTTATTGGCGGACAGACATGCAGAAGAAATTGCCATCCAAACGATGAGCGCTGGCGCCCAAGACTACGTCGTCAAGGATCATCTGGAGCGTCTCTTACCGGCGGTGGAGCGAGAAATGCGTGATGCGCAAGCCCGGCGGGATGGTAAGCGGGCGGAAAAAGTCTACGCTGCCTCATATAAAATCTCCGAGAGTGCCAGTTGCGCTGAGAACCTACACGAGCTGTTTGAATCGATCCATGCTATTGTCGGTGAGTTAATTCCCGCCAGCAACTTTTATATTTCTCTTTATGACAAATCTACAAACCTGATTACATTTCCCTATTATGTAGATGAAAACGACCTGCCCCCGGGCCCCAACAAACCTGGCAAAGGCTTGACTGAATATGTCCTGCGGACTGGAAAACCCCTGCTGGCTCCACAGAGAGTATTTGAAGAGCTGGAAGCCGCTGGAGAGGTGGAGTCCATTGGGGCGCCGTCTGTGGATTGGCTAGGCGTCCCCTTAAGGACAGAAGAAGAGATTATCGGTGTGCTGGTAGTCCAGAGTTATACCGAAGGGGTGCACTTTGGAGAAGAGGATTTAACCATTCTAGGCTTTGTGTCCACTCAAGTGGCAATGGCAATTGCCAGGAAACAAGCTGAAGAACGATTGCGCCAGAGCGAACTTCGTTATCGGACGATCTTTGAAAATTCTCCAATTTCAATGTGGGAAGCCGATTTCTCTGGGATTCGAAAATTTTTCAATGACCTGCGTTTGCAGGGAATTATGAATGTCAAGCCATATCTGAATAAAAACCCGGAATCGGTGGACGAATGCCTGCGGCGGATCAAAGTTTTAGATGTCAATCAGGCGACCCTCAAGCTCTACCACGCTCAAAATAAGGAAGAATTGATTTCGAACCTTCCCAAGATATTTGGAGCGAGGTTCCGCGAGTTGTTTTGGTTGGTGCTGATCGCGATTGCTAATGGGCAGCGCGAATTTGAGGGAAACGGCGTTAGTTATAAGCTGACTGGGGAACCAGTCCACTTCATTTTGAGGTTGACAATTTCCCCTGCTTATGAGCATACCCTTTCGAGAGTCATTCTCTCGATATTTGATATTAGCGAGCGACAGAAAGCAGAGCAGCAGATCCAATCTCACTTGCAACGACTGGCCGCTTTACGCACCATTGACATGGCTATCACCGCCAGCCTGGATTTACGGGTCACCCTGGATGTGTTGTTGGATCAGGTGACCTCCCAGCTTCAAGTAGACGCTGCTGGGATCTTGTTGCTCAATACACATACGCAGATGTTGGAATTTGCTGCCGGGCGTGGATTTCGCGGAGGGGGGCTGGCTTCTTATAGCCCCCATTTGAGTGAGGATTATACCGGGAAGGCTGTTTTGGAGCGGCGTACCATCACTATTCAAGACTTGGATAAGGTGGGTGATTTTCGCCGGGCACACCTGTTGCGAGGAGAGGATTTCAAATCCTATCTTGTCTCCCCGCTGGTGGCAAAAGGGCAAGTTAAAGGTGTTTTAGAGGTTTTCACCCGCAAGCCTATCTTGCCTGACCCGGAATGGTACGATTTCCTAGAGACACTGGCTGGACAAACAGCCATTGCAATCGACAATGCTTCCCTGTTTGAAAACCTGCAACGCTCTAATATCGAGCTGGCAATGGCCTACGATGCGACGATTGAGGGCTGGTCACGGGCTCTGGACATGCGTGATCACGAGACGGAAGGTCATACAGAGCGGGTAACCGAGATGACCTTGCACTTAGCAGAGGCTATGGGTCTGAAACCGGAGTCGATGGTGCATATTCGGCGCGGTGCGCTCCTGCACGATATTGGCAAGATGGGGATTTCAGACAGCATCCTCTTAAAGACCGGCCCTTTGGATGAGGAGAAATGGAAAATTATGCGCATGCATCCTGTCTACGCGTATGAGCTTCTTTCTCCCATTGCTTACCTCAAGCCGGCTCTGGACATACCCTATTGCCACCACGAAAAGTGGGATGGGACCGGTTATCCGCGAGGTTTAAAGGGGGAACAAATCCCCCTGGCGGCGCGCATCTTTGCGGTCGTGGATGTCTATGATGCCTTACGTTCCGACCGGCCTTACCGGGCGGCCTGGCCTGAGGATAAAGTTCGACAATATATCCGCGACCAGTCTGGCAAGCATTTCGATCCGCAGGTCGTAGATTTGTTTATGGACTTCCTGGAAAACCGTTTCAACAGGTCATAGCATTCTATCGACTTTTATCTGCTTGGAAATTCCACTGAGAAGGCCTTAACTAAACCCAACTACCAGTTGCTATTGGGGGAAGGTTGTTGTATAGTTATCTTATAGCACTTGTGTTGCTGATCCAATAGAGTTGCCAATTTCATCTGTATGAGACATACAGCTTGACCATCGTATGAACGGGGAGGGATGAAATGATTCTGCTGAATCCAAACAAGCACGACCGGTATTATCCCGACCAACGGTCTAGAGAGATTATGCAGAAGACTATTGCTTTCTTTGAGCATAAGGGAAAGCACAGGCTCAAAGAGGATGACCACCGCCAGATATGGTATGCGGATTTCTTGGAATTTCAAAAACAAGAACAGATCTTGGCCGAATTGTTGACCCCGCCTGCTTATGGCACACCAGATAGCCGGTGGGATACCTGGCGTAACTGCGAGTTTAATGAGATCCTGGCTTTTTATGGATTGGCCTACTGGTATACCTGGCAGGTCTCCATTCTGGGGCTCGGACCGATTTGGCAGAGCGAGAATGAAAGCCTCAAACGCCGGGCAGCTCAATTACTACAAGAAGGCCACGTTTTCGCTTTTGGCCTGTCCGAGCGCGCACATGGCGCAGATATCTACTCCACCGAGATGAGCCTGACCGAGCAGGCTGATGGGAATTATCTGGCCAACGGGGAAAAATATTATATCGGTAACGGCAATATTGCCCCCATGGTCTCAACCTTCGGGAAAATCGCTGGCAACGGGGAATATGTCTTCTTCACCGCCGATTACCGTCACCGAAACTACAACCTGCTGCGGAATATCACTCATAGCCAATCCTACGTTGCCAACTTTGAATTACATGATTATCCGGTAAGTGAGACCGATATCCTGGCGCGGGGTCAGGCAGCCTGGTACACAGCCCTCAACACAGTCAATATCGGTAAATACAATCTTGGTTGGGCCTCAATCGGTATTTGCACGCATGCATTCTATGAAGCACTTCATCACGCAGCCTATCGCCGCTTGTATGGCATGGCAGTGACAGATTTCCCCCATGTCCAGCAGATGTTCACCGAAGCCTACGCGCGCCTGGTAGCAATGAAGTTATTTACACTGCGCGCAGCAGACTATATGCGCTCAGCCTCACCGGAGGACCGCCGGTACCTCCTCTACAACCCGGTGGTAAAGATGAAGGTAACTACTCAGGGTGAAGAAGTCATCAACCTGCTGTGGGACGTCATTGCTGCCAAGGGATTCGAGAAGGATACCTATTTTGAGATGGCGGCGCGCGATATTCGAGCCCTGCCGAAACTGGAAGGCACCGTCCATGTTAACATCGCCCTGATCGTCAAGTTCATCGCCAATTACTTCTTCAATCCGGCCGAATATCCTCTTGTGCCGCGGCGGGATGAGGCTGCCAATGACGATTTCCTTTTCCGTCAGGGTCCAGCCAAAGGTCTGGGAAAGATCCGTTTTCATGATTACCGCACAGTCTTCAATAGATTTGACTTGCCAAATATGTGCCTGTTTCAAGAACAAGTACGCGTCTTGGAGGAGATGCTGATGCGCGCCACGCCCAGCGAAGCCCAAACGAAAGACCTGGATTTCCTATTGACGTTGGGGGAGGCCTTCACTCTGGTGGTGTACGCTCAGCTTATCCTTGAAAATGCCGAGATCTATACAGTGCCTGCCCATACTTTAGATCAGATCTTTGATTTTATGGTGCGCGACCTGTCCAAGTTTGCCCTACAGCTCTACTCCAAATCCGGCAGCACACCGGAGCAGATGGCGTACTGTCTGAAAATGATCCAGAAACCGGTTGTCGATCCCGGTCGATTCCAAAGCGTCTGGCGCGAACAGGTTCACTCGTTACGCGATGAATATGAGATGAGGGCTTAACGGTTTATTGATCAGGTAGAAATATTAAAAGTGAATTAAAGAACAAATAGATCGGGAACCAGATTGACTTAAGCGGCGTCTAGGGGGTGAGACCTTCGAAGCCGGCGCAGTTGGCTTGATGGTCGGTACCCGGCCTGTTGCTGGAGTTGAGGTCCACTTTGACAACTTCTATGTATATGTGCCGTAGTGTTCTCCACAATCGGAGCAATAGGTTTAACATGCTTCCGGCCTGCAGAGGTTTGTCCATTAGGATAGCCTTGCAGGCCGGTGGTTTTTGTGACACTCAACCTTGGAATTACGCACTTCATTGAAAAAGGTTCGGAAGCCCTGGTTTTTCCTATTTTGTGGTTGAATTGCATAAAACCTGAATAAGCCAGGTCTTTTCAAGGGGTAGGCAGCACCCGCAGTGGATTGATATAGCCGCCTGGAACGCGCACCTCGAAGTGTAAGTGCGGGCCGGTCGAGTTGCCGGTATTGCCCGAGAGGCCGATCAATTTCCCCTGGTCGACTTTAGCGCCACAGTGCGTGCTGATCTGACTCAGGTGGGCGTATAGGGTCTGGTAACCGTTACCGTGATCGATCAGAATGGCATTTCCATAACCAACCCCACCCGTCCAGCCGGCGAAAATGACCACGCCTGTATCGGCAGCATACACCGCTGAACCGGTGGGTGCATTCAGATCAAGACCCGGATGCCCAATTTTGAAATCTCCACCGGATAAGGCCTGGTATTGGCTGGGCCAGATGAAGGTGCCTGTGCCTTCTACCCCCTCTCGGGTAACCACACAGGAGGCAGACCCGGCGGTCAAGTCCACCTTAGATGGATCGCGATAGATTTCTGGGGTTGGAATGCCAGGGAATGGATTTTCAGTCGGTGTTGGCGTTGGCTCGACCGGTGGGGTTTCCTCAGGTGTTTCTTCCAGGGTGGGCGCTGGTGTTGGGGTGGGTGTCTCTATGCTGGGCTCTTCTGGGGGGCGAGCAGTGGGCAAAAGCTCTGGGAGTAGCTCCTCCACCGGTTGGCCTAGAGAACCCAAGGCAACCTTAGCCAATTCAGCAAAGACCGCCGCCGCCACCTGCGAGCCCTCTCCGGCATTCTCTAACAATACCACGATCACCACCGATCGCTCATTATTCTCTGCAAAGCCGGTGAACCAGGCATGGGGGAGTTGTGAGCCGCCAACTTGAGCGGTACCCGTTTTCCCCCCGGTGGTTAGCCCTGCTACCCTGGCCCGACCAGCGCTGCCTTTTTCGACCACGGCGACCATCATTTCGCGAACCACTTCTGCAGTCTCCGGCTTCATGACACCCCCGATTACCTGCCCGCGCACCGGACCGTTGCTGGTGCGTCCCCCTGGCTCGCGAATAGATTCTACAAAGTAAGGGATGGGCATATTTCCTTCATTCAACACTGCCAGGATGACCATGCCCATGTTCAGCGGGGATGTAAGCAGCTCACCCTGACCGATGGCTGTCACTGCTCGCAACAGGTTGTTTTCAGTCAGGCTGTTGAGGTCATTGGCCAATATTGAGGGCATGTAATCGATCTCGAGCGGAAAGCGCTCGGCTTGAGGCTGGCTGAACCCCAGCCTGGCTGCGTAATCGATCAGCACATCTGGGGGCATTTCGTCTCCCAGGCGGGCGAAGGCTGCGTTCGCTGACTTGGCATAAGAAAGCTCCAGGTTCAACCGGGCTTCGCGGTGGTTTGGGTCCGGTATGATGCCGCCATCAACTTCATATACATAGTAGAATCCGTTGGGATCGTTGACAGGTTGACCAAAATCAAACACCGTTGCAGGGCTGACCTGCCCTGTATCCAATGCGCTGATCAAGGTGATCGTTTTCCAGGTGGAGCCAGGGGCATAGGCGCCTTGAGCAGCCCGGTTTAAGAGGGGCGCCCGGCATTCGGGGGCATCTCCGCAGCTTTCAATCAAATCCGCCAGATATGATTCACTTAGAACCTGGTTTGGATCGAAGCGGGGAGTATTAGCCATAGCCAAAACTGCTCCGCTTTGACCATCCATGACTACAATCGCACCTGTATGGCCTTGCAGGGCTTTTTCAGCCGCTCGCTGAATCTGGCTGTCGATGGTCAGGAAAATATCGCTGCCGGTAATGGGTTGGTGTAAGAGTTGAGCAAAGCGGGCATCCAGGCGATTTAGACCTAACAATACGTTGTTATAGGTCTGCTCCAGCCCGGTAATGCCGGTGCGTAAACCGGAGGTATAGCCAATCACATGGGCCAAGGAAGGCTCTGTATAAAATCGCAAGCGGTCGCCGTTTTCGTTCTCTCCATCGTAGGCTAATAAGCGCCCGCTGTAATCGTAAATTGAGCCACGCGTGATGGTTGACAGCAGATCCATGGTGCGCTGGATAACAGGTTGGGGTAGACTTTGCAGATTCGCGATTCCATTGCCACCTGCCAGTAATTCCAAAGCTGCGCTAGGGCTTTCTGTCTGGCTGCTGCCAGGGTAATTTGCAGCAGCAGTGACTGGATTCAAAGCCAGTGGTGTCAGCTCTGTACCACGCACCATCTGCCAGTACACGATCCTTACACTCAGCACCAGCAGCAAAAACGCGACCAGGTGGCCGATATTCCAGATACGCTTTTCCAGGGTCATATAGGTCGGGTCTCCAGCCTTTGCGCTACTGCCAGAACGATGCCAATTTCGAGCAAGTTTATCATTAAGGCTGCCCCACCCTGGCTCAGAAAGGGGACTGTAACGCCGGTCAAGGGCATGATATTAAGGGTGCCTCCGACCATCACGAATACCTGCGTGAACAGGTGCATGCCGATGCCGATCAGCAGCAGCCGCTCAAATACCTGCCCGCGCGGCAGCAGCAGAGCCACCCGGAGAATTCGCATAAGCAGGATGATGAAGAGCACCAGGATAACAATCCCAACTGCTGCTCCGAGTTCTTCCAGGATGGCGGCAAAAATGAAATCCGAGGCAGCCAGGGGGATATAATCAGGCGAGCCAAAGCCCAAACCGGCGCCTGCCAGGCCGCCAGCAACAATAGCATAAATGGATTGCTGGATTTGGTAGCCCGGTCCTTCCGCAATGGTAATGCCCGTCGACCGCCCGTTGACCTGGATCTCAGCTGTGCTCCATGGGTCCAGGAAAGCTACAAAGCGATGTTGGATCACGGTTGGGATATCCCAGGAAAAAGTCAGCACCAGGGCGACCAGCAAAGCCAGGATCAAGCCAATCCCGGCAATGGTGGCAAACAGGCGTGTCTCGAAGCCAGCGTAGAGCATTGCCGCGAACAGGAATCCCAGGATCAAGACCGCCCCAAAGTCGGACATTTGAACCAGGGCCAGGGTCGCCATGGATACGAACAGGATGCCTGGAATGAAGTAGCGTACAGCGGGCAATCGTAGCCTACCCAGGACGATGCGGGCACGCCCTTCCACCTGCTCGCCTTCCCGGTCGATAAACCAGGCCAGGAAGATCACTAAGCTTAGTTTGATCATTTCGGAGGTTTGGATGGCTGGCAGGGGACCCAGCTTTAACGCCAGGCGGGCGCCGGTTTCGTCTACAACTCCAAAAATGGCGGTCGCAATGGGCAGCATCAATCCAATAGCGCTGATTGGCAAGGTCCACCGGCGCACGAATTCGACCAACTGAGGCCTCAGGATAAAGGCGCTTGCCAAGATCAACCCGGGCAAAAGGCCGCGCGTGATCTGTTGCCAGGCCCCTTCTGCCCCGCGCAGCCGGAAAATGGTGACCAACCCAAAAGCCAATAACAGCGAGACCACCGGTAAGACGATCTGTTCAACCTCTACCCGGCGGGATCGCATGGCTATATGCAAGCCGAATGCGCCTGCGCTCAAGAGCAATGGAGGCAACAGGGCTGCCGGGAGTGCTGGCAGTGGGTCGAAGCCTTGGCGGAGCTGGGCAGCAGCCGCAACCATCAGGTACCCCAGGATGGCAATCAGGCTGGTAAAAACCAGCAGCAGGGCTTCAGATTGGCGGGAGGGGCGTTGGGAGGCTCTGTACATTGGGACAGCCTCAATCGAGTAGCTCAAAAATCATGTCGCCGGCCTGCAGGTGAGAGCCTATAGGCAATAGTTGCCGAGTTTTTGGAGTGCAGCGAATCTGGTTGATAAATGTGCCATTGCGGCTGCCCAAATCCTCCACCCACCAATTAGCCCCATCCCATTGCAAGCGTGCATGATAGCGGGAGATGTACTTGTCTTTCAAAATGATATCGTTATTGACTTCCGTGCCAAAGCTGGTATCGGGTTGCAGGTTGAGGATATCTCCTGCCCGAGAATTAAGATCGCTGCCTGGGTTGATGATCTTCAGCCGGCCTGGCACGACCGGAACAGAGATCCGGCTGGCGCCCATCTGTAGGGAGACCTCCCGGCGCAGAGCCAGCAAAAGCAGGAGCAAAACAAAATAGATCAGTCCGATCAGTACCCACTTCAAGGCGAATAAAAGCGTGCTCCAGGCCAGCAAGTCCATCAGGAGCGATCCCGGTTAAACCTGAATGCCGCCACGCCGGGTGTGTCTGGCAAGGGATGGTCCGGGTCAAGGGCGGCCAGGGTGATCAGATCACCGTCTTGGAGCAACGCGCCCTCAGCGGGGATTGACATCCCATTGACATATGTGCCGTTCGTAGATGGCTTTCCACTTGGAGATCCATCCAGGAGCCGCCAGCCATTCTCGTCGTTTACGATATAGGCGTGTTGACCGCTTACCAGGCGCTTGGCCTGGACATCGTCTTGCGTAAGGTGTATCTCGCAGGTTGTGTCCCTCCCCATGGTGGTAATGCCGGGTGCAAGGAACCAGCGTTCCCCAGAGTTTAACAGCTCCAGGCAGGCCGGGCGCACAACGGGTGGGGGCTGGACCGCTGCACTCTCGGGTTGGATGCAGGATAGGATCCGGGCTTGAGAGTCGCTCAGGTCTGGAACGGGTCGTATCTCAATCGTAACTGGTCCGCCAAAGCGAAATTCTCTCCGCCCCAGGCGGCTGTTGGTTGTCATTAAGTGCTCTAACAGCTTATCTCTCCACTGCTTCAGTACTCTCTGTTGGATGGGCTGGAAGTTGCGAGCGTAATTGTCTTGCCCCAACTCAACCAGGTAGCAGTTCGGGACAATCTTGTTATAGTTGACATCCTCCAGGATGTTTTCTCGGGCCAACATCACGCCTGTGAGAGCCTCGCTAACTTCTGCTGGGCGCATGGATTGCTTGCTCCATCGCAGACGCGGTTGGATCAGCTTGCTCCGCCATCGGTTAGCGTCACTTTCAGTTTGCATCATTGACACCATTGATCAAAATTGTTAAGGCCGAGCTACCTATCTGTACTCGATCTCCTGATTGTAGATGTTTGTCATTGACGCGATTGCCATTGACATAAGTGCCGTGGCTGCTGTTTAAATCATTGATATGAAGCTCCCCTTCAAGCTCATAAAGCTCAGTCTGCCGGCTTGAATCAAGGTTGACATATGCAATGGAGAACGCCCAAATGAGCATGGCGATAAAAGCGCTTCCAGTAATAATGATGATTTGCGAGATTTGTTCAGGCATATCGATGCTAATTCTAAAGCATTAAGATCAATTCTTGGTGACAAAGCAAACCGCCATAAGTAATTTTACAAACTCATAAGTAAATCCGGCGATTTGCTCCAGAGATTGGCCGTTTAAAGACAGATCTTTGTTTATTTATTTTTGGCCAATCAGCCAACTGGCATGTACCCAGTTTAATATCGAGAAATTACCCTGGTGCTATTAAAGCAGTCAATTGAGCTTGAGTCAACCGTCTTTGATGAAGGTTTCAGGTAGTTCCTCCATGAATGAGTGTAAGATCAAGTATCCTGACTGGCGCTGATTAGAAATGATTGTGAGGGGGTGTCCTACTTTTTGTGCGAGTACCTGTACTGCGTACCTGCACCATTTGCGATAAATTGTGTCGTAATATTAGGAATGCCCAGATATCTGGTGTGCGGGGAACGCATACGCCCTACCTGCAAACCCAAATCCAGACTATCTCTGGCTGAACTGTGTAACTCCTAATAATTATAAAAGTGGATCTATGGAAGATATTACTGACAGTGGACCAGCAAAACATCCAATTGAAAACACTCCCTGGGAAACGATTCTCGATTTTGTTTTGCCAGCAGAACCAGGTTGCGATGTGCAGGCGGTGAAAAGGATACTTGAGAGTTTAGGCGAGGCCATATTCCGCCCAAATCGCATATTAAAGCTTAAAAGCACACTGGAGGAAGCTATCCAGAAAACCTTGGCTTATACCCGTGATGCGCGTGGCAACCGTTCTATCCATTTTCGAGTTTTAGTCTCTGGGGTTGTGTCAGGTATGCATTTTCCTGTGCAAGAGGAAAATCCACCAACTGCTTCATCAGGTTGTGGCTTTTTTTTGGTACAGATGATGGACGATACTACCTGGGCAACGCAAACGAAATCCTATATGGATGGTGCCAATCATAGCATTTTCTTGTATATCTACGGAGAAGGTAGCTTGCCTCGCTAATATTAGGCGCGTGCAAGCAGCTCTTCCAGAACTTTGGCCGATTTTGCCTCAATCTCCGCGTGCAAGCTGCCGCCGTGTGAATCCATGGTCACCACGACCGGGAAATCCTTGACCTGGATGACCCACATGGCTTCTGGGACGCCGAACTCTAGTTTATACACCCCCAGGACGCGCTCAACGGTTTGGGCGATCAATGAGGCAGCTCCACCCACCGCGTGCAGGTACGTCCCGGGAACTTCCTGGCAGGCAGCCAGCGTTTTTGGTCCCATGCCCCCTTTGCCGATCACACCTTTGATCTTGAAGTGGCGCATGACGTCCCCTTGGTAGGGTTCCTCGCGGATGCTGGTGGTGGGCCCGGCGGCAACAAAGCGATAATCTCCTGTTTCAAGACCGGCGACCACCGGACCACAGTGATAGATGACCCCCCCCTCCAGAAGCGGTAAGATGGCCTCGTACACCTCCTGATCATCTCCCTGCACAGGGCGGGTTTTCTTGATAAAGGTGTCGATCATCCATTTGTGCACCGTATCACGCCCGGTCAGCATGATCCCGCTTAGCAAAACCGGTTCGCCCACCCTCAGGCCGCGCACAATCTCGTCACTCATGGGAAGGTTTATCTGTTGCATGCTGTACTCCTTCAAAGATTACGAATAACTTACCTGCCCATTTTGCCAGGTCATCTTGCGGCGCCGGTAAGCCCAGCACATATATGAAACAGAGACGAAGAAACTCGCCGGTAGCCTGTTCAGGCTGGTGATTTGTGCGCCCAGCAGGGTGGTTTTTCCACCAAAGCCCATCGGCCCGATGCCCAGTTCATTGGCTTCTGTGGTCAACTGCTCTTCAAGCTGCTCCAACTCAGGATCGGGATTGGCCTCGTCAAGGTCGCGATAGAGGACCTCTTTGGAGGCCAGATAGGATGAGCCCCGGTCGCCGCCAATGGCTATCCCCAAGATTCCGGGGGCGCAGCCTTTACCTTGAGCTTTGTGGACTGCATCCAGGACGGCCTTACGCACGCCGGACAGATCCCGCCCGGCGCTCAGGCGTGAATCGGGCAGGGCGTACTGCGCTCCAACGTTTTCGCACCCACCTCCTTTTAGCATCAGCTCGATGGTCAGCCTATCGCCCTCCACTTCTTCAAAATGCAGGCTGGGGAAATGCTTGCCGCCTAAATTATTCCCACTGTTTTTGCCGGTCAGCGAGTCCACTGAATTCGGTCTCAAGTAAGAAAGGCGAGTGGCTTCGGCTACTGCTGTTTCGATCTGTGCCCGTAGCTGGCGGGTGCTCCAACCGGCCGGGTGGTAAATGTAAAAAATGGGGGTGCCGGTGTCCTGGCAAATGGGTGTGGAGTTTTGCCTGGAAAGGTCGACATTCTTTAGGATGGTTTCAAGTGCGCCACGGGCGGCTGACCCTGTCTCTTCTTGCTGGGTAGCTTGTTGTAAGGCTGCTTCCACATCCGGAGGCAGGTCTGTTGAAGCCAGGCGGATCAATTCCAAGAGATGTGCGCTTAGATCTTGCATGTGTCCTCCAAAATCAGACTTCTATTTATTCGTATGATACAAAATTATGCGCCGAAAGCGAGTGACAAAGTACCTCTTCCTTGGGGATGGGCGTCATTATTCCGCCAGGCTGACCAGTTACGATTCAAGAAACCTATGGTAAACTTCGCGAACCATGGACGAAAAAACCCTGCATACCCTGGAATATTTCAAAGTACTCAACCGGTTAGCAACTTACACCGCCTTTGCCGGATCGCGGGATATGGCGCTGGCTCTGCGTCCCACCCGTGATGTCTTTGAGGCGCGCCAGCGACTGGCCGATACCAGTGAGGCGGTGCGCTTCCTGGTCACCCGGCCTGATTTTACCATTGGCGGCGTGCGCGACGTGCGCGCCCCGGTGGATTTGGCCAGCCACGGAGGTGTACTGACGGCAGCGGAGCTATTGGATATCAAGTCTACCCTGGTGGCGGCGCGCACGATTGCGCGCACCTTCGAACGCTTGAAAGACCAGTTTCCCAACCTGACCTCGCTTGTTGCACAATTACCGCCTCCGGTTGGGTTGGTAGACGCCATTACCCGGGCCATATCCGACCGGGGTGATATCCTGGATTCAGCTTCACCCAAGCTGGGCATCATCCGCCGTGATATCCGCATCGCCCATGACCGGCTGATGTCCAAACTCCAGCGCATGGTTGGCGACCCGCGTACTAACACCTACCTGCAGGATGCTATCATCACTCAACGGGACGGGCGCTATGTCTTGCCTTTGCGGGCGGAGTTCAAAGGCCGCATCAAGTCCATTGTCCACGACCAGTCGGCTTCCGGCGCGACTCTGTTTGTTGAGCCGATCGCGGTGGTCGAACTGAACAACCAGTACCGCGAGCTGCAATTAGCCGAGCGGGATGAAGAACGGCGCATTCTGGCTGAGCTCTCTGATATGGTTGGTTCACAAGCCAGTGAAATTCAGCAGATTGTTGAGATCGTGGCTGCGCTGGATTTGGCTCTGGCTTGTGCTAAATACGCTGAGGATACGGCCTCGACTGAACCGGCCCTGCATTCCTTTAAGGAGCGCAGGCAGCAGCTGCACAAGACCAGATCATCTGAGAGAAGCCCAGACCTATTGAGAACACATCCGGGCAGCCTGATTCGCCTGTTCCAGGCGCGCCACCCGTTGTTGGACCCCCAAACAGTGGTGCCCATCGACGTAGAACTGGATCCGCAAACGTACGCCATGATCATAACCGGGCCGAATACCGGCGGAAAGACGGTTACCCTTAAAACAGTTGGTCTGTTGGCCTTGATGGCTCAGTCCGGCTTGCATATCCTGGCCCATTCCGGTTCGGAAATCAGCCTGTTTGAAGATATTTACGCCGATATCGGTGATGAGCAATCCATCGAGCAATCCCTGTCCACTTTTTCCAGCCATATCACCAATATCATCCGCATCCTGGAGCAAGCAAATCGCGAATCACTGGTGATCCTGGACGAATTGGGCGCGGGCACCGATCCACAAGAAGGCGCTGCGCTGGCGCGGGCTATCCTGGATCACTTGCTGGAGCGCGGTATTACCACGCTGGTGACCACCCACCACCCTGAGCTGAAGACCTATGCCCACAGCACACCCGGCGTGGTCAATGCCAGCGTTGAGTTCGATCTAGAAACCTTGCAGCCGACCTTCCATTTGACGGTGGGTCTACCGGGTCGCTCCAACGCTCTGGCAATAGCCCAACGGCTGGGTTTGCTTCGTTCGATCATCGAATCAGCTCGTTCTGAGCTCAACCCGGAGGACATACGCGCTGAGGATATGTTGGATGAAATTCACCGCCAGCGGGACATCTCCCGGCAGGCGCGCTTTGAGGCGGATAAGGCCCGCAAAGAAGGCGAGGCTCTGCGGGCTGAGCTGGCGCTCCGTCTGGAAAAGATCGAGGATGAGCGCCGGCAGGTGCTGGTTGATGCTCGTCGCGAAGCGGAACAGCAGCTGCAGGAACTACAAGATGAGATCCGCCGCATGCGCACTGCTTTGAGCCGCGCTGGGCAACCCCTGCAGACGGTCCAAGCCCTGGAAGAGCAGCTGGAGCCCTTGCAAGAATTGATCGAACAGCCTGTGGAACACCTGGTCGCACATTTGCCCGGCCCTGTTGAGCAGCGCGACTTGCGTGTGGGGGACAAGGTGTACCTGCGCACTTTAAAGGTCCAGGGCGTGCTCACCTCGCTATCCGGCGAGGAAGCAGAGGTCCAGGTGGGCGTTTTGCGGGTGCGCGCTCGTTTGGGTGAATTAGATCTGGCCGGTGCTGCACTTGCGCTGCCCGCTCACCCAAGTCCAGCTGGGTCGCGCAAGACGGGGGCTAAACTTGCCAGCCAGGGCGTAAAGGTCGCCCTACCTGCCTCCCCGGGCATGGAGCTGGACCTGCGCGGCCAGCGCGCCGAGGAGGCCCTCGATTCTCTTGATCGATACCTGGACGCTTCATACCTGGCCGGATTGCCTTTTGTGCGCATCATTCATGGAAAGGGCACCGGCAAGCTGCGCCAATCGGTGCGAGAGGTCCTGTCTCAGCATCCCCACGTTAGCTCATATGAATCGGGCGGGGAGAAAGAAGGCGGTGATGGGGTGACCATCGCCAAGCTGAGGACAGGCTGAAAGTGACTCCAAATCTGATGACTGAGTGTGTGCATGCCATCTTGATTGGTGCGGGTCAGCGAGGCGCAGAAGCCTTTGCTACCTATGCTCTGCAAAATCCCCACCGCTTGCGTTTTGTTGCGGTGGCAGAGCCGGACCCCACCCGGCGGGCCGCTTTTGCAGACCAGCATCAAATCCCCCCAGAAAACCGGTTTGAAAGCTGGGAACCATTACTGGCGAAACCGGCTATGGGCACAGCAGCTCTGGTCTGCACTCAGGATCGCGCCCATACCGCCCCGGCCTTGGCTGCATTGCAAGCCGGCTATCATGTTCTATTGGAAAAACCGATGGCGCCCACGGCAGGGGAATGTCGCGCTTTGGTCGACCAGGCGGCTCGCTGCGGGCGCCAGTTACATGTTGCCCATGTCTTGCGCTATACCAAGCACTTCCAACGCATGCGAGAGATCCTGCGCTCAGGTGTATTGGGTGAAATTGTGAATGTCTCGCACCGGGAGAATGTCTCCTGGTGGCATATGGCGCACAGCTATGTGCGCGGGAATTGGGCTAACAGCGCTCAAAGTACCCCCATGATCCTGGCCAAATGCTGCCATGATTTTGACATCTTGATCTGGATGCTCGCTCGCCAATGTCGCCGGTTGAGCAGTTTTGGCAGCCTGGCTCATTTTCGTCCGGACAAAGCGCCACCCGGCGTCCCAGATTACTGCCTGGATGGCTGTCCAGTCCAGGATACCTGCCCTTATTACGCTCCATTTATTTATGTGGACCTGCTGCCGCTGTGGCGTTCTTTTGCTGATACAGCAGCCTCATTGCCGGCCCTGCTGGCGCGGGCTCAAGAGAGGGCGCCCGGCCTGGTGAAGATGCTCAGCTATATGGCGCCACCGTTAAGGCAAGTTGTTGATTATGGCGGCTGGCCGCGTTCGGTGGTCGCCCAACCGGCTACCCCCGAAAACTTGCTTGAAGCTTTAAAGAAAGGCCCTTATGGGCGCTGTGTGTACCGTTGCGCTAACGATGCGGTAGATAACCAGGTGGTTGCCATGCAGTTCGAGGGCGACCTATCGGTGACTCTGACCATGCAGGGTCACTCTCACATCGAAGGGCGCACCACCCGCATCGAAGGCTCGCGCGGCTCGTTAATGGCCCATTTTGGGGTCGGCGGGGCCTGGATCGAGGTAAACGAGCACCGCAGCGATTGCCGCATGGCTTACGATACCAGCGCTGCTTTGGGCGAGGGTCACGGCGGCGGCGACCAGGCCCTGCTGGCCTCTTTCCTGGACAGCGTTAGCGGTGACGGGAAGGGCGCTTTGAGCTTAGCCGAGCAAGCGCTGGAAAGCCATCTACTTGCTTTTGCAGCCGAAACAGCCCGCCTGGCGGGCAGGGTGGTCGATATGGAGGGATTTCGGCTTACTTGCTAGCGTTTTTCAGTGGAGCGTAGGAGAACTTGTGCAGAATGGTACCGGAATTTGCCTGGCGCTACTGGTACTGCTGGTTGTGGCAGTTCTGCCGGCTTGTGGGGGTGCATCCATCACACCGGCGCCAAATCCAACAGAAGCATTCCAACCAACGGCCTTTGCTTTGACTTTGGAGGCCGAAGATCATTTTGAGGATGGAACCCCCTCTCCCTCGCCAGCTGGAACCCACACCCTTACCCCCACAACAGCCCCTGCAACTGCCACTAGCACGTCCCTACCTACCGTTACCTCCATCCCAGGTCCAACCGGGATGGACTACGGGCCCTGGGACCATGTTTTCAGCCTGGCCTGGGCGCCGGAAGGTGACCTGTTGGCGGTTGGGGTGGGACGCAAGGTATTTCTTTACCAACCCCAGCAGTTAGACCAGCCCATGATTTTGGATACGGGTGGGTGGGCCACCAGCCTGTCTTTCTCACCCTCCCTGGCCAAGGCCTTCCCTGCTGCCCGCTTGTTAGCCATATCCTTACGAGATGGCAGCGTCCAAATCTGGGACACCGGTGACTCCCCCGGTGGGTTCAACAGCCGGCCCGTCTGTAAGCTAGAAGTACATCGTAAAGGCGCCAACAGCGTTGCTTTCAGCCCAGATGGATTGACCCTGGCCACCACCGGCAATGATGCCATGGTGCGCTTATGGGATATGGGCGAGATGCTCGA